>JBAOHO010000026.1:300000-498925 GCA_037045355.1 Candidatus Nanopelagicales bacterium | reverse complement strand
CGGTGATGCAGAACCTGCGGGCATGGACGCCACCGGCCCCGAAGTTGTCCAAGCCAGACAGCGCAGAAGTAGACCCTGAACGGAACCCGCGACCGCAAGCCCGAGAACCGGAGTCCAGCAGTGCACTCGTCCCAGTGATTCACACTGACTACTGAGCAGCGAAGTTACAGGCGTCCTGTAACGGTCGTTTGTGGGCACCCTGCGATGACTCTGTCGGTCACGTCCACTTGAGCGGACGGATCTGCCCGAAAACCCTGCCCACGGGAATTGCTGCCCGAAACCAGGTGTTCCACCTATATGGTGTTCCGCGTCTGACTTCGTGACACTTTTCCGGTGTTTTCCTAACCAACATTTTGGTGCCGTCGACCGTGGAGTTGGAGGATGTCATGGTGTCGGTTTCACAGGGGTCCGAGCAGGGCCGGCGTAAGCGGAGGCGTCGGATTTTGTCGCCGTCGGAGAAGTACGAGATCTGGTTGCAGTTGCTGCGTGGGGAGGCCTCGATGGCTGAGGCTGCCGCGGCTCATCAGGTGGACCGTTCGGTGATCGTGCGGCTGCGGCAGGTGGCCCGGCAGGGCGCGTTGACCGCGTTGGCGGCGTCGCGGCCAGGGACGCCGCGTGATCGCGCGCGGGACTTGGAGTTGGAGGCGGTGCGCGCGGAGAACGCGCGGATGGCTGAGGCCATCAAGGAGATGGCGATCAAGTTGACGCTGGCCGAGGGAAAAGACAGCTGGGGTTGAGTGGCCCGATCCCAGCACGGGTATCTGAGGCCACGAAAGCGGCGTTGCTGGGTCTGGTCGCTCAGGCCCAGCGGCAGGGCTGGACCGCGGCGGCGGCATGCACCTACTTGGACCTGCCGACCCGGCGCTACCAGCGGTGGCGCACCCGAGCGGTCGCCGGTTCGCTGGCGGACGCCCGCCCGGGCGGGCACCCGGTGCATGGTCTGCTCGCCGACGAACACGCCGCGATCGTGGCGGTGTTCGACCAGTGGGCCGACATCGACCGCTCGCACCGCAAACTGGCTCACCGCGGCTCCTATACCGGCCAGTTTTGGGCGTCACCATCGACGGTGCGCCGCGTTTTGGCGTTATCCGGCAAGCGTTTCCGCCCCCCGCGCGGCGGCGGCGCCGGCGCGAAGCGGCCGGTACCGAACTGGGTGTCGTGGCAGCCAAACAGAATCTGGATTTACGACACGACGCACTTCACCCGCGCGCAGATGGCGTGTGTGGCTGTGCTCGACGTCGTGTCCAGGAAATGGATCGCCACCGTGGTCTCTGCCGAAGAAACCTCGGTGCAGGTGAAGCTGTGCTTCGAACGGGCCCTGGCCGCTGAAGGCCTGGACCTCGTCTTGGACCAACGCGCCGCTGAGAGGGCCGCCGGGGTGCACGGACCCCACCTGCCGATCCTGCTGGCCATGAGCGATAACGGCCCCCAGATGACCTCGGGCGACACCGCGCAGTTCATGGCCGTCAGCGCGATCGCCCAGCATTTCGGGCGACCCGGCACCCCCACCGACCAGGCCTGGGTGGAGTCCCACTTCGGCCACGTCAAAGGCGAACACCCCCACCTGGCCGTGATCCGAGACCCCGCCACCTTGCGCGCTGAACTCGACGTGGTGCGCACCCACCACAACACCGTGCGACTGCACGAAGCGATCGGCTACGTCACCCCCGACGACGAACACGAAGGCCGAGGAGAAACCATCCGCCAAGCCCGCCATGACGGGATGAAACGAGCCCGACTGCGCCGGATTGCATCCCGCCAAAACGACCGCCAGAATCAAACTGCCAAGAGGCACCCCGATGGTGGTTAGACAACCAGCCGAAGAGCGACATTAAGTCAGACACGCCTCAATGGGCACCCGCCACTCAACAACGTCGCCACTCGCGCGGGGCGTCAACGGAGGAACATCATGGCCAACACCATCGGCTACGCGCGGGTATCGACCACCGATCAGAACCCCGATCTTCAACTTGACGCGTTGAAGTCAGCCGGAGCCGTTCGCGTCTTCACGGACAAGGCGTCCGGCTCCTCCATGGAGCGACCCCAACTGCCAGCCGTGCTTGGACTGCCTCAACCCTGGAGATGTGCTGGTCGTGTGGCGCGTCGACCGGCTCGGGCGGTCGCTCACCGACCTCGTCACGACTATCTCGCCGATCTCGCCGACCGCGAGTATCCAGTTCCGCTCCCTCACCGAGGCCATCGACACCACCACCGCCGGGCGGCGAGCTCGGTGTTTCACGTATTCGCCGCCCTGGCGCACATGGAACGGCGACTCATTTCAGAAAGAACCAAAGCGGGCCTCTGCCGCCGCCAAAGAACGCGGTCGCGTCGGTGGACGCCCCACTGCCATGACACCGGAGCGCATCAAGGCCGCCAAGGCCATGAAGAGCGACGGGATCAGTACCCCGCAGATCGCCCGCACCCTGGGTGTGGGTCGGGCAACGAGTTGACCGCGCCCTAGCCTGATCATCACCCTTGACCCACCCCCGGGGCTTCGAGCATGGCCAGGTACGAGTGGAGTCCAGCGATGCGGCCCGAGTACACGGTCGTGGGTGTGAACCTCACGCGGTTACTTGAGGCGTGTCTGACTTAATGTCGCTCTTCGGCTGGTTGTCTAACCACCATCGGGGTGCCTCTTGGCAGTTTGATTCTGGCGGTCGTTTTGGCGGGATGCAATCCGGCGCAGTCGGGCTCGTTTCATCCCGTCATGGCGGGCTTGGCGGATGGTTTCTCCTCGGCCTTCGTGTTCGTCGTCGGGGGTGACGTAGCCGATCGCTTCGTGCAGTCGCACGGTGTTGTGGTGGGTGCGCACCACGTCGAGTTCAGCGCGCAAGGTGGCGGGGTCTCGGATCACGGCCAGGTGGGGGTGTTCGCCTTTGACGTGGCCGAAGTGGGACTCCACCCAGGCCTGGTCGGTGGGGGTGCCGGGTCGCCCGAAATGCTGGGCGATCGCGCTGACGGCCATGAACTGCGCGGTGTCGCCCGAGGTCATCTGGGGGCCGTTATCGCTCATGGCCAGCAGGATCGGCAGGTGGGGTCCGTGCACCCCGGCGGCCCTCTCAGCGGCGCGTTGGTCCAAGACGAGGTCCAGGCCTTCAGCGGCCAGGGCCCGTTCGAAGCACAGCTTCACCTGCACCGAGGTTTCTTCGGCAGAGACCACGGTGGCGATCCATTTCCTGGACACGACGTCGAGCACAGCCACACACGCCATCTGCGCGCGGGTGAAGTGCGTCGTGTCGTAAATCCAGATTCTGTTTGGCTGCCACGACACCCAGTTCGGTACCGGCCGCTTCGCGCCGGCGCCGCCGCCGCGCGGGGGGCGGAAACGCTTGCCGGATAACGCCAAAACGCGGCGCACCGTCGATGGTGACGCCCAAAACTGGCCGGTATAGGAGCCGCGGTGAGCCAGTTTGCGGTGCGAGCGGTCGATGTCGGCCCACTGGTCGAACACCGCCACGATCGCGGCGTGTTCGTCGGCGAGCAGACCATGCACCGGGTGCCCGCCCGGGCGGGCGTCCGCCAGCGAACCGGCGACCGCTCGGGTGCGCCACCGCTGGTAGCGCCGGGTCGGCAGGTCCAAGTAGGTGCATGCCGCCGCCGCGGTCCAGCCCTGCCGCTGGGCCTGAGCGACCAGACCCAGCAACGCCGCTTTCGTGGCCTCAGATACCCGTGCTGGGATCGGGCCACTCAACCCCAGCTGTCTTTTCCCTCGGCCAGCGTCAACTTGATCGCCATCTCCTTGATGGCCTCAGCCATCCGCGCGTTCTCCGCGCGCACCGCCTCCAACTCCAAGTCCCGCGCGCGATCACGCGGCGTCCCTGGCCGCGACGCCGCCAACGCGGTCAACGCGCCCTGCCGGGCCACCTGCCGCAGCCGCACGATCACCGAACGGTCCACCTGATGAGCCGCGGCAGCCTCAGCCATCGAGGCCTCCCCACGCAGCAACTGCAACCAGATCTCGTACTTCTCCGACGGCGACAAAATCCGACGCCTCCGCTTACGCCGGCCCTGCTCGGACCCCTGTGAAACCGACACCATGACATCCTCCAACTCCACGGTCGACGGCACCAAAATGTTGGTTAGGAAAACACCGGAAAAGTGTCACGAAGTCAGACGCGGAACAACTCCTACTTCACAGTGATTGTCACGAGGGTTGTTGCTGCCTTGCCGCGCTTCGGCTTCACGGTGACCTTGATGCGACAGGTTCCCTTCTTGAGTGCCTTGATCCCGGCGCTCTTGGGCAGGATCTTGCAGACCTTCTTGCTACCCGGAGTCGGAGCGAGTTTGGTTGTTGACTTCTTCGGCTGGGCGATCTTCGCCTGACGAAGCAGTGCCTTCGTCGTCAGCGTCTTACCCTTCGTGACCGTGGCTTTCGGAGTGGGTGCGGGCGTCGGCGTGGGATAGGTCGGTGTGGGCGTCGGCGTCACGGTCGGCGTCGGCGTCACGGTCGGCGTCGGCGTCACGGTCGGCGTCGGCGTCACGGTCGGCGTCGGCGTCACGGTCGGCGTCGGCGTCACGGTCGGCGTCACGGTCGGCGTCGGCGTCACGGTCGGCGTCGGCGTCGGCGTCGGCGTGGGCGTCGGCGTAACCTGCAGCACCAGATTCAGGGTGTTGTCTCCCTCGGCGACCGTGACCACGGTGGCGTCCGCGCACGACGATTTCGCATCGTGCCACGACGACAGAATGGTGGAGCCGAACAATCCTTGAATGAGGACCCGATACTGCCCCGTCGGCACCGTCACCTGATACGACGTTGAGGCGAACGATGACCCCGCTGACGAGCCGTTGTTCCAGTCATCACATGAGGCGTAGAACGATACCTGGGCTATTGACATCGAGCCGGTGCTGCTGGAAACCGTACCGGTCACATTCGAACCGGGCAATGCCACCAGGTTGCGGGGGGTGGCTCCTGGGGCCACGGTCACGTCATCGGCGTCCGCGCACGACGATTTCGCGTTATGCCACGACCTCACTGCACCCGTACCGCCGCCAGGCAAGATGCGCACCAGGTAGTCCCCCGCCGTCGGCACCGTCACCTGGTACGGCTGGGAATCGTAGAACGTACGCATCTCCCGCAGTATCACCGGTATTCCAGTCCTCACACGAGGCGTAGAACTCCACATAGCCGCTGGCCACCGCGCCGTTAGCTGCTGGAAACAGTACCGGTCACATTCACGCCTGCGGTCGCCACCAGGTTGCGGGTGTCGGCTCCCGGGGCCACGGTCACGTCATCGGCGTCCGCGCACGACGATTTCGCGTTATGCCACGACCTCACTGCACCCGTACCGCTCGTTAGGCGAGATGCGCACCCGGTAGTCCCCCGCCGTCGGCACCGTCACCTGGTACGGCTCGGAACCGTAGAACGACCCGTATCCCGCCGCACTGTCGGTGTTCCAGTCCTGACACGAGGCGTAGAACGTCACACGAGCCGCTGGCCACCGCGCCGTTGCTGCTGGACACCGTACCGGTCACATTCACGCCTGTCGGTCGCCACCAGGTTGCGGGTGTTGGCTCCCGGGGCCACGGTCACGCACATCGGCGTCCGCGCACGACGATTTCGCGTTATGCCACGACCTCACTGCACCCGTACCATCGCCAGGGCCTGATGCGCACCCGGTAGTCCCCCGCCTGGCACCGTCACCTGGTACGGCTCGAGAACTCGTAGAACCACCGCATATCCCGCCTCATTGCCGTTGTTCCAGTCCTCGACACGAGGCGTAGAACTCCACGTTGCCGCCGGCCACCGGGCCGTTAGCTGCTGGACACCGTGCCGGTGACATTCGACGCCGGACGGTCGCCACCAGGTTGCGGGTGTTGGCTCCCGGAGCCACGGTCACCACATCGGCGTCCGCGCACGACGATTTCGCGTTATGCCACGACCTCACTGCACCCGTACCCGCTGTCAGGCGAGATGCGCACCCGGTAGTCCCCCGGCGGCACCGTCACCTGGTACGGCTGGGAATCGTAGAACGACGCATATCCCGCATCATTACCGGTATTCCAGTCCTCACATGAGGCGTAGAACTCCACATAGCCGCTGGCCACCGCGCCGTTAGTGCTGGAAACCGTACCGGTCACATTCGCGTCCGCTTCGGTGACACCGGGAACGCCCGAGTCGCTTTCTGCGGCCTGCACCGGACCACCGGCTCCGAACGCGATCACACCCAGGGCCACCACCAGCGCAGCGAACGCTCCGCAACAACAAACGCATGGACTGACAACTCGTACGCGTCATTTCGACCCCGTTTCCCCGTTCGGTAAACGCCACTTAGAGTGCGTCTGGCCAACTCACGGTAGGGCAGCAACCACCGGATGCGCCTGACACAGCCCCATATTGAGGACCAAAGTCCCGAACGAACCCAGGCCTTGGTCAAACACCTCCACGACCGGTGGAAGGGCGAGACCATCCCCGGGTCCACCGAGCGCCACGAGCCTGGTTCCCCTCCACTGAGAGTCAGCATCGCGGGTAGTCGGGTCCGGTACGGCAGATCGCGGCGCTCAGCCAGGGACGGCCCTCATCCCGTTAGGACAGGTGATGACGAACGAGCGCATCGAGGAATGACCGGTTGGGATCCGAGAGGGGTAAGTCATCGCGGATGCCGCTGAGGGCTGATTCAGCACTCACGGCCTGCTTGTGTATCGCGTACATGGCGGCAACCGTGGGCGTTCGGGAAACCGCGTGCACGCAGTGAAGCAGCACCGTTCGTCCTTCGTTTCGGAGTTGCTCGACGAGGTCCGCTGTATCGGAAAGAACGAAATCAAGGTTCGGGTTGTCGTCAGGGGCGCTGCTATCCACCAACCACACCTCGACGTGGTCCTCAGGTGCGATTCCCGCCGCGGGCACCTGGTCACGCCCCAAACGACACAGCGACACCACGGAATCCACGCCCTCCGGAAGCGGATCCAGGTGACCGACTCCGGCCAGGATGACTCCTGAATCGTGGGGGTGCGCTGCGATCTGGCGGATGTCGCCGTATCCGCTGTAGTCCATCGTCGCGAGAGAGGGCCATCCCGCCGGAGTCAGGTTGCCCGTGACGGACGATCAAGGTGGCAGCGGAGATCAGGTCTCGACCTCGTTTGCCGGGCCAGCCGTGCAAGATCCGACGCCACTGGGCAGGGATCGCGGAGGCCCCGTATCGGGCACCGAGCAGGCCCCCGGCAATCGCAGCGACGGTATCGGTGTCCTCGCCGCCACAGACTGCTGTTTCGAGGCTTCCGACTGAAGTGCTGGGCAGTGAAGGAATCTGACGACGGACCCTGGGCTTGTATCGCAGTCTGATGGATGGCGCGTCCCACTCCGCAACCAGGCAACTGGTACGGCCACGAAGTGTGGCCCATCCCAATACGTCGAATCCCAAAGGCCTGCCCGGACGCCTTCGCGAAGGTCGCTAACGGTGGGTGGTCAACTGCTGGCGCTGGAGAGGATCGAGCGGACGCTCGATGGATACCACCGGTCACCGCCACGAGCCGTCGGCACGTCGTCCGCCATGAGGCCATCTGCAATGCCCTGCAGCGTCGCTCCCGCCTGCCTTTCGCTCGCGATGCGGGCCACGACTTCCTGTGGCAGCACTCGGGGCCTGCCGAGCGTGACCCCGGCGGCACGACGAGCGGCAAGAGCGTCCTTGGTTCGCTGCCCGATGATGCGGCGTTCCCACTGCGCAGCACTGGCCATCACATTCGATAGGAACTCCCCCGCAGGTGTGGACAGGTCAATGCCGAGATCCAGCGCCACCAGGTTCCACCCCTCATGGCGGGCCTGCTCCATCAGACCGGCGAAGTCGAGCAGGGACCGGGAGAGGCGATCCAACTTCGCAACGACGAGGGCGTCGGCTTCACGGTTGGCGAGGAGATGGAGCGCCTCTTGAAGGGCGGGCCTGCCCGACAGGGACTTCCCGCTGACGCCCGCGTCCTCCAAGACCCTGGTGAGAGTCCAGTCGCGGTAATCGACCGCCGATTGGATCTGTGCCCGCTGCGCCGCGAGGCCCGCCCCACTGTCTGCTTGCTCCGCGGTCGAGACCCGCAGATAGCCGATGACCCGGTACTCCCCAGGTGTCCCCATACCCCCAGATTACACTAAACGGTCGTTTACTGTATCTCCGTACCTTCCAGGAGGGCGTCCAGAGCGACCAGAGCGCCCTCCAGCCGCGCCACCATCCCCGCGGTCGCGTCCAACTCCCCCGACTCGACCCGGTCCAGCACCTCGTGAAGCGCGCGCATCGCCTTCTCGATGTCATCGTGGGTCATGTGCCGGACTCTACGACCTCCGACCAGGGCGGCACCCTCAGATGCAGAGCGCCAAGCCGCCTGGCTTACCGACCAGCGGGGATCTCCCAAGAGACAGCCATGACCTGCGCTCTGCTCCCTTCCTAGACCGCAGCCGCTCGGCGCTCTACCCGATGGGGTGGCCCCTACTTGGCGATGGGAACGGTGATGGATGTCATCGGGGAAGTGGAGCCGACAAAGTAGACCTGGAAGATGAGTTTTCCTCCCGGCTGGCCGTTATCGATGGACGCGCGTTCGTCGGCGAAGGCCCCTGGTGAGAGGTCAAGCATCCCCGTGTAGGTGGAAACATCGACTTGTCTCCTGTTGGGGTTCAGGTAGCCGTCAGGTGTCAACTGGGCCTTGTCGTTGGACTTGTTGCGCACCGTGTAGGTAACGGCGAGGTCACCGTCGTTGGTCACGTAGGACGTTGAAGCCTTGACGGTGACCTTGCCACTGCTCCCGGACCCACTCTGTGCCTTCACCCGAGGGGCCAGCGGGCCTCCTGGCTCGGAGGTCCAGGTGTCGAGGCGGCCATCAGGGGCGAAGGTGAAGTCCTTGTAGACGGTGGTCGCCTCTTGACGTTCTGCCTCGCTCGAATCCTCGTCAAGCAAGGCCTCATCGACCAAAGTGACGGAATCGCCGGAGACCGTTACCTCCGAAGGGTCGGAGGATACGTTCGCGGACTCTCCAGCCAGTGCCCCGTTGATTTGGTGGCGTGCGTAGAGGAAGGCCGGAGAGCCTGGGGCGGAGGACTTCAGCATGGGCTTCATGTCCCCGCTGTCCTGGGTTGCGAATGCGGTGAAGTAGTCCGTCAGTACCTGCTCGGAACCGGCGGGTTCCCCCGACGCTGCGGCGGATTCGCCACTCGTTGAGGTCGTTCCCGAACTGCAGGCGGCCAGCGCCAGCAGCATCGAAGCGCTCAACACTCCAGCGCTGACTGTTGTCCTTGTCCTCATGTCTCGTCACCCTTCTTCTGTTTCGACGCGCTGTCAGTGAACGGTCTGGCCGTCACCGGAATCTCCGCCTGGCCCTCGTTCGGGTAGAACGACGAGAAAACCAGATCGCCGCCCCAGTCCGACTTAAGGAAGACGGAGGCACCCTCAGCCGTCGCCCTTCGACTGAGGTCAAGTTGGTAAGCCTGTGGACTGCCCTTGCGCGTGCGGCCCTTGTTCACGTAGCCGTCCACGAGGATGTTTCCCGATTTGCCCTGCGCAGCAGCCTCATACGTCACCTGCAGGTCACCGGTGGCTGTTCGGTAGGCATCCTTCACAGTGATCTCAGTACCGCCGATTGACTGCGTCTTATTGACTCGTCCCACCAAGGTCGTGAGGGGATACTTGCCAGAGACCAGCCACGTTGTGAGCCGACCACTCCTGTCGTACTCGAAATCAGTGAACTCAGCCGTGTCGGAGTACTGGTTGCTACCAGCCGTCCAGTCCACCGAAGAGTCGGAGACAACTGTGGTCGAAACGGTCCACACCTGACCTAGTTGACTCGACCGAGCGGCCACGATCATGTTTGCCTGATGTTCGGCAAAGGCCGCAGCGGGACTTCCGGGTGACGCTGAGGCCGACGCTAGTTCGGCTCCATTCACCGTGCCTCTCGACAGTGGATTGAAGTACTGCTGCAGCGTTTCTTGCCGCAAGAGCACAGACTCCGACAGCGACGGAGAGGGCGACTGCGGGGAAACCGTCTCCCCGGCACCACAGGCAGCGAGACCGAACACGACGATCAACCCGACGAGACCTGACCCCACACCCCGGCGAAAGACTGACACTCCACGTCGGCTCGAGTGAGCAGGAGCAGGCAATCGGCAACGCGCAGTCCGCGAATACGACCTGATCCGCGAAGTAGGAGGATCGGCGATCGAAGTCGCCACAACCGCCACGGGAATCTCACGGGTCCGCTGCATCTTGGCCATGGGCCTGAACCCTCCCCCGTCACACGCTGCTGATAACGCGACCATCGCGTCAGGTGACCTGCAAATCACTTTACGTAGTTGGCGCGGTTCAGACGCTCATTCCAGGCAAGTGGCCCTCGATTAGGGACGAAGGTCCTTCGGCAAATCCGGGTGCTTGGCGCTGGCTCTCATTGAATGCGGACTGCACTGCTTTCCCTAGTGGGAACTGGGCCGCCGTCCATGAGGTGTGCACTGTCGCGACGGCCTTCTCAAGGTCGCCCGCCCCCGGGGTTCGACCAGCGACCGCGGACCGCACACTCGTACGCTTACCTGACTGTCTCGGACTTAGAAGTTGGGCAGACCTTGCTCGTCGGTCTGCCAGCGCGCCGGGTGTGCTTGACCCGCTTCGGTGAGTGCTTGGCCTGCAGGTAGGCCCGCCGTGAGGCGGGGTCGGGACCTGTTTGGGCCATCAGAGTCTCGCGAAGTGGGTGGGCGCTGGAGATGAGGTACTCGTTCCTCCTGCTGAGGCGTTCGACGTACTTCGCCGCAGGGACTGCGTCGAACTTGCCCATCGGCTCCTCGATTGCAGGTGCACACAGGCGAGGACGAGGTTCCACACTCCATCGAGGTTGGTCAGCATCCCGCGGCGTTGCAGCACGTGGGGGAAGACGTGATCCACATCAGCGAGGTCTGCCTCGCCCGGGGATGATGCCAATCGGTCGGTAGCAGTAGAAGCACGATCCCCGCTGATACCCGTTGAGGGCATCGCGTGCGGACGTGATCGTTGCTGCGCCGGTCATTCGACAGCAAGTAGTGCAGGTCGGAGTCCACGCGTACCAGCGACGTATCCAGGCCGAGGTCCCATGCTGATTCCACCAGCCTCCAACGGGCCTCGGTCTCTTCAATCGGCGAGTACAGGTCCGAGGCAGTCAGCGCGTGGACCGAGTCGGTCAGGACGATGCCGCGGGTTGCGGTCTTGCGTTCGTCGATGAAGAACCGGGTGGAGACATCCGATCCGCCCACCTTGTGGAAGGCGTCGATGACGTTGTTGAACCCGAGACGGACCGTCGTGTCGATCAGAACCCCCTGATCCACCTCACCCTGGTTGAACTCCCGGCAGGCATCGAGGAACTTGCTCGACGTGGCCTTGATCTGCCGTGGTGAGTGCGCCAGATGCTCGGTCAGGTGCGCCGAGAAGGGGACCGCAAGTTCCTCCAGGGTGGCCCGGTCCTTGCCCTGCTCGCACGAGGTCGATCAGCGACTTCGCGAGAGCGAACTTGTAGGAGGCTGTGTTCATCCCGAACAGGACGATGCCGCGGAAGTTGTCGATCTCGGTCGGCTCGTAGTCGAGGAACCCGCCAATCCCATGTTCCTCACGTCACCTTGCGTAAGTTACCGGCATGACACTTCCCAACAGACGGCAAACTCGTCCGCGACCAGATCCCCGACATCGTGACCGCTCAAGGGGCCACGTACGACACCGTCATCCTTGACGAGGACGACATGTGGGAAGCCCTGAACCTGAAACTGGTCGAGGAATCACGCGAACTCCACGAAGCCGACGGCGCTGACCGCATCGAAGAGATGGCCGATGTCTACGAAGTACTGCTTGCACTGATAGAGGTCGAAGGAGCCAGCCTTGATGAGGTGGTTCAGACGGCGACGGCCAAGAGGCAGTCACGAGGGGGCTTCGAGCAACGGATCTGGATGAGCAACTACCGCACCCCGTAGGAGTCCCAGGCGATGTGGCGAGGCTTGCGTCCGCGAGCATCCGTCCACACCTCTCGTTATCGCCAGGCGTCTCTCCGGAAGATTCGAGCGAGGTCATGGTGGGCAGGTTCGAGGTGTACTGCGACCGATGGGACGTTCACGAGCAGCGACAGTGCCCGTCTGAGCGGTAGACCATTCCGCAGGCAGGGCATTTGCCGCCGCCAGGAAGCACATCCTCGGGGTTTCCCGCGCTGCGAATGGTCCCCGACCCATAGCGAGTGACTCCCCCGGTGCGTCGTCGGGTAGGTCTTCTCGGGCTCGATGTCGGGTCACTGGAGGAGACCAAACGGTTCTTCTTCCTTCTGGTGCTGGGTTGGGTCGCACGCTTGGTTGCCTTGTCGCCGGCCCCTTCCCGGATTCTTCTGGAAGGACTGCTGCGATTCCCGGGGCTACTCCGGGAGGGGAAGTCGGCACGGTGCTCCTTGGCCCATCGCAGCGCCTCCGAGAGAAGGCTGCTTCTGCGAAGGGCGGGCTTCACGATGTTGGGCGTGAAGGAGGTACACAGTTGCACCAACTCCGGGCGTTCAAGGAACTCCGCGCGCCGTTCTTGGCTGAGCAGCCCATAGATGGACTCCCACCAGCCCAGGACATGCTTTGGATTCGTCGCGTACTCGCCGCTCCTCATGACCTGTCTCACCCCCGCGGACTCGCCGATGCTCCTACTTCACTGTGATCGTCACGAGCGTTGTCGCCGCCTTCCCTCGCTGCGGCTTCACGGTCACCTTGATCCGACAGGTGCCCTTCTTGAGTGCCTTGATTCCGGCGCTCTTCGGCAGAATCTTGCAGACCTTCTTACTGCCCGGTGTGGGATCGAGTTTGGTCGTCGATTTCTTCGGTTGCGCGATCCCTGCCTGACGCAGCAGAGCCTTGGTGGTTAGCGTCTTGCCCTTCTTCATCGTGGCGCTCGGAGTCGGCGCAGGCGTCGGTGACGGGTAGGTCGGGGCTGGCGTCGGGGTGGGCTCAGTGGTCGTGCCATCTCCCGCGAGACTGGTCCACCCGCTCCAGTTCCCCGCCTTGTCACCGACGCGAAGTTGCAGCGTCAAAGCCTGAGCCGACACCGCATCCCCTGGCCGTGCCCGCGATTGGCCGTGCGCCACCCCCAGGGAGGCCGCGGGGATCAGTACCTGACTGCCATGAGGTACGGACACGGTGGCTGCCCCATGGGAGATTTCCATGTTTGATAGGCCGCTTTCCGGATCGTTGGCGTTGACGGTGACGATGACCCACGCGCCCGCGACCTGGTATCCGGCTTGAGTGACCCGGGGCGCGGTGTTGTCGAAGATGATGTCGTCGCTGTAGGTGCGGGTGGAGTCGATTCCCGGGCCAGAGAACCGCAAGTACACGACTTTCGTGTACGAGACCCGCGACGGAATCGTCCAAGACCCACGGAACGCTCGCTGAGGGGTCCATCACTGTCGTCGTACCTGCACCGAATCCACCGTCATTGGAGAGCCGCATCGAGGTCGCGTGTTCCGGCCACACGACGCCCAGGGTCACGTTCTTGTCCTGGGTGTAGTTCGCGGCCTGGTTCACGGTCAGCCCAACCTCGCCTGAGGGAGGACGAGGTGTGACAGTGACACTGACGGTCTCGGTGTCGGTACGACCACTACCGCTGGTCACCTGCACAACCGGCACTACCGTCCCTGGACTGGCCCAGGAGCGAGTCACAGTTGGATCGGTTCCCGAACTCCTTTCGAAGGACCCGTTGCCGTCCAGATCCCACGTGTAGGTCTTCACCCCAGATGAGGTGGTGGAACCTCCCGCATTCAGCGTCACCTCTTCATCCGTCAACACAACGGCAGCGCTCGCCGAAAGCGCGGCAGTAACTGGGTCATTCCGAACACCGGAGTTCACGATCCGCGCAACGAAGATGTTTGTTGGGTTCGAGGGATCGACGTTGTACCGCTCGATTCCTATCGCAAGGATCCCGGTACCGCTGACAAGGACATCGATAGGGCTCAAACTGTCGCCGTCGACGCCTTCCTGCGTGACATCAAGGTGGAGTGGACCGTAGCGGTAGAAGCCGGTGAGGTAGTCAGTATCATCGACTCCGTTTCGGGTCAGCCGGTAGACATCGAGTGAGGACGTGTTGAAGTTGCCCGCCACCAGAGCAACTACTTTGTCGTCGGGCTGAACCGCGAACGACTGGATAACACCTTGGTAGTTGAGGTTGAGGCCATGCCCAGAGGTGCCGAAGGTGGTATCGAGTCGACCGTCCGAGGTGTAGCGAGTGATCCGATGCCGAGTCCCGGGAACATCCGACCAGAAGGTCTGGGACACCAGGATCCGACCATCAGACTGCACGGCCAGGCCCTTGAACTCGGTGTCCGTGCTGTTGACCACGCCGCCGGTCCCGAATGAAGGATCAAGAGCACCATTTGCCGCCACTTTAAGCAGGCAGCCGGACACGTTGGACACACCCGCGGTGATGACTGCAGAGCCATCGCCGGTGAGGACCACTCCGTTGCCCGGAACGGACCGCTGGGTTGCGTTCAGCCCGCAGTCCGTGACAACGGACCCTCCGGAGCCGAAGGCGGCATCCTGTACCCCGTCAGATCCGAGTTTCATGACCGCCAGTCGCGACCCCATGGACACGGTTGATGACAACCCGACCACCCAGATCTCACCGCCGGGGGCAACAGCAAGTGCTCCCGGCTCCTCGTAGGTGCCCCCTGCATACGGTTGGACGACCCCGTCGCCATCAAAAGTCGAGTCGAGCGAGCCGCTGCTGGTGAAGCGGGCCACCAACATTCGTGACGACGAAGCGCCGGGCACCCAACCAGCAACCACAATCTTCCCGTCAGGTTGAACAGCGACCTTGGCCCATTCCCCATTGGCGACACCAAGGGAAGTCGTCACGACCCCACCAGAGCCGAACGAGGGATCGAGTGCCCCCGCGCTGGTGTACTTGACGATGGTTTCCTCATTGGTCGAGTGGTCCGTCGTCCGACCCACGACCACGAATCCACCGTCCGGCGTCAACTCCGCTGCCGCCGGAAGATCCTGAGTATTGACATCCGTTTCCACGATTCCCGCGGTGCCAAACCCAGCATCAAGATCGCCCTGGTCTGCGAGGGCCGGAGGGGCCATAAGCCCGGATGCACCGATGGGCTTCTGAGTTGATCGTGTTCGAGTCGCTGGTGTGAGTGATGGCCTCGGGGCGTGGCGGCGCCGCCGACGACGTTGTCGGCTGGTCGGTATTGGGTTGTCTTCCGGTTCGGGGACTGGGGGCGGCGGGTTCAGACGGTGGCGGGGGTCATGGTGTGGTTCCAGGCGCGCAGCCAGCTGGTGGCCCACAACCAGTTCGAGGGCAGGTGCAGCCGGATCCGTCGAGCGGATCGCGAGACCCGCGCGGGGGTGTTGATGATGCGCGCTCGGATGGTCGCGGTGGTGGCTTTGGTGAACCGGCCGGCGGCCGTCACGCCGAGCGCGCGAGTGAGGTTGAACGCGATCGCGGCTGCGACCAGCCACGCGGCGTTCGCCGAGAACCGCCCGGAGGGCAGGTGGGCCAGGGCGGAGTTCTTCAAGTCGGCGATGACTTGTTCCACCACCGCGTGACCACGATGCTGGGCTTCCGCGGCGATCAGCGGCGCAGGGTTGTCGGTGAAGATCGCGTGATACCGATACAGCGGGAACAGCGGATCTTGGCCGGCCAGTTTGGCCTTGTTCAGTTCCGGGATGCGGCGCACGATCAACCGCGCCGTCACCTGCTGGGCCTTCGGTTTGGAGATGAACGCGGTATGGCCGATTTCGGCGACCTCCGCGGCGCTGACCAGTTCCCCAGTCTCGGGATCGACGATGGCCTGCGGGTAGTCAATACGGGTCCACGCGGTCTCGTCGATGGCCGCGATCGCGCGCCGCACCGCAGCATTCAGGGCGATCCCGACAGAGAACCGGGCCCCCGCCTTGGAGATAGCGGCGACGATGGCCGTAGTGCAATAGGCCGAATCGGAACGCACCAGGATCGGACCGGTCGCTCCGCAGCGCCGCGCGGTGGCGATCGTGTCGCGGAGCATCCGCACCCCACCGGCGGCGCTGTTCCTGGCGCCACGGCGTAACCGGGTGGCCGCGATCACCGGAGCCGCAGCATCGGTGCTGATCGTGGCCAACTGCGCGTTCAACCCCCGCACCCGGGTGTAACCGAACTCTGAGCCCTGCTTGCCGGCGCCGAACACCGGTTTTACGGTGTCGTCGATATCGATCACACACCCCGACTCGATGCCGGGCAGCAGGGGCGTGGCCTGGACCAGGCCGACCAGGGTTCGCGAGGCGACCGCATCCAGTTGGCGCACATGTCCGAAGGTGAACCCGCGCAGGAACGTCCCGATCGTCGACGGCGCCTTGACCTGCGTGAACACCCGCCCCATCGCGGCGTGGCGCAACACCTGCAGGTCGCTGATGCTGTCCGCGCCGGTGGCCATGCCCGCGACCAGCGACATGACCTTCGCACCCGCATTCGCACCCGCCGGGCCGGGCACGGTGACCAGGTCATCGGCCAGCTCAGCGATACCGACCTGCTGCGCCAACCCCACCGCGGGGACCAGACCCGACGACACGACCAGATTCGGCTCATCGAACGTTGCTGACATCACCGGCAAGGCATGAGAAAGTTGCATCTGCGAGATGCCCTCCTTCGTGTGGCTCTGGAAGCGTGAAGAACTCCCAGAATCCCAGCGTTGAAGGGCATTTCCGCGTTACGACGCAGCCTCAACCATCACAGTTCATCGGTGCATCCGGGATAAGCATGCCCACGGCCAGTACCAAGCCTGCGATGACTCCTGAACCAAGACCTCCACGCGACAACAGCATTTCGCTGCCCCCATCTCACTTGCCTACAGCCGATGACTGCCCTGGTCATCGCGCCCGGTGACCTGTTCTTCACTCTACGTAGCCCCTTGAGGCTTGGGCGAATGAAGCGTGCAGAAGCCGCGTGATTAGGGACGAAAGTCCCTCCAGGATTCTGGGGCCGGTACTGCCTCAGGCAGACAATGGACTATCGAGTCACTTCCAGTTCCTAGCGCTAGTAGTCGATCTGGAGCCTGCCGCTAATGCCTTGGGCTCCGGAGCAGGTGGGGCACGTATAGGTACCCGACAGCCGATAGGCATCCGCAGATTGGTAGATCCGTGCAGCGATGGTGTCTAGCGACCACCCTGGGGGCGTGTCGAGACTCCAGCGATATCCCTTCAACCGGATTTCATCTGCGGAACGACGGCCAGAGAGGAACTCGGTACCCGAGTAGCCAGTCTCTCGGTCGGTCTGAGTCATCCGGGCGCGAAGGGTGTTGTCCGACCGCTCGCGGATAACCATCTCGAAGCGGTATCGGCCCGATGCCATCGTTCCGGTCCAGTAGCCCTCGACAGGAATGTCCTCTTGCCCGTCCGCCGAGGTCGAGTCTGGGGCTGCAGAGGGTGGGGTTGTGGCCTGAGAGGCTGACCCCGCTAAGCCCGCTGTCCCTGACTGGTTCATGAGGGTGCCGATGCCCACTGCCAGCAAGACCCCTCCCACAAGCACCGCTATCCCGGTAATGATCAGCGCCCGGCGGTTGATCCCCCCCGACCCATGCGGGCTCTCCGCCTTGTCTTGCGTGACCTCAGCAACATCGCTTGGGGGGTGCGGTGGGGGCGGCGGAGGTGCGTCGGGATCGCCGGATGGCCAGTTCGTGGATTCCTCGCCTTCAGGGGGCGCGAAGGCCAGCCAAACGGGAAGCCAACCGTCGTCGGGGTGCCAGACGCAAGCCTCGGGGCCTAGAGAAGATTCAATGCGGCGGAACTCGGTCAGGGTCATGGGTCCAGCGACTCGTTCATCAGCCCAGATGTAGGTCCATTGCGTCAAGAGCCCACACCTCCCCGTGCCTGTTCGCTCCTGAGCCACCGTCTGCAGCGCTGGCTCAGGTCGAAGTTCCCTTTCCACGATGGCAGGGGTTCAGCGTGTTGTCTTCTCTTGACGAGTTGAGGCGTTGCTGGCAATGCCTACCGCCTGAACCGATCAGCGGAGAAGATGATGATCGACGGTGATCCACCGTCAGGGACGCGGTGGAATCTCGCTCTGCCTCCGTCTGCGCCCAGCGTCGCTCACACCCGATCGGGCAGAATGAGGTGTGCGCCGACAGCGCATCAGCGCGCCTGGCGGGGAGGCAGCCATGAGCGACACCACACCCACCACCGAGGGTTGGTATCTCGTCTCCCAATCAGAGGTCAGTGACGAGAAGGCGCGTCTGCGCTGGTGGAACGGATCGTCATGGTCGGACTCCGTGAGGATCTGGGACGGCACCCAATGGGAGAGCAAGTCCCTGCCACTGGCTGAACCCACTCGCGGCCCACGCGGACACGACCCCGCCGACCTCCAAGGGCCAACAACACCCGTAGAAGGCTCTGAACACTCAACGCGTGAGGTATGCGCTCACTGTGGCGCTGCGGTACTCGAATCCGACTGGAGAATCTGCCCGCACTGTGGCGAAACGCTAGCCGTGGGGCGGCACGAACCAGGAGACGAAGCCAATGGGCACATTCTGGGGTCCGACAATGTGTGGCACCGGATAGGCGGCCCCGCCTCAGGTCTTCAGACCCACGTATCTGCGCCGAAAGCACATAACCCTCGGCCTGTTTCCGGCAAGCGGAACGGCGCAACCGGAGGTAGTGCGGTCCCCTGGGTAGTCGGAGGCGTCATTGCGATCCTCGCCTCAATCCTGGTCACGGTTCTAGTCGCGAACAGCCAGTCGGCACCGCCACCAACTCCTGACGCCTCCATACAGCCAGACGTGGCCGAGCCACAACAGAGCCCCGAGACCTGGGCTGAATACCTCCCCACCGCGGAAGCCGCCGCCGACAATATTGATGCTGTCGTACGGAGCGGGGCTCTCGCGTTCAACTCTGGTGACTACATCACCGCTCATGCGGACTTTGCCGAAGCAGCGCGCATGATGGCTGCCGTGCCTGACAGTCCCGATGGCAGGTTCTCCGACCCGTTGCACAAAGCCGCAGGGTTCTACGATGCCGCCGTCACACAGTTGGAGGGTGAATTTCCCCTTGGGGCGGTTAACCCAATACTAGTTGCGGATTCTCATCTTCAGGAGGCTGCGGCGGACTTGGAGGCCGCGAGATAGTCCCTGGAACTGCCGCTTCATCTGGCAGGCCTCTTCATGTGAAACAGGCGCGCATGCTCACTTCCTCAGAAGGGTCGACATGTGTGTCCCAACGCCAGGCTCAATCTCCGTTCAGCCAGCGGACCGCAGCCATCGCCGCCATTCCTTGATGTTGGACCTAGGATCTCCATGAGGGGGATGCGCCTCCTTCAGGACGCAGTTGCCGCTGCGGCTTCCGTGGCCATGCGACTCGGATGGGGCCAAGCGTGTGGGGAAAGCGGGAGGGCGAATGGAAGCAGGATCCCTGGAGCGACGCAGCAGTTGGAGGAGAACGGGTCCTGCGCTGGTGGAACGGCAGCCACTGGACTGACTCAGTCCGCACCTGGAGTGGGTCCGCCTGGATCGACGGCGTGCAGGATCCACCTTCCGACTATGAGTCAGCAAGCCTCGCCGCCTGCCCTTCATGCGACAGGCCGGTTCAGGGCAAGGACTGGCGAGTCTGTCCGCGCTGTGGAGAGGCCCTGACCCCAACGGTCTACCATCCGGGAGACGAAGCCAACGGGCACATTCTGGGGTCCGACAACGTGTGGCACCACATTAGTGATTCGACCGCGATGCAGAGAACTGCAAGTCCCTCGACTCAGGAACCCGCGAAACAGCCCCTCGCCAAGCGAACAAAGGTGAGGGCCAACAAGGCCAAGGTTCTTTGGGCGTCCGGAGCCCTGATTGCGCTGCTCGCGGCCCTCCTAATCATCGTCCTGACCACACGAACCCAACAACCCCAGTACTCGGCCTCTCCCAACTGGTCAGGAATCGTCACTCTGATCGATGGGGGCCGGTACTACTGCAACGTCGTCGGCAAGGAAAGACTGGTGCTTTGAAGGAACAGAACGGCCAGCACCCGACGCGCTGCCTGACTACTTCTGCTGGGAGGGAACGGGACCCCTCGATTGTGAGCCCATGTCGGTAGACGACCTCGCGCCCGTCACGGCTGACCCATCCTCACCGCAAAGCCTCGGCCAGTCCCTCTTTGAGGCCTATCAAGGATGGCAGTTCGAAGGAATGGAAGAGCGCTCCTACAGGGACCCCTACGGCAACCCGGTCTCCCAAGCCGAGGGATGGTGTGCGGGAGCGGACTCCACCGACACCGGCTGGCTTACCTCAGTGCAAGAGGTCGTCGCCCTCGGATACATCCGGTCGCCACGCTACTTAAGCCATCAAGAGATCTCGGCAGCCTTCCGCTACTTCTGGGAGGCCAATGACGCGTGGTGCCGGGCAAATGGCTACGAGCCGGGCCACCGATGGGCATCCGAGTGACCCCAGCATGGCGCACACCCATGACGACTCCCGGAGCACTCGATGGAAACAACAGGCGAGTGTGGGGGCAGCCAAACTGCGGATGGCCACAACCCCTGAAGCGACTCATCGACAAACGGTAACGCTTCGATGATCACCGACCGACCGTGCCAGATTCCAAGATGGTACGGCTGGGAGAACATCCCCGGCCCACGGCACTTCGGGGGCGAGACCAGGTGAGCGACCACATCCGGGCGCACCAGGTTGGTCACAAGCGGCAACTTCCGCGACCTGGAGGGCTGTTGCCAACATACGACTCGCGGGATTCCTCAAGCGGGCCAGGTGGGCACAGACGCTATGACCTACGCACAGCCCGTCCTCTGGACCCCCACTCGTCGCAGTCACCCGCCCGAGCAACGACCATGGGTCGCTGCAATCCTCACGAGGCTGTCGAGGTCGATAACTCAGTCTCACCCAGGTGCGGGGGCGAATCGCCACCTTCGCCTTTCGTTCCCCGCTGGGGGAGGTCTGCTTTCCCCTCAGCAGGCTCAGTGCGGCCCGAAGCGAGATCGATCCGGATGGACTCTCCCAAGGCGTAGATGGGTGGTACTCCCTCCTTCAGTCCGGCACTCTCGGCTAAGGATCGAAGTCTTCGCTTTTCACGGTCGGGAAAGGCGGTGAAGTCTCCAATACTGGCTGCGTAGAGGTATCCCAGTACCGGCGTTCGGTCCGGCTTGGCGACGTTGGCTAGCACGTTCCCAAGAGGCGCGGGAGCCATCAGGGGCTCACCCCAGCGGGTCGCTTCCCACCGGGCGCGAAGAGCCCGTTGGGCGGCTGCTTCGTTCACATCGGCGAGCGCCCTGAGGTCGTGCTTGACGAGACGTGGCTTCCTCAGTCGCGTCTCGAAGCGGTATACACCAGGAGTATCGAGCCTGCTTTCGGCTGACTTGTCGTAGACCATGTCCTTGCCCGCGGTTGTGGTCGTGTGCTCGAGTGTCCAGCCATCTCCTTTTTGGTACTGGTGGGTGGTGGGGCGACCCCGCCCCGTGCGTGCGCTGAGTTGATCGCGGACGAAGGGTGCGATAGTTGATGGCAACACAAACTGCGCGGCGAGGTCCAAGCGCTGAATCGGAATCTGATGAGTCCAGCCTTCCTCCCAATGGCCGTCGCCTTGATCGAACGTGAGAGCCAACTCAGGTAACTCATGCAGTACCACCGTTAGGACGGCTATCAGCAGATGCGGCGGGAGGAGGCCCATGGGCCCGAGCCGCACGACGCCGGGTGCCCCAGGGCTCCTGACCTGGTGCAGAAGTTGTTGCGCGGTCAGCGGTGGGGTTTGACCTGGTAGCGCAGTTGCAGGTTGGTGCCGGGGTAGTAGGTGCCGGTGGCGGTGAGCTGGTCGCACAGTTCGGCCAGGGCGGCTGTGGCGCGGGGTGTGGGCATCGGGTCCAGGCGCACCGTCAGAGTGCGGGGGCCGGGGTCGAGGTCGCCGCTGGAGAGCAGAGCGTGGCGGATGAAGGTGTGGGCTTCGTCGCGGGCGCGGGAGTAGCCGGTGTCGGTGACCACGGCCCGCGCCAACGCGGTGATGGTGTTGAACGCGGCCATGCGGATGGCGTGGGTGAGCAGTTTGGTTTGGGTGTCCAGCACCTGCTGCCCGGGGTGGACCTGTCCCAGCGGCAGCCGGGTGGGGATGGCCCGGTGAGCGTCGTGTAGTTCGGCCGAGTTCGTCCTCGGCGGCGAACCAGTCGGCGGTGGCTGCGTCGTGGTCGATGTTGGTGACCATCACCTCGGTCTGACCTGGTGCGGGGGTGTGTAGTGCGAGCAGGTTGGCGTCCGCGCGGGCCTTGGCCCGATCCGCCCTGGCGCGGGCGGCCACCACGGCGGCGTGAGCGGGCTTCTTGGCCGGGTTGGGCACCATCCGTTCTGGGTCGTCGCCGGTGGTGGTGTAGGAGTCGTGGGAGTCGAGGTCGAAGTGGATGCGGGCGTAGCGGAAGTAGTTCTCCTGCCGCCACCGCGACCCCATCCGGAACACCACCTCACCGGGGGTGAGGTCGGTGCGGCTAGTCAGGATGTGTGCCTGATGGCCATCGGCGCGTGTGCGGGTGACCTGCCGCAGTCGCAGGGTCTGCCCGGCCCGCGGCCCATCGGCGATGGGCCAGGTGATGGTCGTGTCCGCCAGAGTCCAGGTGTGGGACCGGCCGTGGGCGTCCACGTATGCCACGTCGGTGAACAGGGCAGGGTCGACGTTGTCGGCGGGGGCTTTACGCCAGGTCAAGATGTCGAACCCGACCGCGATCATGTCGGCGAACAGGGTGGGCGACCAGCCGCCACGGTCGAACCCGACCAGCACCCGCCGGTCATCACCCACGATCGTGCGCAGTTGGGGCAGCAGGCGACGCAGTTCCCCGGCCAGGGACGCCCCCGGGTCGGCCATGACGACGAACACCGGGTCGCCGTCGGCGTCGGACACCCACGTCTCCACCGTGGCCGGGGCGGGGAACCGCAACCGGGCCAGGTGGGTCTTGGCGATCTTCCGGGTGCCGCTATAGGCGCGGACATGACCGTCGACATACAACACAGCCGCAGCGTCTGGACGTGACTGGGCGTGGTGGGCGGCCATCGCCGCGACCAGACCCTCGACCTTCCCGGTGGCGGCCAAGTGCCCGAGTTTGCGGCGGATGGTCTTGACCTCCGGGGCCCGGTCCAACCCCAGGATGCGGCCGAACGCGACCGGGTCGATCCTCGTGGCGCCTTCCGCCCTCGGCTGGCCGGCCAACGCGCGCAGCACCCCTTCGACCAGCATCGTGTCCAGGCCGTAGAACCCCGCCGGCAACCCCCCGAACACCGCCCGCGCGCACGACAACAGCCCGGACGCCTGCACACCGGGCAGGCCCAGCAGCAGACCGGCCAACGGCACCCGGGCGGCCGGAGCAAACACCGGCGGCGCCGCCTCGATCAAACCCCAACGGGCCGCCGCCCGCTCCCCCGACCGGTCCACCGGGTCCGGCAGCACCGGCAACAACGCCGCCCCACCAACCACATCCGATGACCCACCATCATCGGTGTCGGTGTCGGTGTCGGTGTCGGTCAGGGCGTTGCGCACGCTGCCGGTGGACACCCCGGTCGCGGCGGCGATGGCCCGCAGACTGGCCCCTGCCGCACGACGGGACCGGATCTCGGCGACCACGTCGGGCAGCAGTCGCGACGGCCCCTTCGGGCCCAAGCGAGCCGGCACCAGGCCCGCCGCCCCCGCATCGACCAACCGGTACCCCCACCGCCGCAAAGTCGCGGTATCGACCCCGAACGCCGCAGCCACATCCATCACCCGCGCCGCCCGAATCCGGACCAACTGCACCGCCGCCAACCGGCGCAGCGTCACATCGCCGGCGTCCCACGCGAAGCACACCTGGCCATGCAGGAACACCCGTCCCCCGTCGGCGTCCTCGACCAATGCCGCGGCTGGGCCGATGTCCACGCACGGCGATTCCGGGGCCATCGGCAGCGGCGGTTGATCGGTCATCACGCTCATCATCCACACCACCACAACACGGCCAATGTCATGCATCCATTATTGCACACAGGGAGCGACCAAACCGCTCCAACAACGCCACAACACGCTCAGAAACCGACAGCCAACCCCGCCTCGACCGTCACCATGTCAGGAGTCCTGGTGCCCGGAACTCGATGAACGCTTGGGACCACAGGCTGGAGACGTTCACATAGACCTTGGCGTCACCGACACTGCGGCTACCCACGTGCTTGTCAGAGCCGGTACTAGTGGAGCCGGAATGCGTGAACAGCAGCGAGGCGAGGTCGCAGTTGTCCAGGTCCACAGGTACACCCACCCGGACTGTGTCTATTCCCCACTGTGCACCCTGAGTTTCCTCAGGAGCCGCGGAGCCCTCCATATGCGAGGCGTGTTTATTGCCCATTAGAAGGGATATGCCGGAACTGCCCAGCCGCCCATTATCCACTGGGGCTCTCACAGCAGCCCTCTCGCGAGATCGAACTCCTTGCCGTTTGGGAGTCTGACGCAATCAGCCCAAACGCCCAACAGGAAGTGGGCCTGCGAGGGTCGATCGCATACAACTCCGGTGCCCCACCCTTGCGGTCGATCTGGAGCAGCGCCACGACTTCCGACACTGAGGACCGCGGTGTCCCACCAGAATCGGCACGGGCCGTAGACCAACGGCGGCTCATGCAATCGGGGGGGTCTCAAGAAACTCACCTTGAACGGTCGCTGCGTATTGCGCGTCGAGCCACTTGTCCAGGTCATCGCGCCGGTAGAGGACTCGGCGTCCGACCTTGAAGGACGGTGGGCCAAGGCCCCGGTGCCTCCAGTATCGGAGTGTTCCGACGGCTGCGCCGATGTAGGCGGAGGCGGCTTCAGTGGTGTCGAGTTCACGCATGTCGCTCCAATGCGGTATTTTCTGCTCACCCGCAATGGAACCACGTAGACTCAGTCAACGTCAACCGTTGCGGATCAATCCTACGTTCCGGATGGGATAGCACTGATGCCACCACGAAGAAAAGACATCCCCGATGCGTCTCTGAGCGCCGAGTTCGCCGAGCGCATGGCAGCCGAGCAGAAGCACCGAGACTGGAGCGATGCGAGGCTAGCAAGCCGCGCAAGTGAAGTTTACCCAATCTCAGCGTCAACGATCTGGAAGATCAAGTACGCCAAGCCCCGGAGGAGACTTGACCTTGACGAGGCCGACGCGATCGTCCAGGCGTTCGGCTATACAGACGTTCGTGAGTTTGTCCACGGCACGCACCTGAGACAACTCGTCGCGATAGTTGTCGACCTGTCGAGTCCGATTGACCAGTTGGGGCAGATCGCCGCCGAAATCGACCGATTGCTGGCACGCATGAAGGCGTTGCGGAGCGATACCTGGTCGGAAGTCCCAGAGGCCAACCAGGAGGAGTTGACGCGTCTGGCACGGAACATGCTCGACGAGGCCAACATTGCCCAGGGGGAAGTGGCGGAAGCCCTTCAGCGCTTCATGGCGCAACTCTCCCGTACTCAGGGCCGCGCCCAGGAGCGACTATGAGGATAAACGTGTCCAAGAGCGTCAAGAAGCGGGCCAAGCGGAACCGGGCGGGGGAGGTGACGGGATGGGTATGGCGCGCACGCTATCGCCACCCTGAGTCGGGCAAGGAGTTCATGCGCAACTTCGACTTGAAGAAGGACGCCGAGGCGTGGCTGGATCAGCAGACATCGGATCTCGTCACCGGAGAGTGGGTCGATCCGCAGTCGTCCGAACTGACACTGAGACAGTTCTATCTGTCCTGGTCGCAGCATCAGGTCTGGGAGCATGGCACCCGCCTGGCGATGGACTTGGCGGTCAAGAGCGCACCGTTCGCAGACATACCGTTGCGCTCGGTAACTGCCAGCCGGTCAATACAGCCATGGATCAAGCAGATGGACACAAACGGTCTGGCTCCGGGAACCGTTGCCACCCGATTCGCCAACGTTCGAACAGTTCTTCGCGCGGCCTGCGAAGAACGCCGTATCAAGCGTGACCCCACCATCGGAGTGAAGTTGCCGCCCAAACGTCGAAAAGACGCGGCGATGGCTATCCCCACGCCAACTCAGGTCTCTGCAATCCTTGAGTGCTCGCACCCTCGGTGGCGATCTTTCTTCGCCGTGGCGGCATTCGTCGGTGCCCGGCTCGGCGAAGTAGCCGGACTCAAGGTAGAGAATGTCCACTTTCTCGCTCGCGAGATTCACCTCCGCCGCCAAGTGCAACGTCTCAGCGGGGGCGAGTTAGAGATCCGACTCCCCAAGTGTCAATCAGAACGAGTCGTGCCGGTTCCCGACGCACTGTTGGAGATGCTCTCCGACCACGTCGGTGAGTTCACTCTCGGCCAGCCGGACTCGTGGCTCTTCCCCAACGACACTCTTCACCGCCCGGTGCACCAAAACACCGTCGGCCACCAGTGGCGACAGGCGTGCAAACGATCCAACGTGGTCGGATACACACTGCACAGCCTGAGGCACTTCTATGCCTCTGGACTCATCGCCGCAGGTTGTGACGTGGTGACGGTACAGCGGTATCTGGGCCACAAAACCGCCACCGTAACGCTCAACACCTACAGCCATCTTTGGCCCACGTCGGACGACAAGGCCAGATCTGCAGTCGCTGCCTTGATTGGCTCGGTGGAACTTCCTGCGGGCTACCAGCGGGCTACATGATCTCGAATCGCCGCATTTCACGCTCAAAATCGCCCCCGAACCGGACTTATTCACACGTTGAAGCGGAACTCGACCACGTCCCCGTCGGCCATGACGTAGTCCTTGCCCTCGACCCGTACCTTGCCGGCAGCGCGCGCGGCGGCCATGGAACCCGCCGCCACAACTTCGTCGAACCCGATCACCTCGGCCTTGATGAATCCCCGCTGGAAATCCGTGTGGATGACACCGGCAGCCTCTGGCGCCGTCGCGCCGACGGGAATGGTCCAGGCCCGCGATTCCTTCGGTCCGGCGGTCAGATAGGTCTGCAGCCCCAAGGCCGTGAACCCGACGCGGGCGAGCGCTCGGATCCCTGACTCGGTCTGGCCAACGGACTCCAGCAACTCCATCGCCTCGTCATCGGGCAACTCCGCCAGCTCGGATTCGATCTTCGCATCCAGGAAGACTGCCTCGGCCGGCGCGACCAGCTCTTGCATCCGAGAGCGGAACTCCTCGTCCCCCAGCTCGGCCTCGTCCGCGTTGATCACGTAGATGAACGGCTTGGCGGTGAGCAGGAACAACTCACGCAGCGGTTCGGGATCGAGTTCGGCCGCGAAGACCGTCCGGCCCGAGTCAAGGACCTTCTGAGCCTGTTCAGCGGCGGCGAGGGCGGGGGCGCGGGACTTGTCGTTGCGCGCCTCTTTCTGCAGCCGGGGTATCGCCTTCTCCAGTGTCTGCAGGTCAGCCAGGATCAACTCGGTGTTGATAGTGTCCATGTCGTCGGCAGGGGAGACGCGCCCCTCGACGTGGACGACATCGGGGTCCTCGAAGGCGCGGAGCACCTGGCAGATCGCATCGGATTCCCGCACATGCGCCAGGAACTTGTTCCCCAGTCCCTGCCCCTCGCTGGCTCCGCGCACGATTCCGGCGATGTCGACAAAGGTGACGGTGGCAGGCAAGATCCGCTGCGAGCCGAAGATCTCCGCCAACTGGGGAAGCCGATCGTCGGGAACTGGAACGACGCCCGTGTTGGGTTCGATGGTCGCGAACGGGTAGTTGGCAGCCAGCGCTGCCTCCGGGTTGCGGGTCAGGGCGTTGAACAGCGTGGACTTGCCCACGTTGGGCAGACCGACAATTCCGATGGTGAGCGAAGCCACCGCCCGATCCTACGCAGGACGTGCTCCTGCGCGGCTGCCAGGATCCGTCGGACCCCTGCGGCACAGTGAACCCATGACCGAATTCAGCTTCATCTCCTTGCTTGTGATCGTGGCGCTCACCGCATGCGCCGCCGTGACCGGTTATCTGATCGCCCAAACCCGCGCTCATGGGGATTCCGCAGCGGCCGCGGCTGCCGCAGCGGCCGAATCCGCCGAGGCCGCCGCTCGCGTTGCCCAACTCCGGGAGCAGTTGGCGCGCACGCAGGGGCAACTGGAGACCGAACGTGCCGCCCATGAGCAGGTGAAGACCGATCTCGACTGGCAGCGTGAGCAGAACTCGGCACTCGACAAGAAGATCGAACCCATGCGGGTGGCGTTCAAAGAGTTGACCGAACGAGTGCAGACCAGCGACGCAGCACAGGTCCGGGCGCAGACGGAGTTGAAGGAGCGGGTCGCCCAGATGGTGAAGGACTTCGGTCAGGCGACAGCCGACGTCCGCATCGAGGCGCGGCGCCTGTCGACCGTTCTCTCGCGCAACGACAAACGCGGCGCGTGGGGGGAGATGCAGCTGCGCAACCTCGTCGAATCATCCGGGATGCTCCCGCACGTCCACTTCGTCGAGCAGGACCACACCACCTCGGACGACAAGGTGCTGCGGCCCGACATGGTGATCACGCTGGCGGGGGGTCGCTCCGTGATCGTGGATTCCAAAGTCCCCCTTGACGCCTTCCTCCGCATGGACGGCTCGGATGACGATCAAGCCGTTCTGAGCGAACACGCACGCCTGGTCCAACAGCACATCCACAAACTGTCCGAGAAGGAGTATTGGCGCCGCTACAACTCACCTGAGTTCGTCATCATGTTCCTCCCCAGCGAGAGCCTGCTCGGGGCGGCGTTGGAGATCCGCCCCGACCTCGTCCAACTGGGTCTGGATCGCAAGGTCTTCTTGGCCACTCCCATGACGATGATGGCGATGCTCCACACCATCACTCACTCCTGGAAGCAGGTCGAAGCCGCCGATCAGGCGCGCGAAATCCAGCAGTTGGGCGCTGAGTTCTACGGTCGGATGTTGACCATGGCGGACAAGTTCGAGAAGTTGCGCAAGTCGCTGGGCCGCGCGGTTGTCGACTACAACGGCTTGGTCGGCTCCGTCGAGACCCGGGTCCTGCCCAGTGGCCGCAAGATGGAGAACCTCAGCATCGCCGAGAAACCCATCCCCGCCCTGGAGCCGGTGGAAGAGGCCCCACGGACGTTGAACGAAGCGATCTGGCCGGATCACTCCACCGACATCCGCGATCCCCAGCTCGACATGTCCGATCCGCATCGAACGGGCGAACCCCGGGACAGCAGCGCCGCGTAGCCCGGATCTGTGAGTGTGGGTGTGCCGACAGGCGACGGGCCGGTCGGGCCGGTCACCGACTCACGAAGCAGCACATCGAGTCACCTGAGACACCAGGTCACGGCTGCGCGGCATCGGGCACAACCCCACCTAAGGTGGGGGGGTGTCAGAGACAGACCTCGCCGAACGGCCCTCGGTGCCTGAACCAGCAGTCCCGACGTACACCGGGCCGCGTCGACCCGGGATCACCGGCCGCGGGGCATTCCTGCTCATCCTTGTGCCCACGTTGGTGGGATGTGTGATCGGCTACGTGATCAGTGGCGCGACGATGATCCCAGCACTGGCAGGGTGGGGACTGATCGCAGGTTCAGTCGTTGCGGCTCTGAAGTCGGCACCACGACTCTCCTGGTTCCCGGTGTGCTTCCCTCCGTTGGTGATGCTTCTCGTCATCGTGACAGCAGGGCAGTTCACCCTGTTGGGAACACGGCCCGGACTGGCCCGTGAGATCACGATGGTGATGGCCAATCTGACCGCGACGGCTCCGGCTCAAGTGGCCGCTGTCGTGTCGATGGCCCTGGTCCTGCTCCTGCGACGGCAGTTCGCCCGCCGCGCACAGTCCTCAGCGAGCTGAGGCCGCCCCCTTGCGGGCCTGCCGCAGTTCCTTGGGCAGCGCGAACGTCACGGTCTCCTGCGTTGCGGTGACGGTCTCGACGTCGCCGAAGCCCCGCTCGGCGAGCCACTGCATGACCTCGCTCACCAAGGACCTCCGGCACCGAGGCGCCGCTGGTCACCCCGACAGTCGAGACGCCCTCGAGTGCTGATTCGTCGAGTTCCCCCACCCCATCGACCCGGACAGCTGCAGACGCGCCGGCCTGAAGCCCCACCTCGACCAGGCGAACGCTGTTGGAGGAGTTCAGCGAACCCACCACAATCAACAGATCGCAGCGCGGCGCCATCAACTTGACCGCCTGCTGCCGGTTCTGGGTCGCATAGCAGATGTCATCGCTCGGGGGGTCGATCAGGTCAGGCCGCCGCTCCCGGAGCACAGCCACGGTCTCGAGAGTCTCGTCCACCGACAAAGTCGTCTGAGACAGCCACGCGACCGGCCCTTCGGCGATCTCGACGGTGCGGGCATGTTCTGGTCCGTCGACGATGGTGATGTCGTCCGGGGCCTCACCCGCAGTCCCGACAACCTCCTCGTGACCTTCATGTCCGATGAGCAGAATGTGGTAGCCCTCGCGAGAGTAACGACGGGCCTCGTTGTGCACCTTCGTCACCAGCGGACAGGTCGCATCAATGGCGAGCAGACTCCGCTCCCGCGCCTGCTCATGAACCTCCGGCGCCACCCCATGGGCCGAGAACACCACCGTCGCACCGCGGGGAACCTCGTCGTTCTCTTCGACGAAGACCACCCCGCGATTCTGCAGTGTCTCGACGACGTGACGGTTGTGAACGATCTCTTTGCGCACGTAGATCGGTGCGCCGTACCGCTCCAGCGCACGTTGGACCGTATCGACAGCTCGCTCTACACCGGCGCAGTAGCCGCGTGGAGCCGCCAACAGGACATGCTTGCCCGAGTCAGTCATGGCCCCATGGTAGGTGGAGCAGGGCCTCGGCGCCTCTGGCCGCGGTGTCGTCGCCCAGTACTACGCTTCGCCTATGTCCGACGCCCCTGCCCCGCGCCCGGGCGCAACGAGCGACAATCCCGTGCCGGTGCGCACCGCATCTCGCATGGTGCGCCAGTGGATTGGCCGCCTGGGGCAGTTGTGGATCGAGGGCCAGATCACGCAGATGCGCGAGCGTCAGGCCACTGTGTGGTTGACGCTGCGCGACCCTGATGTTGATCTGTCCGTGCCCGTCATGACCACGGCAAGTACTGCTCGGGCCAGTTCCCTCGAGGAGGGTCACCGAGTGGTGGCCCAGGTCAAGCTCAACTACTTCGACCGGAACGGTTCCCTGACCTGGCGTGCCACCCAATTCCGTGCCGTGGGCCTCGGCGCCCTCATGCAGCAGCTGGACCAGTTGCGTCGGACCCTGACCCAGGAGGGCCTGTTCCGCGACGAGCACAAACGCGACCTGCCGTTTCTCCCCCGCCGCGTCGGACTCATCTGCGGGCGCAACAGTGCGGCCCGGCGCGATGTCGAGGTGAACGCCCGTCGCCAGTGGCCGAGCACGCAGTTCGAGGTGCGCGAAGTCTCAGTGCAGGGGCCGGCCGCCGTCCCCGAGGTCGTATCAGCAGTGGTGGAACTCGATTCGATGGTGGATATCGATGTCATCGTGGTCACCCGCGGCGGAGGCTCGGTCGAGGACCTCCTGCCCTTCAGCAACGAATCACTCCTTCGTGCCGTGTTCGCGGCCCGGACCCCAATCGTCTCGGCCATCGGCCATGAGGAGGACAATCCGCTCCTGGATCTGGTGGCGGATCTTCGAGCGTCCACGCCTACCGCAGCCGGAAAGGCGATCGTCCCGGACCTCCTGGCCGAGACTGCCATTCTCGGCGAGGCCATGTCCCGAGCTCGAACCTTGGTGGCGGATCAGCTGAAGCGGGAACGACTCACGCTCGCGAACCTGACCGGACGGCCGGTCATGGCAGGTCCCCGCCAGATCCTGGCCGGGCAGTCGGAGTTGGTGCTGGACCTGCGCGGACGTTCACGACGCGCGCTGCGCTCACGCGTTCAGCGGGAGCGCGAACTCCTCGATGGGGCACTTCATGCCGCGCTGCGGCGGGATGCGCCCCACCGCCTGCAGATGCTGCGTCACCAACTGACCGCGGACCTTGCGCGGTTGAATGCCCTATCCCCACAAGCGACCCTGGACCGGGGCTACGCCGTGGTGCGGGATGATGCGGGCGCTCTCATCACCGATTCACATGTCGTCTCTCCTGGCCTCGCGTTGGACGTCAGGGTGGCGCGAGGCAACTTCAGCGTGACCGTTGCCAATTCCCGGGAGGAACGATGAGCGACAACATCCAGGACCTGCTCGCAGCGGATCCGGCACAGTTGAACTACGAACAAGCCCGTGACGCCCTTGCCACTATCGTGGGCGAACTCGAGGGTGGCTCCACCTCGCTCGAGCAGTCGCTCGCATTGTGGGAGCAAGGCGAACGACTCGCTCAGCGCTGCAAGCAGTGGCTCGATGACGCCGAGATGCGGCTGCAGGCGGCCACCCGGGCCGAAGCTGGTGCACCCGACGCGGGTGACGAACCGTCCTCCGATGTCCCCTTCTGACCGAGACCGACTGAGCCTCCCCGCAAGGCCTCCCCGCAAGGCCTCCCCGCAAGGCCTCCCCGCAAGGCCTCCCCGCAAGGCCTCCCCGCAAGTCTGCGCCCGTGCGGCGCCCGCTGATGGCTCACGACGGGATCAGCGAACAGTCAGCCGGCTCCAGCGAATCCCGATAGGCAATCAGCCCTGCCCAATCGAGCGACCCCGTGACGATGGTGGTGACGCCATCCGTCTCCCGGACCAACGATCGCTGCCCGTTACCGGGGCTCACATAGGCCTCCCAGCCGGGCGTGTCAGGTGCATCGTCAGCCGAAACAGCGTCGATGGTCATGTTCCTCCACGAAGGACTGTGTGGTGTTGGCCGACTGGACGGTGGCGACGTAGTGGTCGTCGGGGGTGACCCAGCCGTTGAACCACACCGGAATCATCATCGGACTCCGCCGTCGGCTCGAAGCGGGCAGATGTCGCACGCCAACCCGGCTGGACTCCGGGTAGCAGGATTGGATACTCAGCAACCAGCGACGCTTGCTGCGCGACCGGCAGGGGGTCCACAGCCCTGACCGGATCGGGCTGGGGACGCCAGGTGACCAGGAGAACCAGCGCGATGATCCCCGCGATCAGTCCCATCGACAGAGCCATGTCACGGGCCGTCTTCCGGAGCGGGTTGTTGCCGCTCATGTGCCGATCGCCGGACCTGGCGGATCGATCACGCGATCCCGACCCGTCACGGGTTCGTCAACGACGGTCACTTCGACAGAACCGAACATGGCGATGCCGGTGACTCTCAGCCGAGGCGCGACGGTGTGGGGAGGCCCGACCGTGTGAGTGGGCGCCGTGCGGCGATCCTTGCGGCAGTACTCACCGAACACCCCGACACCATCTACCTCGACCTCGATGTCACCGGGGACAGTGAGTTCCACCTGACCGAAGAACGCGTTGGCGCGGATCTCGTTGTCGTCACCGCCCAGTTGCGCCTGCGTCAGATCGAGTTTCACGCTGCCGAAGACCGCTAGCGCCAGATCCCCATCCGCCACCGTCCAGCGACTGTCGCGACGCACCTCGGAGAACACGGCGACCATGGGCGACGAGGACGTGACAGCAGGCATGCTCGGGGCCGGCGCAGTCGCCCGCGCCGGCGGCATGGGCACCTCCCCGGGGCTCAGTGGCAAGTCCGACACCAAGGGCGCCAGGTCCGCATAGGTGCCCGCTGACAACGCAACTGTCGTCCGTTCGTCGTATTCATCCTTCGTGAGTCGCCCCTCCAGATACGCCCGCTGCAGAGCCGCCACGTACGCGTCGCGATCGGCATCGGATGCCCGCATGCGCCACGGATCGGGAGGGGGATCCGACGGCACGACATCGCTCACGACCCGACCGTACCCATAGGCTGTCCCCATGGCCGAATTCAGCTACTCGCCACTGCTTCCCTTGGGCAAGGACATCACCGAGTATCGGCTGCTGACCGACGCCGGCGTGCGAGTGATCGAAGCCGCGGGGCGCGAGTTCCTCCACGTCGAGCCTGAGGCGTTGCGGACGCTGGCCTTCCACGCCATTGCGGATATCCAACACCTGCTTCGGCCCGGGCATCTTCGGCAACTTCGCGCCATCATCGACGACCCGGAAGCCAGTCCGAACGACCGATTCGTCGCCCTGGACCTGCTGAAGAACGCGAACGTTGCCGCGGGCCGGATTCTGCCCATGTGCCAGGACACCGGCACGGCGATCATCATGGGCAAACGAGGTCAGCATGTGCTCACCGCAGGCCCGGACGAGTTGCCGCTGAGCCGGGGTGTCTTCGACGCCTATCAGCAGTTGAATCTTCGCTACTCCCAGATGGCACCCATCACGTTGTGGGAAGAGCGGAACACCGCCACCAACCTGCCTGCCCAGATCGACCTCTACGCCGCTACCGCCCCGGCTGACGCGCTCACCTATAAGTTCCTCGTGATGGCCAAAGGTGGCGGTTCGGCGAATAAGTCCTTCCTCTACCAGCAGACCAAGGCAGTGCTGAACCCCGACGCCCTCATGCGCTTCCTCGACGAAAAACTTCGTGAGCTCGGCACCGCGGCCTGCCCTCCGTATCACCTCGCAGTCGTGGTCGGGGGAACCAGCGCCGAGGACGCGCTGAAGACCGCCAAGTACGCAAGTACTCGCTACTTGGACTCACTTCCCACGAGGGGCTCGATCGCCGGTCATGCGATCCGTGACCTCGAGGCGGAGGCCCAGATCCTGGAGATGACGCGGAACTTCGACATCGGCGCACAGTTCGGCGGCAAGTACTTCTGTCATGACGTCCGGGTCATCCGGCTCCCCCGCCACGGCGCCTCGCTGCCCATCGCAGTCGCCGTGTCGTGCTCGGCGGATCGCCAGGCGTTGGCCAAGATCACCCGCGAAGGTGTCTTCCTGGAGCAACTGGAGACAGACCCGGCCCAGTACCTGCCCGATCACGAACCGACGGACAACGACACCATCGTCGAGATCGACCTGAACCAACCCATGTCGGAGATCCGGGCCGCGTTGGCCAAGCTCCCGGTCGCGACTCACGTGAGCCTCAGCGGCCCCATGGTCGTGGCGCGGGACATCGCTCACGCAAAGATCAAGGAGATGCTCGACCGCGGCGATAAGATGCCTGCGTATCTCCGCGATCACTGCGTGTACTACGCGGGACCGGCCAAGACGCCCGATGGAATGCCCTCGGGCTCGTTCGGTCCCACCACGGCCGGACGGATGGACTCCTATGTCGATCAATTCCAGAAGGCCGGCGGGTCTTTCGTGATGCTGGCGAAGGGGAATCGATCCAACGCCGTGACGAAAGCCTGCCAGGACAACGGCGGCTTCTACCTCGGGTCGATCGGCGGTCCAGCGGCACGACTGGCCCAGGACAACATCACCAAGGTCGAGGTCCTCGATTTCCCTGAGCTGGGGATGGAAGCAGTGTGGCGGATCGAAGTGAAGGACTTCCCCGCATTCGTGATCGTCGACGACAAGGGCAATGACTTCTTCGCCGACCGACTGCGACCCATCGCCAATCGAATCCCTGTGGGCCCCCCGCAGTAGCGCTCCCGGACGCTCGTACCTCTTCGACCCAAGTCCTCCTCGATGGGACCGAACCCCGTGAAGGGAGGAGAGTCCCGGCTCAGAGTTCCTCGAGGATTTCCGTCACCAGCGCAGCCACGGGGGATCGCTCCGCGCGGGTCAGGGTGACATGGGCGAAGAGGGGGTGGCCCTTGAGCTTCTCGATCACCGCGACAACGCCGTCATAGCGCCCCACGCGGAGGTTGTCGCGCTGCCCGATGTCGTGGGTCAACACGACGCGGGAGTCCTTGCCGATGCGCGACAGGACGGTGAGCAGGACGTTGCGCTCCAGAGACTGGGCCTCATCCACGATCACGAACGCATCATGCAGAGACCGACCCCGGATGTGGGTCAGCGGCAGAACCTCGAGCATGTCCCGGTTGAGAATCTCGTCGATCACCTCGGGAGTGGTGATCGCGGACAACGTGTCGAACACCGCCTGTCCCCACGGCGACATCTTCTCGTGCTCCGAGCCAGGCAAGTAGCCCAGCTCTTGACCACCCACGGCGTACAACGGCCGGAACACCATGATCTTGCGATGACTGCCACGCTCGACGACGGCCTCGAGTCCGGCGGCCAGAGCCAGCGCGCTCTTGCCGGTGCCCGCTCGACCGCCCATCGAGACGATCCCGATGTCGGGATCGAGGAGGGCATCCAGCGCGATCCGCTGTTCCGCGCTTCGGCCGTGCAGGCCGAAGGCTTCCATGTCGCCGCGCACCAGTCGGATGCGCTTGTCGGCGAGCACCCGGCCCAGCGCGCTGCCCCTCTCGCTGATCAGCACGACACCACAGTTGGGGAGCAGTTCGACTTCTGGATGATCACCGATCTCCAGGAGGCCGCGATCGTACAACTGGTCGATCTCGGTCCCCGAGACTTCGAGTTCGATGACCCCAGTCCAACCGGACGTGACGACCAACTCGGCACGGTATTCCTCGGCCGTGAGCCCGACCACGGCAGCCTTGACCCGCATCGGGAGGTCTTTGGAGACAAGAACGACATCGCGACCTTCGCGATGCATGTTCAGGGCCACCGACAAGATGCGGGAGTCGTTGTCGCCCAGGCGGAATCCGGGCGGCAAGACCTGAACGTCGCTGTGGTTGAGCTCGACGTGAAGCGTGCCGCCGGAGTCCCCGATGTGCAGGGGCACGTCCAGGCGTCCATGCTCGATGCGCAGGTCATCGAGGAAACGCAGAGCCTGGCGGGCGAAGTACCCCAACTCCGGATGCGTGCGTTTCGCCTCGAGTTCGGTGACCACCACCAGCGGAAGGACGACATCGTGCTCGGCGAACCTGGTCATGGCTCGCGGGTCGCTCAGTAACACCGAGGTGTCCAACACGTAGGTCCGCCGCGGCGTCTGCGCCCTCGATTCCGTCATGTGCCCTCCGCTCACGCGTAGAACCGACGCTACGGGCGGCATCGTCCGCAGCAGATGAGCCACGCCGTGACCATCTGACCGTGTCATGCTCGAAGTGATGAGAATCGTGGCGACGACCGTCATCCGGCATGTCCCGCCCGGCACCTGCAGCGGGCGGATGCTCGTGGTCGAACTCGCCGGTGACCAGGTGTCGGTCGTCAGCGATACGCGGCTACCCGAGAACCGGTTCCGTGAGGTCGACCCGAACCGGCGAGGGGGCACACGCGGGCTGCGTTGCGTGACGGTGGACGGCGATCAACTGCTCGTGACCGACTCGACGGGAATCAGCATCCTGTCTGCGCGATCGGGTGAGGTCGTCGGACGGGTCGAGCATCCCCTCATGGGCGGTGTCCACTGCGTCATCAGGGTCCCCGGCGGTCTGGCCGTGACGGCCACGCACTCCGACACCGTCCTGGCAATAGATCGCACCGGCACCGAACTGTGGCGCTGGCGGCCCACCGACTCACCCAGCCTGCAGAGGCTGCTGACAATGCCCCAGCCGGTCGACCCAACTGCGCTGGGGGACTTCCGCGATCCTTCGGTACTGGCCGACCACGTCCACGATGTCACGCACCTGAACTCCCTCGTGCGCGATGGTGACGACCTTCTGGTGTCGTTGGGCAGTGCCCTCACCCATGATCGACGCGGCGCTCTCCCCACGTCAGATCCCGGAAGGGTCCGGTTCCGCGAGGACGCGTGGCACCCAGTTCCCGGACAGTGGCGGTCGGCCCACGTCATCGTCAGACTGACCCTCGCTGGGGGGACTGCTCCCGGCGGCGAATCCGTCGACCTCACATCGACTCTGAAGCCGCAGGTGCTGTGGGTCGGCCCAGCCAGGCACTTCCCCAATCACGACCTGCTCCCCGTAGCGACTGGCGTGTGGTTCAACGAATCGAATACGAGCGAGGTGTGCCTGGTCGAGACGGGCCTCGTCACCCGCCGCATTCTCGTGCCCGGGCAGTTCCTGAGGGGCATGACCCGCGGCCATGAAGGGCATGTGATCGTGGGGACCCAGCAGCCCCTTACGCTGCACGACGTGGATCTCGACCAGGCACGAGTGGTGCGCTCGTGGCGGATCCCGGGTGACGCAGCGGAGTCGTTCACGTGGCTGGCCGCCTACCCTCCGGAAGCGGACTGAGGAACATGCCTGACACTGGAACTCCCTGCGTGTTCTGCTCCAACGCGTGCGAGCAGATGGACCACTACGGCGAGCTCGGCTCCGTCGAGCGACCCAGTTATCTGATCGCGAAGATCGACGGCTTCCGGATTCTCAGCGACAACGCCCCCTTGGCCCCCGGCCACCTTCTGCTGGTTCCCTTCGAGCACACCCGTTCGACCGCGCTACTGCCGGCGCATCGACTCGAGCAGGCGGCGCACATGGTGAGCGCCTTGCTGGCGGGGCTGGCGGCGCAATCCCCGGATGGGGCTCATGGGGCCCGTGGATCCATGGTCTTCGAACACGGAACAGGGACGGATCCCGACGACTCCTTCTGTTGCCTTGCCCATGCCCACTTGCACCTCCTTCCGGTCGGCGTCCGGGTCACCGAGTGGTTCGAGGAGCGCGGCGTGCCACGCATCGGCGACATCAGTTCATTGGACGGCCTGGCCCGGGCCGGTGGCGCGGAGTACCTCTTCGTGCAGCGACACGGCGAGAGCGGCGATGTGTGGGATTCTCGGGGACTGCCGTCGCAGATCCTGCGACGTCTGGTGGGACAGGCACTGGGAGTGACAGTGTGGAACTGGCACGATCGGATCATGCTTCAGTCCGCCCAAGAAAGGGTCGCGGAGATTTCCGAGTCCCTGGCTGTGGCCCGCCGGGCAGTCGACGAGGCTCTCCTCAGTGATCCGGCGTGGGAACCGCGGTTCGGCGAGTAAGGATCCACGCCGACGCCAGTGTCGTGATCGGTACGGCTGCGATGATGCCCAGACCACCGACCAGGGAGCGCACCACCTCGGCGGCGATGAGTTCATTCGTCAGGACCTGTCCCAGCGGCGCCTGCGACATCACCAGGATCAAGAACAGGGGGAGAGACGCGCCGATGTAGGCCAGGACCAACGTGTTGACCGTCGCCGCGACATGATCGCGGCCCACGCGCATCCCGGCCGAGTACAGGTCCCGCAAGGAACTGTGCGGGCGGGCGCGCCGCACTTCCCACACAGCCGCTGCCTGTGTGACTGTCACATCGTCCAAGACACCCAGTGCACCGATGACGAGTCCTGCCAAGAACAGCCCCCGTAAGTCGATGGCGAAGTCGATGGGCGCGTTCTGCAGGTAGAAGGCGTCCTCTCCGCCGACCCCCGTGAACTGCGCCGCAGCGGTGAACAGCGCCCCGAGCACTGCGGTGAGCAGCAGAGCGATGACAGTGCCGATCAGGGCGACCCCAGTACGGATGGTGAATCCGTGGGCCAGGCCCATGGTCGCCATGGCGATGGCGGCCGCACCGAAGGCTGCGACCGCCAGCGGGGCGGTGCCCTGCAAAAGGGCAGGGAGCACGAAGTAGACCAACAACAGAATCGACACGGTCAGCCCGGCGAGTGCGGCGACTCCCTTCCATCGCGACAGCAGTACTACCGCGACCGAGAACAGCACCGCCAACAGGAGCAAGGCGCGGTCCCGCTTGACGTCGGCGAAGGAATAGGTCCGCTGGCCTTCGATGTCCGTGACGGTCAACCAAACGTCGGTGCCGACTTCGATCTGGGGTCCACTCTCGGCCGACTGGACGTTCAGTGCCGCGAAGTCACCCTTGGCCGGGCCATCGGTGATGGTGACGAGAACCAGCCTGCAGTCAGGGGCCGCGGGACGGCATTCGGAGATCTCGGTCACTGATCCCGACTCGTAGTTCACCTCGCCGAGTGAGGGATTCTCGCCCCGTGGCCACAGCCATGCGACCCCGGCGACCGTCACGACGACCAACGGGATCAGCACCCACAAGACGTATCGGCGCAATTCTGGTGGCAGCGACCAGTCGTCGTCGTGGTGAGCGGTCACGTCGGTCACTCGTAGGGGTTGCGCGGACGGGAGACAGCAGCAACGTCGGTCGGTTCGAGCAGTGGCACAGCATCGGGGTCTGCCAACCCGCCGCCCTCAACCCAACGACCGGAGACGGTCACCCAGGTGTCGGCCGGAAGTTCCGACGCTCCCACGACCTTGATGCGCGATGCCTGTGCATCAGCCGCGCAGCAGGCCATGGACATACGAGACAACCACCAGCCTCCCGCGGGATCCGGTGTGACGAAGCCGGTCATCGTGACCTCGCGTCCGCGCAAGGTCCGACCCGCGTCCCACACTGCCCGGATCACGTATTCCCGAAGCGGGATCTCGGCGGGGTCGTCGGCCAGCGGGGGCAGGTCGGCGGTTGCGGGTGGCGCGGACGGCGTCGACCGCTCGGCGCTGAAGGCACCGAGTGCCGATGGGGCCACCACGAAGACAGCTAGCACTGGCAACAGCAGGAGGTAGGCGATGCGCGGTCCGGCGTGACCGTGGTCCTCGTCGGTGTACGCATCCCACAGCGTCAGCCCACCGAGGCCCACCAGGACCACGGCAGCCACGACCAACCACGGCCGCATGCCCTCGGCGACGTAGAACAGGAATTGCTCTCCCACCGCCAGACGCAGCACCATGACACCCACCAGGAGCAGCACGATGCCCTGGACGTCGCGTCTCACAGCACCACCGCCCCGATACCGACGGACATCAGGATCGCCACGACGAACGTGGTCGGTGCGAACCGGGCCGCGAACCGGCGACCGAACGTCCCCGCTTGGAGCGCGATGAGTTTGAGATCGACCATGGGGCCCACCACCATGAACGCCAACAACGCGGTGGGGCCGAACTCACTGAGACTGGCGGCGACGAACGCGTCGGCCTCGGAGCAGATCGAGAGCAGCACGGCCAGCAGCCCCAGGGCGACGACCGACAACAAGGGGTTGTCCGCGAGCGTTTCGAGCCATTCCCGGGGCACGACGACGTTCAATATCGCCGCCGCCATGGCCCCGATCACGAGGAATCCGCCGGCGTGCAGGAAATCATGGCTGGCGCTCGTGCGGAACACCGTGAACTTGGAGGCGTCGGCGGGGTGGCGGCGGCTGGGGATGCGCAACCATTCACCCTTGCCGAACCGCAGCCACAGCCATCCCATGGCCAGCGCGGTCAGCAGCGACGCAGCGAACCTGGCGAGCGCCATCTGGGGGTTGCCGGGAAACGCCACCCAGGTGGAGACGATCACGACAGGGTTGATGGCCGGGGAGGACAGGAGAAAGGCAAGCGCTGCGGCCGGGGCAACGCCCCGCGACATCAAGGATCCGGAGACCGGTACGGAGGCGCACTCGCAGCCGGGCACGATCGCCCCAGCGCAACCGGCTACGGGTACGGCGAGACCGGGCCGACGCGGTAGCGCGCGGCGCCAGAACGATTCCGGGACGTAGGCGGCGATGACCGCAGAGAGGACCACTCCCAGGACGAGGAAGGGCAGGGCTTGCAGCACGATGGCGACAAAAATGGTGGTGGCTGCTTGCAGGCCCGGCGCGTCGAACCATTGCACGAGGAGCGGCTGCAGAAGCACCAGTGCGATGGCGGCGCCGGCCAACAGTTCGACGCCGCCGGGACGGTACCCCCGAGTGGGCGGAGGTTGAACCAGCGGTTCGGTCGAGGTCGCCACCTGAGAAGGGTAAGCGCCGCGATTGCTCAGCCCCCGTAGCGACGCTGCCGCTGTGCATAAGCTCGCAGCGCCCGCAGGAAATCCACTTCGCGGAAGTCAGGCCACAGCGCCTCACAGAAGTAGAACTCCGAGTGGGCGCTTTGCCACAGCAGAAAACCGGACAGCCGCTGTTCTCCGGAGGTCCGGATGACGAGGTCGGGGTCCGGTTGCCCCTTGGTGTACAGATGCTCGGCGATGTGGTCCGCGTCGAGGAACTGCGCGAGGTCCTCCAGTGTCGTGCCCCGCTCGTGATGCTCGTAGAGCAGCGAGCGCACAGCATCGACGAGTTCGCGCCGTCCGCCGTAGCCGACTGCCATGTTGACCGTCAGCCCTTGGACCTCGGCGGTCTGCTCGTCCACGGCCTTCAAGGAGGCGGCGAACTCGTCGGGCAGGAGATCCAACGCCCCCACCGGATGCACCCGCCACCGCCCCCGGTCGGCAAGGTCATGCGCCGTCTCGTCGATGATTCCGAGCAGCGGAGCCAGTTCGGCGGGATCTCGCTGCAGGTTGTCAGTGGACAACAACCACAAGGTGACGACCTGTACTCCGGCCTCCTCGCACCATCCGAGGAACTGCGCGATGCGGGCCGCGCCCGCCCTGTGCCCGGTCTCGCTGGAGGATCCCTTGACGGTCGCCCACCGTCGATTTCCGTCGAGGATGACCCCCACGTGCCGCGGAATCCGGTTGTGATCCAGTCGGCTGCGTACGCGACCCGCGTATGCGGTGTAGATCGCGTCTCGTAGGCCCACGCAGCACCTTCCTCCGGACCGACTTTCCCTCCGACCGATTCCCTCCGACCGTTCTCCAGGCTAGTGTCCCGCGCCGAGGGTTGGCGCGGGACACTCAGGGCGCAGGAGGGGAGAGCATGGGCTTGACCCGCTTGGTCACCCACCACTCGGCGACGAAACTCATGAACGGGATGGTGCCCGCGATCAGGATCAACAGGGCTCGGCCTAGATGCCAGCGCAGCCGGAACACCAGGTCGAGCGATACCGCCACGTATGCGATGTACAGCCACCCGTGGGCCATCCAGCCGAGGCTGTACCAGGTGGTGACCTCACCGGTGATGTATTTGTACGGCAGCCCGATCACGGTCATGAACCCGAGCACCACGCCGGTGACGAAAGCCATGATCTGGAAGCGCAGCAGCGCGCCGGACAGCCCCTTGGGGACAGTTCGAGGGGGAGCGGATTGTGTGACCACCGTCCGAGGCTAACCTCTCGCCTCGGACTCGACAGCGCGGGCCGCTCGGATGTCCTCCCGCAGGAAACGGCCCCAGATGACGACGATGACCCCGGCGAAAATCAGCCACTGCACCGTGTAGAAGATGTTCTGAACTGGGAAGGGCACGTCGGGGTCGGTTCCCACCAGCGGCGTGACCGGCCCGAAACCAGTGGCAGCGGGGGTGCCCGTGACAGCCACGTACCCGGCCCCGGGGGTGTCTGCGGGCCATTGAGTGTCCAGCCCCGCGGCCGTGATGGTGACCAGTGGCTCCTCGGCCGAGACAGGAGCCCCGGGATAGAAGTTCTCATAGGGTTGGATCCGGCCCGTGACCGTTACCGTGCGTCCGGCCAACTGCGGAGCGGATTCCGGGTCCGGAACCCACCCCTGTAACACCGCCACCACCCGGCCGTCCGCCAGCCTGACCCCATCGACGACCAGGTAACCCACCTCATCATCGGACGACAGGCGGGAGCGAATGTACGACCGGGCGCCGGGCACGACTTGACCAGTCACCAAGACATGACGGCCCAGAAGTCCTGCGTCCAACCCAGCGGCATCAGCAGGGACAGCGGCTTCGAAGGGCTGCAACTGGGCGACGGCCGCCTCGGCGACCGCGATCTGGTCTTGGGTGCGCTGGTACTGCCACCAGGACAATAGGACGCACAGCGCGACCCCAATCAGAGCCAGCGCCGAGCGCAGCAGCCAGGCCGGGCTGAGCAGCACACGGGCTGCGGGGGTCATGTGAACGGGGCGTTCGGAGGCCGTTTCTGCGGACCCTCGTCGAAGTCGATTCGCTTCAGCTGCTTGTTCATGGATCGCCACAGGAAGAAGGTCGCCACACCCAGCCCCACGAACAGGACGAAGCCGATCAGTCCGGGACCGACGACCGACGGGTCCACGTAGCGGGCGGGATCAACCGGCTCCTCCAGAGGCAGGAATGCGCCAAGACCCGACACCGCGATCACTCCTTACGGTGAATCCCGCACACTGGTGGCGGGATCCGACGCGTCATTGTCTCAGGCCCGGCGTCCAGGACCAATCGGAGGTGAGGGGTGGCGACGACTCTGGAGCGCGATCGGATGCTGGCCGCCCGGTACGGCACCGACCGCAATCCGTGGCCGCGACGACTGCTGGTTGGCGCCGTTGTGACCGCCTATCTCGCGGCTGCGGCATTCGCCGCCCTCTCGTTGGCCACTGGAGCGGATGTCGAAGGGCGGGTGTTGTCGTGGCGAGCGGCGGATCGTTCAGTGGCCGTGGACTTGGATGTGCGCGGCTCCGCCCCCGGGGCCGTGACCTGCGCGGTCAAGGCCCAGGATGCCCGCTCGACCGACCTCGGCTATCGCGAGTTCACCATCGGGTCGGTCCCCAGCACCACGACCGTGCAACTGCCGACGGTCTTCCGAGCGTCGTCGGTCGCAGTGTTGGGGTGTGAACCCGTCGGCGAACCACTGCGGGTGCCACCTCCGGACTTCCCCCCGGGCGTCGCGATCCCGTGACCCGGACATCGCAGGCGAGCGGCGGCGTTCCGGTAGCCTCATCGCAGCGAAAGGGCGGGCGATGAGTGACGTGACGTGGTTGACGCAGGAAGCCTTCGACGCGCTCCAGGCCGAGTTGGCCGAGCGGGAGGGCCCACGACGAGCCGAGATCGTCAAGCGGATCGAACTCGCCCGCGAGGAGGGCGACCTCAAGGAGAACAGCGGCTACCACGCGGCCAAGGACGAGCAGGGTCACAACGAGGCCCGCATCAAGCAGCTGAAGGCGATGCTGGACAAAGCGAAGGTGGGGTCCCCCGACTCCGCTCACGACGAAGCGGCTCACGGCAAGGTGGTCACGGTCCGGTTCCCGTCACTGGACATGGACGAGACCTTCCTGCTGGCCTCCCGCGAGGAGGCCGCCCATGCCTCGATCGAGGTCTACTCGCCCACCTCCCCGCTCGGCGCCGCTGTCGATGGGCGCAAGGTGGGGGATCGGGCCTCGTACAAGTTGCCGAACGGGACCGTGATGGAGATCGAGATCGTATCGGTGACCGACTACACCCCGTGACCGCAAGGAGCATGGTGACAGCTGCGATCGAAGCCCACGACCTGGTCAAGGTCTACTCCTCCCGCAGCGGAGAAGTCCGCGCCCTGGACGGAGTGGACCTGGAGGTCCCGCAGGGTTCCGTACTGGGCCTGCTGGGCCCCAATGGCGCCGGCAAGACCACAACGGTCCGCGTGCTGACGACCCTTCTGATCCCCGACAAAGGCACCGCCACCGTCGCCGGCTGCGATGTCGTCGCCGACGCCGATGAGGTCCGCCGCCGAATCGGCCTGTCCGGTCAGTACTCCGCGGTCGACGAGTACCTGACCGGCCGGGAGAACCTCCAGATGATCGGGCGCCTCTACCACCTGGGCAAGAAGAGGTCGGCTGAACGGGCGGCGGAATTGCTGGACCGGTTCGACCTGTCGGACGCCGCGGATCGACCCGTCAAGGGTTACTCCGGCGGGATGCGGCGGCGGCTGGACCTCGCGGGCGCACTCGTCGCCCACCCGCCGGTGTTGTTCCTCGACGAACCCACCACCGGGCTGGACCCACGCAGTCGACTCGGCCTCTGGGAGGTCATCGAGGGGCTGGTCCGAGATGGCACGACATTGCTGCTGACCACGCAGTACCTCGAGGAAGCGGACCGGCTCGCCGACACTATCGCCGTGGTCGATCACGGCCGGGTGATCGCCCGCGGCACCAGTGACGAGTTGAAGAGCCAGGTCGGTGGCGAACGCCTCGAGTTGGTCGTGGCGTCCAGTGAGAGCCTGGATGCCGCGCGGAACACCCTCGCCAGGTTGGGCAACGACGAGCCGCACGTCGAGCCGCACACACGTACGGTGGGGGTCTCGGTCACAGGAGGCGCGCAGACACTGCTCGAGGTGCTGCGGCAGTTGGACGAGCAGGACATCGCGGTGTCCGATGTCGGCCTGCACCGCCCGACTCTCGACGATGTCTTCCTGACGTTGACGGGACAGCGCACCGAGAGCGAGGACGAAGCATGATCACGACAGCGGTCGGCGACACCCTCACGATCACGCGCCGCAACCTGACCCGATTGATGCGAGTCCCCGACTCAGTGGTCTTCGGGATCATCCAGAGCATCATGTTCGTGCTGCTGTTCAGGTTCGTGTTCGGGGGCGCGATCGAGGTTCCCGGTGGTTCCTACGTCGAGTTCCTGATGGGCGGCATCTTCGTGCAGACCATCGCATTCTCCTGCGCGACGACGACCGTCGCCATGTCCACCGACCTGCAGGGCGGCATCATCGATCGGTTCCGATCGCTGCCCATGGCGCGGGGCGCCGTGTTGGCGGGGCGCACCATCGCAGATCTGGGCTTCGGCGCCATCACGGTGTTCGCCATGGCCATCACCGGGCTCATCGTCGGTTGGCGGACTCACTCGTCGGCCCTCAGCATCATCGCGGGCTTCGCCCTGCTGGCCCTGTTCGCTTACGCCTTCTTGTGGATCGGCACCGTCATCGGGATGAGCGTGGCCAGCCCGGAAGTCGCACAAACCGCCGGCCTCATCTGGCTGTTCCCACTGACCTTCGTCTCCAATGTCTTCGTTCCGCTGGAGTCGATGCCGTCCTGGCTGCAGCCGATCGCTGCCTGGAACCCGGTGTCGTGTGCGGCATTGGCGCTGCGGGACCTGTTCGGGAATCTCCCGGCGGGATACGATCCGGGGGTGTGGTTCCCGATGCAGAACCCGATCCTGATGACGATTCTGTGGTGTCTCGCCATTCTCCTCGTGTTCATGCCGCTGGGGGTCGCGCGCTACCGCAAGGCGGCCGCGCGATGACGGACCAACCCGCGCCCTCGCCTCGCCGGGACGGATTCGCCGTCACGGCATTGGTGCTCGGCATCATCGCGCTCATCGTCGGGCTCGTCCCTTACCTGGGATTCGCGACACTGCTGCTCCTGGGCCCCTTGGCCGTCATCTTCGGAATTGTCGCGATGCTGCGCACGAAGGACGACGTCCGCCCCGGGAGAGGCATGGCCCGTACAGGTCTGATCCTCGGCATCGTCGGCATCGTGGCGGCGATCATCTGGGTACTAGTCGTGGGCTGGGCGATAGACCGCTTCTACACCAGCATGTACGGCGGTGGAGAGCGACTGACCGCCGGAGGGGCCACCGCGCAGACCGCTGTTCCCTTCGGTACCCCATCGCAGTATCCGAACGGGATGGTCGTCTCCGCGGCACCTCCCGTACCGGCGACGATCCCTTCCGATCTCGCCGACATCGGCGGCTTCACCGTCGGTGTGCAAAGCACCATCACCTTCGCCAACACCAGCGATGAACCGATCGCGTGGGAGCCGGGCGCGAGTTTCTACTACCTCGAGGAGAACTCGACCTGCCGAGGCCCCGAGGACACCCCTCGACCTCCGGCAGGACAGATGCTGGCGGCCGGAGCCACCGAGACGATCACCGTCACCGGCTACTGCTACGACCCCAGTTCCTTGGGCGATGGCAGCAGTCCCCCCACGTCCCCCACTCCCGCTCCCCCCCTGCCTTCCGACATGGTGTCGCTGAAGGTGCTGCCCGCGCCGTACACGTACGACGTGACATGGTTCAGCGGTCCCCTGCCGGTCAATTGATGGCCAGGGTGTAGCCCGCTGCGGCAAGGTGGGCCAGGGCAGCATCACGATGCTCCGGCCCGCGGGTCTCGAGCAGGATGACGATCTCCACCTCACCGACAGCCAGCCGCGGATCGCTCCGCAGGTGGCTGATGTCCAGCACGTTCACCTCGGTCTCAGCGACTGCACCCAGCAATCGGGCCAAGGATCCCGGTCGGTCCGGCACCCGGGCCGTGATCGCCACGTAGCGCCCCGCGGTGGCCAGGCCATGGTGAACGACCCGGTTCAAGAGCACGGGGTCGATGTTCCCTCCGGACAGCACCACCACGACCGGCGGCGGGTACCGCTCCGGTTCAGCCAGGACAGCGCTGACGCCGACGACACCCGCGGGCTCCGACAGGAGTTTGGCCCGCTCCAGTGTCTGGAGCAGGGCGTCGGCGATCTGCTCCTCATCGACCGTGACGACCTCATCGACCAACGCTGCCGCCACCGCGACGGTGAGGGTCCCCGGCACCGCCACGGCGATGCCGTCCGCCATGGTCACCGGGATGTGATCCAGTGGAACGGGCCGATGCGCCACGAAGGACTCGGCCAGCGTCGCGCACCGTTCGGCCTGGACCGCAACGACCCGTGCCTGCGGACGCAAGGCCTTCACCGCGACAGCAGTACCGGAGAGAAGGCCCCCACCGCCCGCGGGGACAACCACAGTGGCCACATCCGGCAGTTGCTCCACGATCTCGAGGCCTACGGATCCCTGCCCCGCGATGATGTCCTGATGATCGAAGGGATGAATCATCACCGCGCCCGTACGGGCAACGAACTCCGCTGCCGCCTGTAGCGCATCCTCGATGGTCTCTCCGGTGAGCTCGACTCGTGCTCCATAGGCGCGGGTCGCCATCACCTTGGGTAAAGATGCAGTGCGCGGCATGAACACCGTGCTCTGGATCCCGAGGTCGCTGGCCGCCACAGCCACTCCCTGGGCGTGGTTACCCGCGCTGGCGGCGACGACTCCCTTGGCCCTCTCCGCGGCACTCAGGCGGGCCAACCGCACATAAGCCCCGCGCAACTTGAAGGAGCCCGAACGTTGCAGATTCTCTGCCTTGAGATGGATCGGACCACCCACCAGCGGTTCCATCCAGTGCGCGGGAAGCAGTGGCGTTCGCCGAGCGACCTGGCGCACAAGGTCGTCGGCCGCACGGATGTCGGCCAATGTGATCTCAGCCATCGGCGATCGCCGCCCGCAACCGGGCCGGGTCTACCCGGAAGTGTGCGATCTCGATCCCGTCCACAACGACGACCGGGATTCGATCCGCGTAGGCATCGGCATCCGAGGGGTTGTCCCAGATGTTGGTCTCGACGAAGTCCGTGTCGGACTCGGCGCACACGATCTCCACCACCTGCCGGGCCACGTCGCACAGGTGGCAACCGGGCTTGCCGAAAAGAACGACGCGCGCGGTCACGCTTCTCGCAGTCTCGCCCGCGCCAACTTGCCGGTGACCGCATGGGGCAACGTGTCCACGACCTCCACAATGGTGGGGCACTTGTAGCGGGCCAGTCGCACCTCGCACCACGTCACGATGTCTTCCGGTGCCAGGGTGTGACCTGGCTCGAGTACGACGAATGCCTTCACCGCTTCGCCTGAATAGGGGTGGGCCACACCCGTGACCGCTGACTCGCGGATGCCCTCATGCTGGTTGAGGACGTCCTCGACCTCACGCGGGTAGACGTTGAACCCACTGACCAGGATCAGATCGGAGCGCCGGTCGACCAGATGGAGGTCTCCGTCGCCGTCGAAGTAGCCCATGTCACCGGTGGCGAACCAACCGTTGTCGTCCGGGCCACCTTCGCCAGCGGGCCAGTAGCCGGAGAACACCGAGGGGCCGCGTACCCAGATCTCGCCGGTCTCGTCCTCGTCCACCCATGCGTCGTCCTGGGGCGGATCATCGCCAGGGACGACCCGGACCTCGAGGTTGGGCAGAGGTGCGCCCACGGAGCCGGCCTTGGCGACCCCAGACGCCAGAGACGTGGTAACCACCGGAGAACACTCGGTCAGGCCGTATCCCTCCCACACGGACTTTCCGGTACGAGTGCGGATCTGGTCGAACAGCGCCGGATGCAGTGGAGCCGCACCACTGGTCAGGAGGCGGACGTCGGCAAGTGCTCGGCTGAGGTGTGGCTCGATGCTCCATGCGACATACATGGGAGGGGCCCCGGCCACGACTGTGACCGACTCCTTCTGGATCAGCTCGACCGTACCGGCGGCCGAGAAGCGATCGCTGAGGACAACTGTGGCGCCGGCGGCCAGCCCCAACGACAGCACCGCGTTCAGGGAGTACACGTGGAACAGCGGAAGGACCGCCAGCACCCGATCCTGCGCAGTCACGGCGGCCGGGTCGGACAGCGACAGCAGAGCCTCGACGTTGGCGAGCAGGGATCGATGCGTCAGCATTGCCGCTTTGGGTTTGCCGGTACTGCCTGACGTGAACAGGAGGACAGCGACTGACTCCGGATCCGTCTCGGTGGGCAAGACGCTGGGATCCGTTGTCCGGGTCAGCGCGGCCCACTGTGTGGCCCCCGCCATGATGCGCACACATGACCCGATCTGCGCAGCTCTGGCCGCCTCGGATGTCGTCGAGTCGCAGATGACAGCCTTGGCGCCCGACAGGCCCAACGCGAACTCGATCTCGGTTGCGGTGGAGGAGGTGTTCAAGGGCACAGCGATCGCGCCGGCACGCAGGATCCCGTAGAGCCCGACGACGAAGGGGATCCGGTTGCCGAGTAGCAAGGCCACCCGATCACCGGACTGCACGCCGTGCGTGCGCAGACCGGTGGCCATGGCCGAGATCTGATCGTCCAGACCCGCGTAGGTGATGGAGTCCTCGCCGTCGAGCACGGCAACGTGAGCGGGGAAACGGCTCGCCGATTCGCCGACCAGGTCGGCCAAGTTGGTGACCACGGTGCGAGTGTGGCACACGGGCGACGACGGTAGCCTGCAACTGTGCAACGCCGGCCGCGGAGACTGCTCAAGTCGTATCGCCGCGCGGGCCAGGCGGCAGCGGATGCCGCGCCGAGCCGCCCCGAACCGGCGGTGGGTGTGGATCCCGCGGTGGCCGCCTTCTTCGACATCGACAACACCGTCATCCGCGGGTCCAGCATGTTCCATCTGGCCCGCGGGGCAGCAGCGCGCGGGCTGTTGACCGGCCGGGACATCGCGGGATTCGCCGCAGCGCAGCTGCGGTTCGCACTGCTCGGCGGGGAGGACCTCGACGACATGGCCCAGGCAGTGGAAAGTGGCCTGGCGTTCGTGAAGGGCAAGCCCGTGGCCGAGGTCAACGATCTCGCCGAGGCCGTCTTCGACGAACTGATGAAAGACAAGATGTGGCCCGGGACACTGGATCTCGCCCAACGCCACCTCGACGCTGGGGAGCCCGTGTGGCTCGTGTCGGCCACGCCTGTCGAACTGGCCAACGTCATCGCCGCTCGGCTCGGATTCACCGGTGCTTTGGGAACCGTGTCGGAAATCGTCGGTGGTCGCTACACCGGCGCACTGGTGGGCCATCCGCTGCATGGGGTCGCCAAGGCGGAGGCCGTGCGCGCCCTGGCACAACGTGACGACTTGGACCTCGCCCGCTGCTACGCGTACTCGGATTCCAGCAACGACCTACCGCTCCTGAGCTCGGTGGGACATCCCGTCGCGGTCAATCCCGACGCGGAGTTGCGGGAACAAGCCCGGGACAACGGCTGGCCCGTCTTCAACTTCCGCCGGAAGCGTCTGGTCACCCGGGTGGGGATCCCCGTGATCGCGACCGCAGTGGCCGCGGCGGCAACCGGGGTCACCGCCGGGGTGGTCGTGGCACGTCGCAGGGCTTGATCAGGTGTAGATGATCACGCGCGTGCCGACGGGGCTGCGTTGGTATGTCCAATCGGCCGCCCACATGGGTTCGCGGACACAGCCGTGAGAGGCAGGATACGGCGGGACCGGGATGTACCCGTGGATTCCGAAGTTGCCCTGGAAGCCCATGAATCGGTAGAGGGCACCGACGCCCTTCTCGTAGATCCGGAATCGACCTTCGGGGGTGTTGCCGGTGGCCCCTGTCGAGACGTGCAGAGTGCCCTTGACCTGACCGTTCTTGACCAGCATCAGGATCTGACGGGTCTTGTCGACCTCGATGTGAACTCCTTTACCGCCACGGAATCGTGGCTTCATCGGTGCCATGTCGGCGAGTGTGCGCCAGGCCCGACGGTCCATGCGTTCGTTGCGGGGCAGTTCCTCCGCTTTCTTGAAGGCCATGACAACATCGCCGACCGGCGCATCGAAGCGCTCACCCACCGGCGGGGTGTGGAAGTTCAACGACCGCAGTTTCCGCAGGAGCCCGGCGACGACGGGACCAGTGCTGCCTCGCTGCAGGCGGACCCAGTTGCTGCGCAGGACAGCCTTCTGACTGCCGGGAACAAGGTCCCCATCGGCTGCGGATTGGACTGACACCTTCTGGCGTCCCAAGTCCTGAGCGGTGAGGTCGAGTCGGGCCCGGCCGTTGGCTGCCGGGGCAGAACCCAAGGTCCGTCCAGCCCGGTCCCGCACTGTGATCTCACCGGTGTAAGCCCGCGGGTACACACCGATGGTGACTCGCTCCCGGCCGAGGTAATCGACGTCCAGTGCGGGGACGTCCAACGCCGCGCTGATGACCAGCGAGACGGAGTCGCTGGTCATTCCCGTGTCCGGCTCCACCACTCTCAGCGCGGACGCGCCGCGGGAGTCCGAGGACACTGGGGTGACGTCACCTGCGAATGAACCGTCGGCATCGGTGGCCATACTGGTGGCTGCCGTCCACCCTGACGGTGTGCGGACCTGCACCTGCACGGGGCCACCCGGCGCGGGTGTCACTGTCCCTTTGACGCGGACCTGTTCAGCCGCGGTCAGCCGCCCTGGTTCGACGGAGACCGTGATGGAGCCCTCCGCCGCCTGGGCACTCACCGGGACCACAGCGCCCGTCACGGCGATCGCGAGCCCGACGAGACCTCGCAGCACGTAACTCATACCGGCAACGCTACCTGACGCGGACTCTCCCGCCCAGGGAAAGCGACCCCGAGCAGAACGCCTCAGAAGAAGACCGAACGGCGTTGCACCAACAGGCGATAGAGCTGCTGCTGGATGGTCTCGCGGACCTGATCGGTGAGGTTGAACACGAGCATGGGGTCCTCTTCGGACCCCTCGGGGAACGACGTGGTGTCGATGGGGTCTCCGAACATGATGATCCACTTGCTCGGCAACGGGACCAGGCCCAAGGGCCCGAGCCAGGGGAACGTCGCGGTGAGCGGGAAATAGGGAAGCCCCATGATGCGGGCAACGGTGCGCGCGTCTCCCAGCATCGGGTAGATCTCCTCGGCGCCCACGATGGCGGTCGGGATGATCGGAACTCCGGTCTTGAGGGCAGCGGCGACGAATCCACCCCGACCGAAGCGCTGCAGTTTGTACCGCTCACTGAACGGTTTGCCGACTCCCTTGTAGCCCTCCGGCCACACTCCGACGAGTTCGCCGCGATTCATCAGCCGCTCCGCATCGGGGGCGCAGGCCAGGGTGGACCCGGACTTGCGGGCGAACTCCCCGACGAACGGTGTCTGGAACACCAGGTCGGCGCCGAGCATGCGCAGGTGACGGTGCGCGGGGTGGTGGTCGAGTAAGGCGAGTTGGGTCATGACCGCGTCCAGTGCGATGGTGCCGGAGTGGTTGGCCACCACCAGAGCACCGCCGGCATCCGGCACGTTCTCGAGGCCGCGAGTCTCGACCCGGAACCATTTGTCGTAGAGCGGACGGAAGGGCGCCAGCAGCACGCGCTCTTGCAGTTCGGGATCGAAGCCGAACTCATCGACGTCGTACTCACCGGTCACCCGTCGGCGCATGAACTGCAGCACCCCTGCTACGCGCTGCTCCCAAGAAGGCTGATCCACCGGGGCCCCCGGGAGCGGCTCGTAAGCAGACTCATCGTCCGACGTCTCAGGCTCCGAGCCGTCGATGTGGATGACGCGCGCGTCAGGCACCACTACCTCCCGATGTCCAACCGGACGGAACTCCCGATGCCACGAAGGACGGACACTCCCGATGCCACGATGGAAGACATTCCCGACGTCATGACAGAAGACAGGGCCTGTTCCGCCGACCGCACGCGGTCGGGGTGAACGATGCGGTTCAGACCGCGGGCCGCGACGAACGACTCGAACGCCTCCTGAGTCGTGTACTCGGGCTCGAAACCCAGCACCTCCCGCATGCGCGTCGTGTCGACTCCTCGCCCGTAGGTCAAGAACCGCACCTGTTCCGGGCTGAAGTCGGCCAATCCAGTGCTGATCATCGCTCGACCGGCGATGCCGATGAGTGGTGGCAACAGGGGGAAAGGCGCCCGACCTGCAAGTCGGATCGCCTGCGAGAGCAGCAGGATCCCGTCGCCGGACACGTTGTACAGCCCGGGCTTGTCCTCTGCGGCTGCCTCGTGGATGGCGCGTAGCCCATCGTCCTCGTGGACGAACTGCAGCCGAGCGTCGTATCCCATGACGACCGGGACTGCAGGAAGGCTGAAGTAACTCGTCATCGGTGTCTGCACGCTGGGACCGATGAAGTTGGCGAACCGCAGGGTCGTGACCGTCACATCGGGACGGCGCCGGGCGAAGCCGCGCACGTACGCCTCGACCTCGACGGAGTCCTTGGCCCACCCCGATGACGGCGAGTGCCGCGGCTCGATCTCCTCGGCGAACATCGCCGGGTCCCGAGGGCCCGCACCATAGACACTCGTGGTCGACTTGACGACGAGTCGGCGCACACTGGGGGACTTCTGACACGCCGCCAGCAGTTGCATCGTGCCGATGACGTTGATCTCCTTCATCGACATCCGACCCCCGGCCTGGACCGGGGTGGCGATGACACCCATGTGCACGACGGTGTCCACACTCGCGGCGTTGATGACCTTGGCGATGATCGGGTTGCGGATGTCGGCCCGGACGAACTCGGCACGTCCGATGTCCGCGCGAGGCGGAATGACGTCCACGCCGATGACCCGGTCGATCCTGGGATCTTCGGTCAGCAGGCGCGCCATGCGGCCACCCAGGTACCGGGACACACCCGTGACGAGGACAACCTGACCCATGGCGCTACTTCTTGTTACGACGCTGGACGCGGGTGCGCTTGAGCAGCTTGCGGTGCTTCTTCTTGGCCATCCGCTTGCGGCGCTTCTTGACGACAGAGCCCATGCCCAACCTCACAACTCGATGATCGACCCCCAGGGTAGCCCGCCGGGAACCGGTGACCGACCACCAGGCTAGAAGCCCGAGAAGCTGTCGGTGGCCAGGCCCAGGTAAGGGAACACCGCGTTGCGGGTGGCCACAACTGCCGCGTCGATGGGATCGGCGGGGTCGTATCCGAGGTCCCAGTTCTTGGGCCAGGGCTCGTAACCGTCGGTCATGTGCGCCGGCCCGACCCGGCCCATGAGGTTGCGGACATAATCGAGCCACGGTTCCGGCAGGTTGGCGCCGGGATCGATCTCCTGGTCGGTGGCGATGGCGACGACGTTCGTCCACGAGCGGGGGACCACGTCGACCCATTCATAGCCACCGCCGCCGGTAGCGACCCATCGACCGCCGGCGAACCGATGCGCCCACCGGTGCACGGCTTCCGCCGCCATTCGCTGCCCGTCGATCGAAACGGCCAGGCTGGCCAGCGGGTCCTCGAAGTGGGAGTCGCAGCCGTGCTGGGAAACGATGATCTGCGGCCGAAAGGCTCCGAGTACGTGGGGTGTCACCGCGTGGAAGGCCCGCAGCCATCCTTGGTCCCCGGTCCCAGCGGGTAGTGCGAGGTTGACCTTGGTCCCGAGCGCTTTGGGCCCGCCGATCTCGGTCGGCCAGCCGGTGCCCGGGAACAGCGTCGCCGGGCTCTCGTGGATCGACAGCGTCAGCACGCGCGGGTCATCCCAGAACGCTGCCTGGACGCCGTCGCCATGGTGGACGTCGACATCGATGTAGGCGACTCGTTCGACGCCGTTGTCGAGCAACCATTGAATGGCCACTGCGAGATCGTTGTAGACACAGAACCCGGATGATCGGTCGGGCATCGCATGGTGCAGTCCTCCGGCGATGTTCACGGCATGTTCTGCGGCACCGGAGTGCACGGCCTGCGCTGCAGCCAGGGTCGCGCCGCACACGCGGGCCGCGGCAGTGTGCATGTCGGGGAACACAGGCGTGTCCGCGGTCCCGAGTCCGAATCTCAGATCACTGAAGTCGGGTTCCTGTCCCCCCCGGCGCACCGCATTGATCAGGTCCGGAGTGTGCACACGCAGCAGCAGGTCGTCGGGGGCGATCGGAATGTCGTTGTTGATGTGCACGTGATCCGCATCCAGCAGCCCGAACTCCTCGATCAGCTTCCAGGCGAGTTCGACTCGGATCGGGCTGAGCGGATGACCGGGACCGAAGTCATAGGCCCGCAGTGCCTGAGACCAGGAGATCACGACCTGCTCACTCATGGCTCAGGATCCGAGTTGTTCGGAACGGTCCCGGGCGGCCTGCAGCGCCGAGAGGAAGGCCGCGCGGACACTGTGGGATTCCAACTCGCGCAAGGCTGCGGCCGTCGTGCCGCCGGGACTGGTGACCTGCTCACGCAGGACAGTCGGATGTTGCCCGGTCTCGCGCAGCAATTTGGCGCTGCCGAACGCGGTCTGCACCGCCAGTTGTGTCGCCGTGGTGCGCGGCAACCCCAGATGGACGCCGGCCTCGATCATGGACTCCACGACGAAGAAGATGTATGCGGGCCCGCTGCCGGAGATCGCCGTCACTGCGTCCTGCTGCTTCTCGGGCACCCGGATGACCCGTCCCACGGACTTCAACAAGGACTCGGCCTCGTCGAGGTGCTGCTCGTCGCACGAGGATCCGGCGGAGATCGCAGCCATTCCCTCATCGACCAGGGCGGGGGTGTTCGGCATCACTCGAACCACTGCGGTTCCCGCGGGCAATCGCTCCTCGAGATACCGCGTGGTGATGCCCGCGGCCAACGAGATCACCAGCGCATGACTGCGGATCCGATCGGTGATCTCGGCGAGAACCGCAGCCATGTCTTGCGGCTTCACGACCAGGATCACAGTGTCTGCTGCAGCGGCGGCCTCGCCGTTGGTCATCACGCTGACGCCGTAGCGGTCCGTCAACTCGATGGCGCGGTCATCTCGCCGTTCCGCGATGACGATGTCGTCCGGTTGTCGACCGGCCCGCAGAAGGCCTGAGAGAAGGGTCTCCCCCATCACCCCGGCCCCGACGATCGCGATATCAGCCACGACTACTTCTTCGACGAGAGCGACTTGAGGAAAAGACCCATGTTGGCGGGCTTCTCGGCCATGCGGCGGACCATGTACCCGTACCAGTCCTGGCCGTAGGGAATGTAGACACGCATCTTCTCGCCCGAGTCCGCCAACCGCTGCTGCTCCTCGGGGCGCACTCCGTACAACATCTGATGCTCGTACGAACCCTTGGGGCGGTCATTGTGAATCGCGAGTGATTGGGCGATATCGACTAGCCGCGGGTCGTGGGAGGCGATCATGGGATAGCCGTCGCCCGCCATGAGGATCTTCATGCAGCGCACGAACGCCAGGTCGACTTCGTGCTTGGACTGGTAGGCAACTTCCTCAGGTTCCTTGTACGCGCCCTTGCACAGGCGCACCCGCGAGCCCGCGCCGGACAAGTCGCGGCAGTCCGCCTCGCTGCGGTACAGATACGCCTGGATCACCGCGCCCGTCGCCGGGAAGTCGCGGCGCAGTTCGCGCAGGATGCCCAGGGTGGAGTCCGTGGTCGTGTGATCCTCCATGTCCAGCGTGACGGTGGTTCCGTATCCGTGCGCCTTTGCGGCGATCTGGTGGGCGAACTCCAACGCGATCTTCTCGCCGTCCCCCGGCAGCGCCTGCCCGACTGCGCTCAACTTCACGGACACCTCGGCGTCCGAGGTCAGGCCGTTGGCGTTCAGGCCGTCGAGCAGGTCGAGATAGTCGTCTCGGGTCTGCTCGGCATCGGCCAACTCGAGCACGTCTTCCCCGAGTCGGTCGATGGTCGCCAGCCTTCCGGTTGCGGCGAGTTCGGCCGTCGCCGCCACTGCGTCCGGAGCGCCTTCACCGGCGACGAAACGATGCACGACGTCTCTCGTCACCGGGAGCGCGACGGACATCTCCTTGATCTTGTCGTTGCGCGACACAGTCAGCAGCGCCTGACGCAGCATTGGCCCTCCCATATCGGGTTCCACTCCGAAGGCTAATGCCTGGCCGCATCATTGGCGCGTGAACGGTCCAGGGGTCAGGGCTGAGGTCCGCTTCTCATGCGCCGCGGCTGAGCCCCTTGACGGGTTTGGTGGGGTCGAGCAGGTCTTGGATCATCGGAGCGTAGATCCGTACGACTTCGTCTTCGGAGGCCGACGCCAGCGGTTCGAGCCGAACGACATAGCGGATGACCGCAAGTCCCATCAGGTGACTGGAGATCAGCGCTGCGCGCATGCGGGCATCGGGGATGCCCACCGCGCCGGCGATCCGGTCGATCACGGACTCCTCGAGAAACTCCCGCAGAGATTGAGCCGCCTTGCCCGCTGAGGCGCCCGCTTGGAACAGTTCGACGATCTCTTGCCGGGTCTCGTCGTCCTTGAGTACGTCGAAGGTGCCTCGTACGAGGCGCTCGCCCATGCCGTCCAGCCCCGGAGCCAACAGTTGCGGGACGGCACTCGAGGGATCGAAGGGCAGTTTCATCGCGGCGGCGAACATCTGTTCCTTGTTCGCGTAGTACTTGCGCATCACCGACGGGGCCACTCCGGCGGCTGCCGCGACGCCGCGCATCGTGGTGCGGGCATATCCGCGGGTGTTGAACGCCACGCGCGCGGAGTCCAAGACGGCGTCGGCTACTTCGTCCCTGGCCACCCCCTCACTCTAGGGAACCGTCTCGGTTCTCGCGCCCCCTTCGGGGTTCCGGTCCCTTTCGGGGTTCTGGTCCCTTTCGGGGTTCTGGTCCCTTTCGGGGTTCTGGTCCTCTTCGACGTTCTGTGGATGAGACAGCGAGGTGCAGGCGGGCGAAAGCGAGCGCTTCGGCGAGGTCCGCCTCACGTTCAGCCCGGGAGGAGACCTTGCGCGTCGACACCTCGACGACCACAGTTCCATCGAATTGGCGGCGGGCGAGGAGTTCGAGCAGATCGCCGGCGGGTTGAGAACCACGCCCCGGGATCAGATGTTCGTCGCGGGCCGAACCCGATCCGTCGGCCAAGTGGATATGCGCCAAGCGATCGCCGAGATCCTCGGCCACTCGCATGGGGTCGGATTGGCTCACAGCGGTGTGGGAAAGGTCCAAGGTGGTGTGTGGGTAGTCGGAATGCCGCACGTCCCATCCCGGCGCGTACGCGGCGACTTCACGCGAACGGGCTCGCCACGGGTACATGTTCTCCACCGCGAATCGGATGTCAGTTTCCTCGCCCATACGCTTCAGCCCGACGACGAAGTCCCGCGAGTACTCCCGCTGCCAGCGGAACGGGGGATGGACGACGACAGTCGCCGCACCGAGCTTCTCCGCTGCTGCGCGAGCCCTGACGAGCTTGCCCCACGGATCCGTGCCCCACACCCGCTGGGTCACCAGCAGGCAGGGTGCGTGGACCGCGAGGATCGGCATCGCATAGTGGTCGGACAGTCGCTTGAGCGCGTCGGGGTCCTGGCTCACCTGATCGTTCATGACCATGACTTCGACCCCGTCGTAGCCGAGTCTCCCGGCGATCTCGAAAGCGGCAGCGGTCGACTCCGGGTACACCGAGGCGGTGGACAGCGCCACCTTGGCGTCGGGGACCCGCACCACCGGGGAACGGGTGGAACGCAACGCTGTCTTGGCGCGGGGCCGACGAGCGGGACTCACTGGCGGCGCAACTTATCGATCACGGGGGTGATGGCCAGGATGACGGCGACTCCCACGGCCCCGATCGCGAGGGCAGCGATCAGTTGCGGCCCCACGGTCACGGTCATCGAGAAGAACCGGGCCAGCGGACCGATGAGAACGACTCCGAGGACTGCCACCGCCATGGCTGCAACAACGGCGATCCGCAGCAGGTTGAGTGGTCGGGCGGATTGCAGCAGGACCCCCAAAGCCACGATCAGCAGCGTCAAAGTCGCGTACGTCTGCGACTGGACCTCCGCGTTGTCCATGCCGCTGACGACGATGTAACTGGTGAAAGCGCTGGCCGCACACACGACGCCGGCGGGAACCGCGAACAGCAGAACCCGGCGGAAGAACCCCGGACGGAAGCGGTCGGTGTTCGGCATGAGGGCGAGGAAGAACCCGGGGATGCCGATAGTCAGCGACGACACGAGGGTCAACTGGATTGGCTGGAAGGGGAAGGCCACTCCGAACACCCCGGTGGCGAGACTGATGACCATTGCGTAGATGGACTTGGTGAGGAACACGTCCGACACCCGCTCGATGTTCCCCAGAACCCGGCGCCCCTCGAACACTACCTGGGGAAGGGTCGACCACTTGTTGTCCATCAGCACGATCTGGGCGACGGCTCGGGTGGCGGGTGCTCCCGAACCCATGGCGATGCCGAGGTCGGCACGCTTCAGAGCGAGGACATCATTGACCCCATCACCGGTCATGGTGACGGTGTGACCACGCTGCTGGAGCGCGTCCACCATGTACTTCTTCTGATCAGGGGTGACGCGGCCGAAGACGCTGTGGCTTTCCAGCTGTGTCCCCATGCCGTCGATGGTGGTCGGGAGGTTCCTCGCATCGAAGGGGTCGTCCGCGCCTGGCACTCCGGCACGCCCCGCGATGGCGCCGACGGTGGCCGCGTTGTCGCCGGAGATGACCTTCACCGCCACGCCCTGTTCCTCGAAGAACGCAACAGTCTCCGCGGCGTCGGAGCGCAGTTTCTGATCGATGACGACTACCGCCAGTTCCTGCAGCGTCGGCAACGGCTGGTCGGCCCGGGGCGGCTGCCCGGCTTGCGCGAGGACCAGCACCCGAGCGCCATCGTCGGCGTAGTGCTCCGCGGCAGCCCACCAGGGCCGAGCGGTGAGGTCGGAGAACAGCATCTCGGGAGCGCCGATGACGAATGACCCCTGCGCGTAGTCCGCGGACGACCACTTGCGCGCGGAGGAAAAGGGCACGGAGTCCGCCAGGGTCCAACCCGGATCCGGGCAGTCCCGCCGGATCGCGTCCATGGTGGGGTTCGGACGCGGGTCCGCGCTGCCCAGTGCCCCGAGGATGCGACGCACCTGCTGTTCATCGGCCCCCGCGAGGGGGGTGACGAGCCGCAACGCCATGCCAGGGTCGGTCAGGGTGCCGGTCTTGTCGACACATACGACATCGGTGCGCGCGAGCGCTTCCACCGCGGGCATCTCCTGGACGAGGGCCTTGCGGCGGGCCAGCCGGACCACCGCGACGGCCATGGCGATGCTCGTGAGCAGCACCAGCCCCTCGGGGATCATCGTGATCATCCCGGCGATGCTGCCCTGGATCGCCAGATCCAGCGGCTGGTCTGCCCGCAGTTGGCTGATGACGAGGAGGATCCCGATCGGCACGATCAAGAACGACACCGTGCGGATGAACTTGTTCACCGAGTCGCGCAGCTCCGAACTGGCAAGCGTGTACTCCTTGGCGGCGGCGGTGATGCCCGCGGCGAACGACTCGGACCCGACCTTGGTGGCGACCATGACACCGGACCCCGCGGCCACGAACGAGCCGCTCATCGCGGGATCGCCCGGCGACCTTGTCGACCGCGTCGGCCTCGCCCGTGAGCAGACTCTCGTCCAGTTCCAGTCCGCGGGACTCGGTGATGGTTCCGTCGACGACCACTTGATCACCGGCGGACAGCAGGATCAGATCGTCGCGGACGATCTCCTTGACGCTGACGGGAATCTCTCGCCCGGCTCGCACCACGGTCGGCTTGACCTCGCCGATGAGGCTGAGTTTGGCGAGTTCCCGCGAGGCTCGGTACTCCTGGATGATCCCGATGCCCGTGTTGAAGACGATGACGAGACCGAACAGCGCCTGTTTGGGCGGCGCGACGAGCATCATGACCACCCACAACGTGCCCAACAGGCCGTTGAACCAGGTGAAGGTGTTCGCCCGGATGATGTCGGACAGGCTGCGACTGCGAGCGTCGGGGGCATCGTTGGCGAGGCCGGCGGCGACGCGAGCCGCCACCTGCTCGTCGGTCAACCCCTCGCCGGCGGCCGGGACGACCTGTTCGACAGTGGCCACCGATGATGCGTTCACTGATTCAGTCCGTCCAGGCGTCTTAGGATCACGCCCTCGCGCAACGCCCAGGGGCAGATGTCGACCTCATCGACATCGAGCAACTCCATGGCGGCTTCGGCGACCAGCGCACCCGCGACCAACTGAGGTGCACGCCCAACGCTGACCCCGGGCAGGCCGCCGCGTTCCTTGGTGGTCATGGCAGCCAACTTGGGCAGCCAAGCGCTCAGGTCGGTCAGGCTCAAGGTGCGGCGCACGAACGGGCCCTCGCTGGAGGGCGCCGCTCCGGCGATGCGTGCCAACTGTTTGAAGGTCTTGGAAGTGGCGACGGCTCGCTCCGCAAGACCCAGGCGCTGGATGCGGCCCACGGAGCCTGCGATCTCGGCTCGGATGTGGCGGCGCAACTCCCGCACGGAGTCCTCGTCAGGCGGGTCCCCGGAGAGCATCGTGCGCGTGAGATGGCCGGCCCCCAAGGGCATGGAGAAGGCGAGGTCCGGCTCTTCGTCCCCCCCGATCGCGATCTCGAGGCTGCCGCCACCGATGTCGAGCACCAGCAGCCGTCCGGCGGACCAGCCGAACCAGCGTCGCACGGCCAGGAAGGTCAGCCGCGCCTCGTCGTCGCCGGTCACGGTCGTCGTCGCGATTCCGGTGGCCTTGCGGACCTGACGCAGGACATCCTCGCCGTTGCTCGCCTCCCGGATCGCGGATGTCGCGAAGGCCTCCATGTCGGTGACACCGAGATCCTCCCCGATCACCTGGGCCCGTAGCGTGAAGTCGATCAGAGACTGTGTCGCTGCTGAATCGATGGCTCCTGACTCAGTGAGGTGCTCGGACAGCCGCAGTTCCATCTTGTGGGAATGCGCCGCGATGGGCGCCGCGCCGTAGTGCGCATCGACGACGAGCAGGTGCACGGTGTTCGAACCGATGTCGATCACACCCAGACGCATGGGGAAACGGTACCCGCCCGCGTAGAGTGACGCCGTGCCCGAGGTTGCCGACACGTTCCCCCGCGCGTGGATCGAGTTTCCTGACCCCGCCGTCGCCGACCAGGTCATTCGCGCCGATCTCACCTGGCTCACGTCCCGGTGGACCTGCATCTACGGTCGGGGATGCCGGGGCATCGATGCGTCCGTACCGCAGGCGGGATGCTGCTCGCATGGCGCCCATTTCGCGGACAAGGACGATGAGAAACGCGTCCGACGCTGGGTCAAGCGCCTGACCGGGGCCGAGTGGGAACAGAAGCCCAGCGGCAAACTCCGCACGTCGGACTGGGTCGAGACCGACGGGGACGGGGACCGCAAGACCCGCGTGAGCAAAGGCGCCTGCATCTTCCAGAACTCACCATCGTTTCCCGCCGGCGCGGGGTGCGCGCTGCATCTGTTGGCACAGCACGAGCGCGAATCCCCCATCGACACCAAACCCGACGTGTGCTGGCAACTGCCCATCAGAAGGGACTACACGTGGGTGGAGCACAACGACGATACGCGCACCCTCGTCATCACGATCACCGAATACGTCCGGGCCATGTGGGGTGCCGGAGGACATGATTTCGACTGGTACTGCTCGTCCGACACCGAGGCCCATGTCGGGACCCAACCGGTCTACCGGTCCAGCCGGGCTGAACTCGTGGCCATGATCGGCGAGGCCGCGTACGACGAACTGGTGATCCACTGCGAGGCGCACGAAGCCGCTCGCAGCGCCCTGAGTCTCACGCCGGTCGGTCGGTCACTGCCCAACTCGGCGCTGGCGCCACACCCCGCCTCACCCGAAATGTCGGACCCGGCACCTAGGGTCGGGACAACCGCCTGATCGGAGGGCCACCGTGGCCAAGTCCCCCACCAGCACCTTCGTGTGTTCGAAGTGTCATTCCTCCAGCGTGCGGTGGGTGGGGCGCTGCCCACGGTGTCAGGAGTTCGGCACCATGGTCGAACATCAGTCGGAACGCCTGCCTCTGACCGGGACCAAGACCAAGCGGGGCAGCGGGGGTGCACCCACTCGCCCGGCGCAACCGATTACCACCGTCACCGCACAGCGAACACCGCGAATCCACAGCGGTGCTGGTGAGTTCGACCGCGTACTCGGGGGCGGACTGGTCGCGGGGCAAGTCGTCCTGGTCGCGGGCGAACCGGGGGTCGGCAAGTCCACGCTCCTGCTCGACGTCGCTCATCGTTTCGCCGAGCGATTCGCTGACGCGATTGTGCTGTACATCTCCGGCGAGGAATCCGCCGAGCAGATCGGCGTGCGTGCCGAACGGATCGGGGCGGGCAATGAGCGCCTCCTTGTCGCCGATGAGACCGACCTCGGCGCAGTCTTAGGTCACATCGAGCATCACAATCCTCAACTGATCGTCGTCGACTCGGTCCAGACCCTCGCGTCTCCTGAGATCGATGGGCGGGCCGGAGGTATCTCTCAGGTGAGCGAGGTCGCGGCGGTCCTCACCCGTCAGGCGAAAGCACGGGGGGTGCCGACGTTGCTCGTGGGGCAGAGCACGCGCGAGAACTCCATCGCCGGTCCCCGGGCCCTGGAGCATCTGGTCGACACGGTTCTGACATTCGAAGGCGAACCACACACTCAGGTACGCCTCCTGCGCGCCGTCAAGAACCGCTACGGACCAGCCGACGAGGTTGTCTGTTACGAGCAGACGGATGGAGGCCTGTCAGAGCTCGCCGACCCCTCCCAATTGTTCCGCTCGGTGCGTGAGGTCCCGGTCGCGGGAACTTGCGCCACGGTCACTCTCGAGGGCCGCCGACCGATCTCCGCGGAGATTCAGTCGCTGCTCTCCCCCCGGGCCCCCGATCAGGACAGCGGTCGACGCATCGTCGCTGGGCTGGATTCGTCGCGGGTGAGCATGCTGGCGGCCCTGACCCAGAGAGAGGGCGAGGTGGGATTCGGCCGGTCCGATCTCTACGTCGCCACCGTCGCGGGCCTGCGGATCACCGATCCCACCGCTGACCTGGCGACGTGCCTCGCCATTTTCTCTGCGGCTACGGGCACCGTCGTGCCCACGGACCTCGTCGCGTTGGGAGAGGTCGCCCTGTCCGGTGACCTGAGACCGTGTCACTCGATGGCGCAGCGGCTCAACGAGGCGGCCCGCTTGGGGTACACCACCGCACTCGTGCCCGATTCGACTGACGCGACCGGCACGCCGATAGCCACGATCCCGTTGCGGCGCCTGGAACACGCCATGGCCGCACTCGGGACGAATAGCCGCATATCGGACACATTTGGGGGGTTTTGGGACGAAATCAAGCGGTAAACCTGCACAGCCCGGACGTTTTCGACAACTCGGCTGCCGACGTCGCGTGACCTCGCTAGGTTCCGCCGCATGCGCAGAACCGGGTTCGTACGAGTCTTGATCACCGCTACCGCAGCGTTCGCTGTGACCGTATCGATGGCGGCTGGGGTCCCGGCGGGCGCCGGAAAGAAGCCGAAAACGCCCTCGGTGTGTGCGGCGACGACGACCACGCCTGGGGCGAAGAGTCGGGCACTGTACGTGTGGAAGCGACTGCGCAACGCCGGGTTCTCGCCGGCAGCGAGTGCCGGCGTCCTGGGGTACCTCGACCACGTCTCCGGGGTCAGCCCTATCGCTTTTGCGACGTCCGGGCAGCGTATCGGCCTGGCGCAGTGGCCCCGCGATCGTTGGAAGTCCTACACCGCCGCACTAGAGGCCAAGGGCAACAACCGCTGGAGCATGAAGCACCAGGTGACTCACCTGATGGACGAGATGACCGCGACCTGGCGCGAGTCGCGCGCCAAGAAGTTCAAGGCCCTCACAGCTGCGGACAAGGCCGCCCGCGTGTTCGCGCGCCAGTTCGATCCCGCCTCGGAGGACGCCGCCACCGCCAAGGTGAACGCGCCGATCAAGGCCGGCCAGTGGCTGGAGCGGTTCAGCGCCAGGGAACTGCCTTCCAGCGACGACCGCCCGACGTACGGCCATCGCATCAAGTGCACCCCTCCGGACGTCACGATGACCCGATGCCCCGTGGTGCCGCAGTCGTTCAAGTCCTACTTCCGCCGCGCAACTGGCTTCAACTGGGATGACATGAGCGACAACGCCAAGCGGATGTCCCGGTGTGCGTACATCAACTTCCCGCACATCATCACGCATGGCACCTACAACGGCCACATGCCGGACTGGCAGCACGCCATCGACTTCATGATGCCCGCGGGCTGCGAGAACTCGGACTCGGGTTCACGCACCACGAGCGAGGAGGACCTGCGGGTCGGCACGCGGCTCACGCGGTACCTCATCGACAACGCGAGAAGGTTCAACCTCGACTACCTGATCTGGCAGGACCATGTCCGCAGCCCCGGATACCGCGACGAGGAAGTTTCCTGGACGCCGATCGCGAACTGGCGCCAGGACGGCTACAACAATGGCGACTGCACCAACACCCACTTCGACCATGTGCACGTCAGTGTGGACCAGGAACTGTTGGCAGCTGGCGTGGATCCCGACTACCTGGCCGCGATCACCGGCGAGGAAGTCCCGCCGGTGAAAGGACTCACTGCAGAGTGAAGGCAGTCTCGGAGCTTTCGACCTTGTCGTTGCGTCCAACCGCGTCGTAGGCACCGGGCTCGACCGGAGTGCCCTCACCGCTGCACCCGGCATCGCTGCTGACGCGCGGCCAACTCACGGTGACGCTCGCCTTCTCTCCCGGGCGCAGCGTGACGACGTCGGATTCTGATGAATCGCTGCAGTCGTCGGACGACCACACCTTGACGCCGCCCGACGAAATGATGATCTCGTTGGCCCCCGACCCCACATCCCGCTGGCACGGCTCGGTTCCAGTGTTGGCGATGGCCATGGTCAGCTCAGGCTCGGTGTCTCCGGAGTAACTCGGCTCACTGGTGGTGACGGTGACGTCGATGTCGCTGTCGGAGCAAGACCCCGAGGGACTGGCCGAACTCGACGACGACCCGCTCGGAGAGGCGAGCGGGGAGGCCGGGGTGCTGGCGATGACGGAGGGTGATGCGGGGGCCGCCACCGGCTCAGGATCAGGCTCGCCTTTGGGTCGGAAGATCAGCCACAGGAGCACCAGAACCAGCAAGACGATGCCTCCGACCAGGGCCCGGCGCCGCCAATAGACCTGGGGATCCTCGGGCCCGACGGGCTTCATGACCGAACTCACGGACTAACCGTAGACTCCCGGAGGCCCGATCCGGTACACCCGGGGTCGGTCAAGCGGCGTCCCAGCCGCCATCGGCCGTCACGACCGCACCGTTGACGTTGCCCGCCTCATCTGATGCCAACCAGGAGATGACACTTGCGATGCTCGCGGGTTCGGCGATCTCCCCCATGCTCGCCATCGCGAGCTGAGCCCGGGCCATGACCCACTCGCTGCGAGGCATGGCCGAAGCGCCGATCCCGGTGGCCACCGCACCGGGGCACACGGCATTCGACCGGATTCCCCGAGGACCGTAGAACCACGCGGTGTGCTTCACCACGCCGATCACCCCGTGCTTGGACGCTGCGTACGCCACCCCTGACGCCCCGGCGGACAGGGCTCCCTTGCTGGCAACGGTGACGATGGCACCGCCCCCGTTGCCCTCCATGACCGGAAGGACCGCCCGAGTCAGGCGCATGACACTGGTGAGGTTGACCGCCAGGACCGCATCCCAGGTCGCATCATCGACCTCGCCGACAGGCAGGAAGTGATCCATCACCCCGGCGTTGTTGACCAGAACGTCGATGCGTTCGTGGTCCGCCACCAGGGCTCCCACTTCGCCGGCCGACGTCACATCCACCTGCCGGATCTCGAGTCGGTCCGCCGCGGCCCCCGCCTCGTGCCGAAGATCCGCGAACCCGGTGTCGGAGAGGTCCACACCGATTACGACCGCCCCCTCCGCGAGCAACTCGAGGACCGTGGCCCGGCCGATGCCCGACCCGGCCCCGGTCACCAGCGCGGTCCGTCCGACATGACGCTGACTGTCCACATTTCCTCCTACTGGTCCTCCTACTGTCTATCTGGCCGCATCCTGCCCCAGCGGCAGCGAGAAGCAAGACCCGGCGCGAACGATGAGCCCGTCCGCCAGCAGCGAATCCCGCGCCCGGGACAACTGGTGGGAATCCGGCCACAGTCCGTCGATCTCCGCGCTCGGCAGCGGGTGGTCCGACTCCCGCAGCAGGGCGAGGATCAAGCCGCGGACCTGCCGGTCGCTGCCCTCGAACCGGGCTTGCCTGGCCACCGGGTGTTGGTTCTGTGGCCGACCGGCTGCATACCAGCGACACCCTGACCGCACAGGACAGTGTTCACACCGGGGGGTGCGAGCCAGGCAGACCGTTGCCCCCAGTTCCATGATCGCCTCGCTCACCCTGGCTGCCGCCGCGGGATCGGACGGCAGCATCGCGGACAGCCGGTCGCGCTCGGCACGACTTGGGGCTGACGATCGAGGAAGTGCCCGTCCGTCCAGGAACCGACCGAGGACCCGACGCACATTGGTGTCGAGAACGGCGATCCGACGCTTGAAGGCGAACGCGAGAACAGCAGAAGCCGTGTAGTCCCCAATTCCGGGAAGAGCGACGAGTTCACTGTGGCTATCCGGCAAGCGACCGTCATGGTCGGCGACCACTGCGATCGCCGCCGCATGAAGACGCAGGGCGCGCCGGGGGTATCCGAGTCGGCCCCACATCCGCACGGCTTCGCCGGGTGGGTCCGCCGCCAGACCCGCGGGGTCTGGCCAGCGCTGCAGCCACGAGGTGAAGGCCGGGATGACTCGTAGCACCGGAGTCTGCTGCAGCATGACCTCACTGACGAGCACACCCCAAGGATCCCGCGGCTCTACTCGCCATGGAAGATCCCGGGAAGCCGAAGCAAACCAAGCATCCAGTGAAGAGAGCCAGGTCGCTGGAGTCACTCGGGTTCTACGGTCTCCACCGGTGGCGAGTCGGGCAGTTCGACCTTGGGCTGCGGCGTGAACGTGAAGATCGCATCGTCGCCCTCCCCCTCGACGTCGACCACAATCAGGCTGTGCGGGTGGATCTCGCCGAAGAGGATCTTCTCGCTCAGGGAGTCTTCAATCTCCCGCTGGATCGTGCGGCGCAGGGGCCGCGCGCCCAGGACGGGGTCATACCCGCGTTCAGCGAGCAGTTCCTTGGCGGGAGTGGTGAACTCGACGCTCATGTCGCGCTCCGCCAGGCGTTCGTCCAACCGTGCCGCCATCAGATCGACGATCGCGACGATCTCCCGGCGAGTGAGTTGGTGGAACACGATCGTGTCGTCGATGCGGTTGAGGAACTCCGGGCGGAAATGCTGCTTCAACTCGGTCTGCACCTTGCCGCGCATCCGCTCGTAGGCGCCGACGTCGTCGTCCGACGGCGCGAAGCCGAGGGACTTGGAGACATCGCGGCTGCCCAGGTTGGTGGTCATGATGATCACAGTGTTCTTGAAGTCCACCGCACGACCCTGAGCATCCGTCAGGCGACCCTCTTCAAGCACCTGCAACAAGGAGTTGAAGATGTCGGGGTGAGCCTTCTCGATCTCGTCGAACAACACCACGGAGAAGGGCTTGCGGCGCACCTTCTCGGTGAGTTGGCCCCCTTCTTCGTATCCGACGTAACCCGGAGGTGATCCGAACAGACGCGAGGCCGTGTGCTTCTCGGAGTACTCGGACATGTCCAGCGCGATGAGGCTGTCTTCGTCGCCGAACAAGAACTCGGCCAGGGTTTTGGACAGTTCGGTCTTGCCGACCCCGGAGGGTCCCGCGAAGATGAACGACCCGGAGGGCCGCTTCGGGTCCTTCAAGCCCGCTCGGGTGCGGCGGATGGACTTGGACAAGGCCTTGATCGCCTGCTCCTGACCGATGACGCGGCGGTGGAGTTCTTCTTCCATCCGCAACAGGCGGGCGGTGTCGTCCTCGGACAGGTCGGTGACGGGGATACCGGTCATGAGCGCGAGGACTTCGGCGATGAGCTTCTCATCGACTTCAGCGACGACGTCCATGTCGCCGGCTTTCCACTCGCGCTCGCGCTGCGCCTTCTCGGCGATCAGCTGCTTCTCCTTGTCACGCAGGTTCGCCGCGGCCTCGAAGTCTTGGGCATCAATGGCGGATTCCTTCTGTTTGCGCACGTCCGCGATGCGATCGTCGAACTCCCGCAGATCCGGAGGGGCGGTCATGCGCCGGATCCGCAGACGCGAACCCGCTTCGTCGATCAGGTCGATCGCCTTGTCCGGAAGCTGACGATCACTGATGTAGCGGTCGGACAAGCGCGCTGCGGCTGCGAGGGCCTCATCGGTGATCGTGACTTTGTGGTGGCTCTCGTAGCGGTCGCGCAATCCTCGCAGGATCGCGACCGTCATATCGACGTCGGGTGCGGGCACCTGGATCGGAGCGAAGCGGCGTTCGAGTGCCGCGTCCTTCTCGACGTACTTGCGGTATTCGTCGAGGGTGGTGGCCCCGATGGTCTGCAGTTCACCCCGAGCAAGCATGGGCTTGAGGATGCTGGCGGCGTCGATAGCGCCTTCGGCGGCACCCGCCCCGACGAGCGTGTGCATCTCGTCGATGAACAAGATGATGTCGCCGCGGGTTCGGATCTCCTTGAGGACCTTTTTCAGGCGTTCCTCGAAGTCGCCGCGATACCGGCTGCCGGCGACCAACGCGCCGAGATCCAGCGTGTACAGCTGCTTGTCGCGCAGAGTGTCCGGGACGTCGCCCACGATGATCTTCTGCGCCAGTGACTCCACCACCGCTGTCTTGCCGACCCCGGGCTCGCCGATCAGCACGGGATTGTTCTTGGTGCGGCGGGACAGCACCTGCATGACGCGCTCGATCTCCTTGTCCCGACCGATGACCGGGTCCAAAGCCCCCTCTCGCGCGGCTTGCGTGAGATTGCGCCCGAACTGATCCAGTACGAGTGAGCCCGAGGGGGTTCCTTCCTGCGGACCTCCGGCCGTAGCGGGCTCCTTACCCTGATAGCCGGAGAGCAGTTGGATGACCTGCTGGCGCACCCGGCTCAAATCCGCGCCCAACTTGACCAGGACTTGTGCGGCGACGCCCTCGCCCTCGCGGATCAATCCCAACAGGATGTGTTCCGTGCCGATGTAGTTGTGGCCGAGTTGCAGAGCTTCGCGCAGAGACAGCTCCAGCACCTTCTTGGCACGTGGGGTGAAAGGGATGTGTCCGGAGGGAGCCTGCTGACCCTGTCCGATGATCTCCTCGACCTGAGAGCGAACGGCCTCGAGTGAGATGCCCAGACTCTCCAGCGCCTTGGCCGCGACGCCTTCGCCTTCATGGATCAGACCCAGCAGGATGTGCTCCGTGCCGATGTAGTTGTGATTCAGCATGCGGGCCTCTTCTTGGGCCAGCACCACAACCCGCCGGGCACGGTCGGTAAAGCGTTCGAACATCGCTCACACTCCTGGAGATTCAGGCGGTTCCTAGGATGCTAACGCCGTGCGCCGGAAGCCGTTCCCGAATATCACGCCTATCGAGTACGCCAAGCGTGAACAGGCGGACATCCACAGACAGGCGAGTCAGTCGCGCAGCGGTGGGTCGGGACGGTCGGCATGGGTGATCCCGGCCGGTGTGAACCACGTGAAGCCGTCCGGATCGTTGGCCAGTCGCCATCGGGCGTGTGTCTTCATGCGATGGTGCCGTCGGCACAGCGCCCCGAGATTCTGACCGCTGGTTGGACCTTTCGGATAGGGGACTGTGTGATCGAGATCGGTGTGTGAGTTGCGACATCCGGGCATCCGGCAGTACGGCTCGCGAGCCCGGATCAACCTGGCCAGCCCCGCCGAGGGGCGGTAACTCCGGGTACCTGTGGCAAGCACCGTGCCGTCCGGGTCGGTTATCCAGGCCCGCCAGCGGCGATCGGCCGCGATCTGGCGGGCGATCTCCGCGGGGACGAGCTCGGCTCCCGGTACCCGGCCGGGATGCTCGGCAGCCCGTAGCAGGGTCGCCAGGTCCACGACGACCGCCACCTCGCCGGCGGGTTCGCCGGCGACCGCAGGGCGGTCGAGGATGAGATCGGTCAACACATCCGCGCGCCGGTGGTCGAGGCTGCGCGCCTGATCGGGCGGAAGTGAGGCGTCTGCAGCGCCCAGCGCATGAGCCATGGCCGTCAGGCGCCGGAATATGCGGGTGGCGGTGTCCTCGGGAAGTGTGGCGATGACACTCGCCTGCCCGTCACCATCGATGCGCAGTCGGACTCCTCGCCCGGCGTGACAGCGGCGCCGACGACCGCCGGCATCCGGGTCCGACCGAGCGACGAAGCGCCGCACCCAGGCGCGAACGTCCGTGAAGGTCCACGTTGTCAAGCCTTGAGTGTGCCGTTCGCGGAGCCGAGCGACCAGAGCGTCGACGACGTCGACCCGGTCGCTTCGTTTCAGGTGACTGATGTCCGCCGCCACCCATCCGGCGTGCCATCCGATGAGAAGTCCTTCGGACACAGCGGCCGACAGCACGGGAAGGACAGTCACGGCGCGCACCCGATGGATCAGATTGCGCATACTCGCCGGTGAGCACCGGAGGGCCACCACAATCTCTTCGACCGCAGGATCGGTGATCGATCCCCACTGCGGCTGTCCCGGCCGGAGCGCCACCCGCACCGGTCGAGAACCCACCGCCGCGACCACGGCACGGTCGGCGCGCAACGTCGTCCACGAGGCCGCCGCCTGCCAGGCTGCCGCCAGGACGATCTGGCAGGCGCACGGAGACCCAGCCACACCGATGCGGTCCTCCGGCAGCGTCACCGGATGGACCCAACCGCACTCCCCCGACGCCTCGCCGCCCAGTGTCAGTAACCGTGACATCATTTGCTCCCCGAGCGGAACGGCGAGGAGTTCTCGGACCCGCGGACTCAACTCAGCGTCCCACCACCCCGCCTGGGTCCACGACGGCCGCGACTCGACCCACAACTGCCGACCCCACCGCCGCTCCACCACCGACGGGCCGCGCGGGAACACCAGGCCCGCCGGCCCCGTCCGCGTCACCTCGATCATGGATCCATCATGCCCAGCACCCCCGACAGTTCCGCCGTTCGTCGTCTGGCGCCGCGCGGAGACCGGACCCCCTCGCATCATCTGCCGGTTCGGGCCAGGATCATCCCATGACTGATCACCCCGACCCGTTCTTCGGCTCCCCAGCCCCTGAACGCAGTGCGCCGCGGACGGGCGAGGCCGCCCGGATGGACGAAGTGGGACGGCTCGATGAGGGACCGGAGGAAGCGGGCCCCTGGTACCACTGGGGCCCATACCTGGCCGAGCGGGGATGGGGCACGGTCCGGGAGGACTATTCCGACAACGGTGACGCGTGGGACTTCTTTCCCTACGAGCACGCACGCAAGCGGGCGTACCGGTGGAACGAGGACGGGATGGCGGGCCTGTCGGACCTGCGCCAGGACCTGTGTCTGGGTCTCGCGTTGTGGAACGGCCGCGATGACCACATCAAGGAGCGGATGTTCGGATTGGCGGGACCGCAGGGCAACCACGGCGAGGACGTCAAGGAGTACTGGTGGTTCACCGACGCCACCCCGAGTCATGCGTGGCTGTCCTGGCGCTACCACTACCCCCAGGCGGCGTTCCCCTACGAGGACCTGTTGACCACCAACGCCGAGCGTGACCGCAGCGAACCCGAATACGAGCTGGCCGACACCGGGGTGTTCGCCGACGACCGGTATTGGGCGGTCACGGTCGACTACGCCAAGGCCACGCCCACGGACATCTGCATGCGGATCCTGGTCACCAACCGGGGCCCCGAAGCCGACACGATCCACGTATTGCCTCACCTGTGGTTCCGCAATACGTGGGACTGGGGCCGCAAGTCCGCACTTCCGCAGTTGTGGCATCAACCTCAGGCGATGTCCGCGGGCACGATCATGGCGCAGCACTGGCGGGCGGGGGTGTATCGATTCCAGGCCGCGGAGACCGACACCGGTGTCCAGCCCGTGCCGTTGTTCTGCGACAACACCTCCAACGACCTCGCGCTCTGGGGTTCGCCGAACCGCAGCGAATACCCGAAGGACGGCATCAGCGATCACGTGGTCAACGGCACGGCCACGGTCAACCCCAATCGCACGGGAACGAAAGCTGCCTGGTGGTACACGAGCGAGGTGGGGCCGGGCGAGACGGTCGAGTTCCGCTTACGCCTGGCGGGTGAATCCCCGGAACACCCGGCACACCATCCGTCGTCGCAGCACGGTTTCACCAAACTTCTCGACCAACGACTGGCCGAAGCCGACGAGTTCTACTCGCAGTTGGCGCCCGACGACATCAGCGAGCCCGAGGCCAGCGTCATGCGCCAGGCGTTCGCCGGGATGATCTGGGGCAAGCAGTTCTACCGGTACAACGTGGCCCGTTGGCTCGATGGTGATCCGGACGAGCCGCCTCCACCGCCCGAGCACCAGCACATCCGTAACGAGGGTTGGCGCAACGTCGACTGCTACGACGTCATCTCCATGCCGGACCCTTGGGAGTACCCCTGGTTCGCCGCCTGGGACCTCGCGTTCCACACCGTGGTATTCGCTCACGTGGACTCGCTGTACGCCAAGTACCAACTGCTGTTGATGCTGCGGGAGTGGTACATGCACCCCAACGGAGCGATACCGGCGTACGAATGGAACTTCGACGACCGGAATCCTCCGGTCCACGCCTGGGCAGCGATCCGCGTGTTCGAGATCGATGGTGCCTGGGACTTCGACTTCCTCGAGAAGGTGTTCCACAAGCTCCTGGTCAACTTCACCTGGTGGATCAACCGGGTCGACACCAAGGGCAACAACGTCTTCGAGGGCGGTTTCCTGGGGTTGGACAACATCGGGCCCATCGATCGTTCGAACGTCCCAGCCGGTGCCCGCCTCGAGCAGGCCGACGGCACATCGTGGATGGCGTTCTACTGCCTGTCCATGCTGCGCATCACACTGCGGCTGGCCGAGCACGACAGCGTCTACAGCGACATGGCCTTGAAGTTCCTCGAGCACTTCGCCGCGATCACGGACGGCATGGCGGACGTCAACATGTGGGATCCCGACGATGGCTTCTTCTATGACCAACTCGTACTCCCTGACGGATCCCGAGAGCCGCTTCGGGTGCGCAGCGTCGTCGGCTTGATCCCGGTTCTCGCCGCTGCCTACATCCCGGGGATCGCCCACCTCGAGCAGGCGCAGAAGCTGCGGCGTCGATTCTTCAAGTTCATGAGCAAACGCGATGTCGCCCAGGCCGACACGGAACGTTCGGGGTTCGTCGCGACGCAGTGGGACGGCGAGGCTGGGCACTGGCGGATTCTGCTGACCGTGGTCGACCCCGACCGACTGCAGCGCGTCCTCGCCGACGCCCTGTCCGAGGACTCACTGCTGTCTCCCTACGGTTTGCGATCGCTGTCGAAGTCGCACGAAGCGAATCCCTTCTCGCTGCAGATCGACGGGCAGGAGTACAGCATCGACTACGAACCGGCGGAGTCCCGCACCGCCATGTACGGGGGGAACTCGAACTGGCGGGGGCCGGTATGGTTCCCCATCAACCACCTCGTCATCGAATCGCTGGAACGATACGCGATGTATCTGGGCGATGACTTCACCGTGGAGTGCCCGACCGGCAGCGGACACTCGATGACGCTCAACCAGGTCGCACAGGAGTTGCGGACCCGACTGATCTCGCTGTTCCTGCCTGACTCCGCGGGGCGGCGGCCGTGCAACGGCAACCATGAGCTGCTCGACGCAGCGGGGTGGCGCGACCACGTCTTGTTCAACGAGTACTTCGATGGCGACAACGGGGCCGGGCTGGGCGCCACCCACCAAACCGGTTGGACGGGGCTGGTCGCCGACCTCATCATCGGGCGGCGCGGATGACGCGCGATCTTCGGACGGTAGGGTTCCCGCATGCAATACCGGGATGTGATGCGGTGGTTGGGACATCAGCGCTGGTTCGCGTGGACAGCGGCCCGTGTGGCTCCGCTCGATGCCAAGGTGATCCAGAGGACCGGAGGGAAATTCGGATTGCTGGGCAACTACGGACTTCCCCAGTGCCTCGTGACCACCACCGGGCGGAAATCCGGCCAGAAGCGGACCGTCACGTTGCTCTACGGCGAACTCGACGGTGACCTCATCCTGGTCGGGTCGAACTTCGGGCAGAAGAACCACCCGGCGTGGGCACTGAATCTGGAGGCTGACCCGAAGGCAACTGTGACCATCAAGGATCTGCCCCAGGAGATGGTCGCGCGCATGGTGACCGACCCCGACGAGCGCGAGCGGATCTGGCAAGCCATGTCGGAGATCTGGCCTGCCTACCTGGCCTATCGGGGCCGAGCGGGCCGAGAGATCAAGTTGTTCGCCCTGTCAGCGGCTTGACCACACGCGCGCAACGGACAGGTCGTCGTCCAGGAGTACCAAGTCCGCCGGGGCGCCGACAACCAGTTCCCCGGCATCGAGTCCCAACGCCTGAGCCGGCGTGGCCGTAGCGGCCGCCACGGCCACCTCCAGACCCGCGCCTTCGGCGAACAGGCGTACCGCCCGATCCAGGGTCAGCGTCGAACCCGCGATTGCACCGCCGTCGGCGAGTCGGGCGACCCCGTCGATCACCTCGACCGCGAGCCCTCCCAGCACATAGGCGCCGTCGGGCTCCCCGGCTGCAGCCATCGCGTCTGTCACCAGCGCGACCCGCCCGGCCGCCGCCCGCTCCGCGAGGTGAAGCAGCGGAGGTGCCATGTGTACTCCGTCAGCGATCAACTCCACCGTGACCCGAGGATCCTCGGTCAAAGCGGGGATGGGACCGGGATGTCGGTGATGAACACGACGCATGGCATTGAACAAGTGAGTGGCGACCGTCGCGCCGGCGTCGATTGCCGCCATGGTCTGCTCATAGGTGGCGTCAGTGTGGCCGATGGCCGCGACGACCGAATTCGCCCGACATTCCCGAATGGTGGCGATGGCCCCTGGGCGTTCGGGGGCAAGAGTGACCATCCGGACATAGCCCTCACCCGCCGCCACCAGTGTCTCCAGCTCGCCCGGCGAGGGATCCCTCAGTTGGGTCGGGTCGTGCGCCCCACGGAAGCGATCGGCGAGCCATGGCCCCTCGAGGTGAATCCCAGCGATGACCCCTGCGCGGCACAGCGGGACCAATGCGGTGATCTGGCGGGCCATGTTCTCGGTGGACGCCGACACGAGTGAGGCGATCACAGTTGTGGTGCCATGTCGGCGATGGCAGTCAGCCGCGACGCGGGCCTGCTCAGGGTCGCCGGATTCGAAGGCGGCGCCCCCGCCGCCATGGCAGTGGATGTCCACGAACCCGGGGACCATGGTGCCGGACACGCGCTCGGCTCCGGGAGGCGGTTCGTCGGTTCCCAACGCCTCGATCCTGCCGTCGGTGACGGCGATCCACCGGGCGGAGGCGTGCGGCGTGATGATCCGATCAGGCGCCAGGACCGTGCTCATGCGGGGGGCAGCGTCCCGATCACTCGCAGATTCCGGTACTTCTCGGCGTAGTCCAGTCCGTACCCGACGACGAAGGCGTTGGGGATGTCGAATCCCAGGTACTTGACGTCGAGGTCGACCTTCAGCGCCTCCCGCTTGCGCAGCAGCGCACACACCTCCAGGCTGGCGGGGTTCCTGGCAGACAGATTGCGCAGCAACCAGTTGAGGGTCAGCCCCGAGTCGATGATGTCCTCGACGAGGATGACGTGACGACCCTCGATGTTGCTGTCGAGATCTTTCAGGATGCGGACCACGCCCGACGAGTTGGTCCCGTACCCGTACGACGACACAGCCATGAAATCCATCTCGACGGATTCCGGTATCGCCCGCGCCAGGTCGGCCAGGAACATGACCGCGCCCTTGAGGACGCAGACGAACAACAACGAGTCGCCGGTATGGTCCGCGGCGATGTCCGCGGCCAATTGCCGGACCCGCCGGTTCACGGTGGCCTCGTCGATGAGGACTTCCGCGAGTTCACCCGCGATGTCGTTTGGCTCCATCACGCTCCGTTCCAGGGTTCATCCGTCGACCACGAGCCTGCCACACTCGCGCCGGAGAACCACGCGCCCCGGCAGATGAAGGGGACCCTGGCCGCGCCAGGCGGTCACCAGGCGATCGATGTCGGCGACGTGACTCGATGTGAGGTCAGTCGCCGGGGCCCCTGAATCCAACGCGAGACCGCGCAGGACCCGGGTTCGAATCGCTCGGGGCAACGCAGCGATCCGCGCGACCGGCCAGCCGGCGCCCGCAAGTTCCGCGCCGGTTTGCCGGGCCCACTCATCCAAGGCGTCGGCGTCATCTCGGGCGAGTTCGGCGGTGCGGGCCAGCGCCTGCGTCACACCCGGACCCAGCTGTTCCTCGAGCACGGGCAGGACGGTGTTCCGCACCCGGGAACGCAGAAATCGTGGGTCTGAGTTGTGGGGGTCTGACCAGGTCCCCACGTCACATTCGGCCAGCGCCGCCGCGACGACCGAGCGGGGGATGTCGAGCATCGGCCTGCGGTACCGGCCCCGCGCTCGGGGCATCCCGGCCAACGAGCGGGTTCCCGAGCCGCGCACCAGGCCCAGCAACACCGTCTCGGCTTGATCGTCGCGGGTGTGCCCCAGTAGAACCACGGCGTCGTCGCGGCCGGCCGCCAGACTGTCGATCGCCGCGTACCGCGCCGTACGGGCAGCAGCCTCGGGACCAACAGCGGATCCGTGCGCATCGACGACCAGGACATCGACGGGGTCCAGGCCGAAGAACCGACACGTGTCCGCGGCCCGAGTGGCCACGAGCGCTGAATCCGACTGGAGAGAATGGTCCACCACCACGGCGCCGATGCGACGGTCGGTGGCCGCGGCCGCTGCTGCGAGGGCCACCGAGTCCGGCCCTCCCGAACAAGCAACGAGGATGGAACGATCAGCCGCACAATCGGCCAGCTCAGTCTCGACGGCCCGACGGAGTCGATGAAGAGCAGGACCGACCCGACGACTCATGAAAGGACGCGATCGACCCAGGCACCCGGATCGGCGATCTCGGCGGTGGTGGGCAGGTTTTGGGGTCCGGCCCACACCTGGTTGAAGCCCTCGATCCCTTCCCGGTCGACGACTCCAGACACGAAGGCGCGACCCTCCGTGTATTGCCGCAGTTTGGCGTCCATACCCATCAGGCGCCGCAGCAGGCCATCGCCCGCGCCGGGGTTCTCGCGCCGCTGATCGAAGCGGCTTCGGATCACCGGGAGCGAGGGGACGATCTCGGGCCCCACCGCGTCCATGACGTAGTCGGCATGACCTTCGAGCAGGGACATGAAGGCAGTCATCCGTTCGAATACCTGGCGCTGGGCGGGGGTCTGGGCAGCGTCGATGATGCTCACTCCTGAGCCGCCGCGCAAGACGCCGAAGACAGCGGCGGCGATGGCCGCAACCCGCCGCAGGGCGTCGGCGTTGCTGAGCTCGACGCCGGCGAGGAACGTGTCGACTTCCGCGGTGAAGTGGTCTTCGAGCCAGGGAACAGCGCCGAACTGGACTCGATGGGTCTCTTCGTGCAGGCAGACCCACATGCGGAAGTCGTCGTGGGGCACGTCCAACTGCTGTTCCGTGGCGACGATGTTAGGCGCCACCAGCAGCAGTCGGCCCGGATTACCTGGACCAGTGATCGCTTCGTACTGACCCAAGACCTTGGTGGCGACCCACGACAGCATGCCGCCGAGCTGCAGAGCGGTGGCCTTGCCTCCCGCGGTGGCGGAGAACGAGTTCGGGTCGCGCCGTTCGTCGACCCGCCGCTCCAGCGAACTCGTGAGTAAGCGCATACCGGCGATGTTGGACTCGATCCAGGCGGGCCGGTCGACGACCACCGTTCGATGAGTGCCCGGGTCGGCCACCAGTCGTGTGGTCTGCCGCACAGGGATCACTGCTGCCGCTGCTGCCGCCGTGAGCGACTCGACGACTTCCTCCGCCTCGGCAGCTGTGACCGCAGGTCCTGGTGGCACGAAGCGACGCCCGACCGCGGTGGCGGTGTCCCAGTCAACCATCGACATGGGCTGAGCCTACGCGGGTCAACGAGAGGTGCCGGGACAGCCGCAGGCCGCAGCTGCGGCCATCATCTCGTCGATCTGAGCCGCCGCCTCGAACGGCGACTTCGCGTCATTCGCGATCGACGCGAACGCGAGCATGCGTCCACTTTCGGACTGCACGAAGCCCGCCAGTGAGCTGACGTAGTTCAGGGTCCCGGTCTTGCCGCGCAGCCACCCGGCCGCGGGTTCGGTCTGGATGGTCCGGAACCGGCCCTCGAGCGTTCCGCTGACTCCCGCCACGGCGAGTCCGCTGGCGATCGGCCACAGGCCGTCCTGCGCCCGAACCACGCGACGGAGGAGTTCAGTGAGGAGGTTCGGGGTGAGGCGATCCTCCCGCGAGAGACCGCTGCCGTCTCGGAAGGAGGACATGACCGTACTGACACCCATCTCTTCCAGCGCTTTGGTGACGGCCTTGCCGCCGCCGTCGAAGGATCCGCCGAACCCGGCGTAACGACCGGCGAGCCGGAACAGGTTCTCGGCGGTCTGGTTGTCCGAGGTGTTGAGGCTCTGCCCCACCATCTCGTAGACGGGGGCGGACGATACCGACGCGATCTCCTGCGCGGTCTCCGGTGATCGGTCCCGCTTGACCCCGCTGACCTTGACGCCACGCGCTTTGAGCAGGTCCGCGAACACATCGCCGGCCGCGATCGCGGGATCCTCCGCTATCGGACCCCACTCCCCACCGACACGGCCGTCATCGACGATCAGCGCCGACACCGGGGCGACGATGCCCTGCGTGCGGTAGTACTCCGGCCAGGTCGGCTCCCAGGCGGGGCCTTCGAACAGGCTGTCGTCCACGCGCAAAGCCACTGTGGCCGACCCCTGCGTCCGCAGCGCCGCCGCGGTATCCGCCGCCAACTGACGTAGTGAGGTAGGTCGGGGATAGACCGGCTCGCCCGGGCGAGCCTTGACCTTGCGCGACGTGAGCAGCGGGTCGCCGCCGCCCACGAGGTAGATGTCTGTCCCCGATGTGGTGACCCGGGTCTGGAGGGTGCGGTTGGGCCCGCCGTAGTGCAGCAGAGCCGCGGCGGTGGGGATCTTGTTGGTCGACGCGGGGATGAGAGCCAGCCCGCCATCGTCGTCGTAAAGGGGTCGCCCGGTCTCGGCGTCGATGATGAGAGTGCCTGCGTTGTCGCCCATCTTCTTCGACTTGGCCAGCGAGTCCACGCGCGCCGCCACCTGGGCGGGATCTTGTTCCGGGCCACTACTGCGGTCCACCGCGGTCAACACCACCGGGGCCTCGTCATCGTCGGCACCTGCCGGCGCGATGGCTGCCGGAACTGCGACGACCGCGGCCAGAGTGAACCCCAGGATGGATCCTCGACCCAGTCTCATGACGCGACCGCCCACGCTCGGTTTGGCCCTTCTGGTGGCGACAAGTGTTCTTCATCCCCCAAGATGACTCTTGACCAGCCCGACCCTGAGCAGCTCGATTTGGAGCAGGGTGACCCTGAGTGAGCCGATAAGGAGCCCAACGTGGAACCCATGACCTTCGACGTGACGATCGAGATCCCGGCCGGGAGTCGGAACAAGTACGAGGCTGACCACAAGACGGGCCGGATCCGGCTGGACCGACTGCTGTTCACCTCGACACGGTACCCCCACGACTACGGCTTCATCGATGACACGCTCGGCCTGGATGGCGATCCCCTGGATGCCTTGGTGGTGCTGGACGAACCAACGTTCCCGGGGTGCGTGATCAAGTGCCGCGCGGTCGGTATGTACCGCATGAAGGACGAAGCAGGCGGCGACGACAAGGTGCTGTGTGTCCCGGCCAGCGATCCGCGCAAGGAACACATGCGCGACATCTTCCATGTGTCGGAATTCGACCGCCTGGAGATTCAGCACTTCTTCAACGTCTACAAGGACCTCGAGCCCGGCAAGTCCGTCGAGGGCGCGACCTGGGTGGGTCGCAGCGAAGCCGAGGCCGAGATCATGGCATCTCGCAAGCGGTTCGAGGAGCACGAGACCGAGGGCGCAACGCCCGCGGAGTCCTCCGCCCAGTAGGGTCTGCGGTCACGACGGCTATCCCGGCAGCCAGGCGACCCGGTCCGCCACCATCGCGTACCCCACGAAGGCGACTGCGTCGATGAGGAAGTGCGCGACGACCATCGGACCCACACGCCGCCAGCGGTAGAACAGCCACCCGAACAGCAGTCCCATGGCCACGTTCCCGACGAAACCGCCGAAGCCTTGGTACAGGTGATACGCGCCCCGGATCAAGGCGGCAATGACGATCGCCCATCGAGGGCTCACCCCGGCCTGCTCCAGGCGAAGCAGGACGAATCCCAAGATCACCACTTCCTCGAGCACCGAGTTCATCAGCGCCTGCGCTAGCAGCACCGGCCACTGCCACCACATCCCGGATACCTCGGCGGCCGCGATCGAGACACTTAAACCGGCGCGGAACGCCACCAGATAGAAGATCAGTCCGGCGCCGCCGACGATCGCAGCCAGCGCCACTCCACGCACCAGATCGCGGCGCGGCTGGGTCAGATCGAATCCGATGACGGCGAACGAGTCCCCCGAACGATGAAGCAGGTACCACACCAAGGCCACGGCTCCGAGGGGGAGCACGATGAACGACACCTGGTAGGCGAAGTCCAACCACGGTCGGTCTGGTGTCACCGGCGCAACGAGTGTGGCCGTCTGGTCAGCCAGCGGAACGCCCGCGGTGAGCCGCTCCACCAGCGCCAGACCCGCTCGGATGGCGGACGCACCCAGGGAAACCCACAGGACTACGACGACTTCGGCGCCGTAGTCACGGCGGGTCAGTGAGGACATGTGCGGCGTCGGGCGCCCCCGTCAGTGGTTAGCGAGCCAACTCTCGTTGAAGGCGAGTTCCTTGACCAGGGACTGCTTGGTCTCCTCCACCACCATCTTCTCGATCTTGCCGCCCACGAGAGGGACCGAGGCTTTCACCTCGAAGTCGGAGGTCCAGTCACTACCGTCACCGGCCGGTCGGATCGTATTGTTCACCGCGATCACGACAGGGGACGCCTCGATCGTCATGTTGCCGACGTATCCGTCGCCGTCGGCGCGCCACACCTCGGTCTGCTTCATCTTGGTGGTCTCGCCCAGTACCTTCTTCGCCAGATCGGGCATGTTCGACGCGACTTCGCGGTCGACGGTGACGTTGAGTCCCCCGTCGTTGGGCTCGTGGTTCTCCACGGTGAAGGACACATCACCGAGGTCTTGGTACTTCCCCGGGGCGTAGTCCGGGTCCGACAGCATTGCCATGATCTGCGCCGGTGTCGCGCTGTAGTGGTCGGTGTTCGAGAACTTGGTGGCCACGTGGTCCTCCTGTTGGGGCGCAACACACGGTGCGTTGCTGACGGAAGGAAGTATCCCGGCAATCCGGTAACGGTTGCATGCCGAGCAGTGACGCTCCTGCTTATCCCGGCGAATGCGGGGTAACAATGCTCGGATACCGCGCCGGGTATAACACGTACCCGCAGAGATTCGAGCACTGTGACAGAAGTCCGAGCAGTATGAAAGAAGTGGGAGAAGATGCCTGACGCACGTTTGTTGGCCGGAGCCGCAGCCCTGTTCGGCGTAGGAGCGGCGGGACTCGGAGTCCCTGCCCCGGTGCCGGGCAGATCCGAGGCGAGGGCGGACATCGATTTCGGCGCACCCGACCCCGAATGGCCGGACCTACTGCACCAGTGGCTCACAACCACGAACGAGGGACTGGTCCCCGTCGCCACCACCGCCGAGTTCGTGGGCACGGGTCGCATCCGACTCGGTCGCTCCCCCTGGCTCCCCGTGAGCTACCGCACCAGCCATCACTTGGGACAGGAGTTCGTTGCCGAAGTGTGGGCGACGTGGTTCGGCCGCCCCGTGGTGCGGGGCATGGATGCCTACGTCGATCGACGTGGCTTGCAGCGGGCCCATGACACAGTGACTTTGGGGCCCGGCCTGGACTCGGACGGTGTGTCGTTCCTGTGGTCCGAAGCAATGCTCGTTCCGGCGACCTGGTCACTGTCCGGTGTGAAGTGGACCCAGACCAGCGACGACACCCTCACCTTGGATGTGGCGGGGCAGGACGTCGCCGCCCCCGTGACCGCCACTGTCACCTGTGATCCCGAAAGTGGCTTGCCGCAGACCTTCGAGGTTCCCTGGCGCGCCAAGAACCCCGAGGGGACTGCCGGCGCCGGCTGGCGCGTGTCTTACCGCGAATGGCGCGCCGTGAACAGTCAGTGGGCTCCCGGCCTGGTGGAAGTGCGATGGCTGGACGAAGAACGCCCTTGGTTCCGGATGCGTATGGAACCCGCGGCCCTGGACGCCGACGTGGCTCCTGCCTTGGATTCCGCGCGTGAGGTCCTGCGCTCTCACCTCTGACCCGGTCTCGAGGCGCACCGGATCCGGGCTTCGCCCGCAGCCATCCAGAGCAGCGTCACCTGATCGCCACGGTTGTCACCGGACACTGCGGGTAGCACTGGGGTGAAACCCGCTCGCGTTCCCACGCGTCCCATATTGGGGCGAAACCGAGACTTCCGGCCTGGGGTCGGAAGAGTAGATCGTCGCTTAGGGTGGTCAGGTGACACGGGGCGGGTCCTGTTGTCCGCGGAAAGGCTCGCGCATGTTCGCGCCCATGGGGATTCGATGGCTGACAGTGGCCACCACTCTCTCCGTCGCGTGCGCCCTCGTCGCCGCGCCTGCATCGGCGGTCGAGGCGCGCAGCCCGCTCGAAGGCTCGCCGCGCGGACTCGACCCCTACTTGAGCCCCCAGGGCAACGGCGGATACAACATCTCCCACTACGACGTCGATCTCACCTACGACGCCAAGACCCACGGAATCGCCGCGGCTGAGGTGCAGATCGAGGCCACCGCAGACCAGGGCCTGCGACAGTTCTCACTCGATGCCCGCAAGGGGCTCGACATCAAGTACGTCTCAGTCCGGGGCAACCCCACTGACTTCCGCCATTCAGGCGACAAACTCATCGTGGCGACCAAGCGAACCATCCAATCCGGATCCCGCTTCACGGTGGTCGTGCACTACTCCGGCGAACCTCGGCCTGTCCAGGACACCTCGGGCCGGGGCAAGTACGGCTGGTTGCGGACCACAAACGGCTCCGTGACTTACACCGAACCGACCGGGACTTCCACCTGGCTGCCCAGCAACGACGTGTTCTACGACAAGGCCACCTGGCAGATGCGACTCACCGCACCCAAAGGGCTGCTCGGCGTCTCCACCGGCACCTTCCAGGGCATCGACCGTCGCGGCAGCAACACGACCAGTTCGTGGCGCATGAACACCCCCATCCAGCCGTACATCCAGGTGGTGGCATTCGATCGCTTCGCCTACTCAACGGACCCCATCTCAGGGATCCCGGCCTTCACCGCCGTCGCTCTGCGGGCCGGTGTCACCGTCGGGACCATGCGGCGCCGGACAGCCGCCGCCCTGCGCTGGCTGGTTCCGCGTCTGGGCAAGTACCCCTTCCAGTCGACCGGCGCCATCGTCGTCGACGGCGCCAACTCGGCCATGGAGACTGCCGGTCGCCCGACATACAGTTCGGGAGCCTGGAACACGAGCCGAGCCACAGTCCTGCACGAACAGGCCCATCAGTGGTTCGGAAACACCATCACTGCTCACAACGCCAGCGACATCTGGCTGCACGAGGGATTCGCCACCTACCTCGAGAATGTCGAGACAGCAGAACGCACCAGCCGTGCCCTTGGGGACATCGTGCACGAGCAGTACGTATGGGACGGCTGGGGCGCACCGTGGCGCGGACAGTTCGGCCGCGTGTCCTTGCACGAGCCCACCATGAAGTATCTGTTGAACACGACGCCGTACTACCGCGGACAGGCCGCGCTGCACGCGCTGCGCCACGAAGTCGGCGACGCGGCGTTCTGGCGGATAATGCGGGACCTGGCGCTGGAGCCAGCGGGGCGCACCAGTTCGACAGCCGAGATCATCAGCCGCGCGGAGGAATCCAGCGCGCAGGATCTGAGCGGGTGGGCCGACAAATGGGTCTACTCCGTTGATGCGCAGCGGCTGCCGGAGCCGCCCACGCATGGGGCGGTCGTCACCCAGATGGGTCCCTATCTGCTCGACGCCGCCAGCGACTTCGTGTGGGATCCCCGAGGTCGACCGCTGGCCGCCATGAGTCGCGCCGAGAAGAGCTGGACCCCGCTCGACCAGCTCGATGTCACCGACGTCGCGGTCGTCAAGCACGGGTCGCAAGTCCGCTACTTCGTGGATTTCGAGACGCGGGTGGGTCTGTTCTTCCCCGAGCAGTACAAGTCGTGTCTGGTGTTCGACCGTAAGGACGACAAGATCCTCGCCGGCTCGTTCTTGGGTGTGCGTATCTCTGACTCCTTCGAGCCCAACAAGTTCACGTTGCGCGCCTGTGAACCGCGCTGATCGGAGCCGGCTGATGCGCACGATCGTCTCGGCCCTTCTGGTGGCGCTTCTGGCGGGTGTCACCCCAGCCCCCGTCCATGCCTCGGCTGGGCCACCGTGCACGGTCAAGGCCATCAATCAGGCTGTCCGCGGTGAGATCACCTCCAAGAAGTGCACCCGGAAATGGGCGGCGGGCACCGTGATCACCCCTGGCACCGGGCACAAGGCGAAGTTCCTGGTCAAGGCGGCCAAGGGCAAGCGGGACCGGACCAACTGGGCTCTACTCACTCGGAGCCAGTTGCGGAAGGCCTGCGGGCCTGGGTCTCCAGTGCCGCGCAGGATCCTGCGCCGGTCTCCCTGCCAGTTGTGATGGTGATGACGAGTCAGCCACCTGCGATGACTTGCCCTTTGGACTTGGGGCTCAGCTCTTGACTCGCACCGCGGACTGAAGTTCGCCCATGTTGTAGGGGCCGATGGCCTGACCCTGCTCCGCGAAGTGGAGAAGCGCCACCGAGAAGACCGCCCTCAACGCACTGATCAGCACCTGTCCGGCAAGGATGACGACGATGCCGATCGCGGCCAACGGGATACCCAAGACCAACTGATCCCCGGCCGCGAGGAACACTCCCGCCACGAGGGCGAGGATGCCCGGCAGCAGCGCGATCAGCAGGATCATACCGCCGATCCGCACTCCGCCCGCGATCTGCATGCCCCACGTGGCCCTGATGAGTTTCACGGACTCCTTGATCCCTGACAGGGGGCCTTTCCCCCGCAGCATGATCATCGGCAACACGAAGAAGGAGATGACCGACCAGGCCACGGCCGCGAGGGAGGCCAGAATCGCCCGCAGGATGGTGATGATGATGTTGTCGCCGCCGTTGCCTTGGATCATGGACAACAACCAGCCAACCGCGGTCTGGATCGCGGCCCATCCCAGCAAGGCGGGCAACCGACCGAACGCGGCGGCGATTCCCGCACCGAAGGACGACGACCGGCCGTTCAACTCCTCGTTGGCGCAGTGCACGAGCCCACCCATACACACTTGGGTGATCAGCGTTCCCGCGTAAGCGGCAAGGATCAGGATCACTATCCCGATGATCAGCGTGCTGGTGGGCAGTTCACCACCGCTCGCAGCTGAGGTGACGTCACTGGTGACGGTGGTGATGCCGAGAACGCCCAAGCCGGTCCCGGCGATGACGAGGACCGCGACTGTCGCCACCACACCGGCGACGACGGGGAACCAGAACATGTAGGGATTACGTTTGACCACACCCCAGGTGTCCTTGGTGATTGCCTTGCTGGCGCCCCACGAGCCCATGACGTCCTCCTACCTACGGCAACGGCGTCGGCTTCTTAAATCCACTCAAGAGTCGATCCAGCCCTAAGAACAGTGTGGCGAACACCAGACCGAGGATCACGATCACCACCAGATTCACACCAACTCCCGCATACCCCTCGAGCGCGACACCCGGGATCAGCGGTGAGGGGTCGTTCACGTCGATGAAGGGATACGGATACCAGTGCTGAGGCTCACCCAACGTCGTGGTCTCGGGCGGATTGGGGGGTGGCTGAGTCAGGAACGCGCCGTGGACGAGTGTGTAGAGCAGCCAGAGCACCGGGACGATCATCATCTTGGGAACGAGATCCCACGTGAACCGGGGGCGCGGTCCGAACAGAAGGAAACCCAACAGCGTCGCCCACGGGACGATGTAGTGGTAGCCCATGTTCGTGTAGACGCCGAGACCCTCCGGGTGGGAGATGGGGGCCAAGACGATCGCGTAGATGAGTCCGGTGATCACGATCATGACGAGGCTGGTCATCCTCATCCATCGAAACGCCCCACTGTCGCGCACCGGGTTCGCGAACATCGCCCAGTTGGTGGCCATGGCCAGGATGTTGGACAAGACCGTGAAGTAGCTCAGGGTGAAGATCACCGCGTTCAGCGGACCGCCGTTCTCCGGCTGCGTGATCGATAGGTAGATGCTCAGGCCCAGCGTGCAGGTTCCGATCAGTGCGATCAGCCCGTGGTAGAACTTCGCGACTGTCACCCAGGCACCGCTCGGGGCGAGCGTGAGTGTGTCCGGAACTTCCAGTTCGGCGGCGTCTGCGACAGGCATGGTCAGATGCTCGCGCACCCGACTCGGAGATGTCTGCCCAATGCCTATACTGAGGCCGTCGCCGACGGGCGGCACGCCGCCTTAGCTCAGTCGGTAGAGCGATTCACTCGTAATGAATAGGTCGTCGGTTCGATTCCGACAGGCGGCTCCGCGATCCCACCGCAGCAGAATCCGTGACCGCTGGAGGAGCAATGACGCAGCATTCCGCCGGCGAGGCCATGGACCATGTGATCCTGGTGATCTTCGAGAACCGCTCGCTCGACAACCTCCTCGGGCGTCTGTATGGGCCGCAGGATGGCAAGGATTTCGAGGGCGTGATCGGTAAGGACCTGTCCAACCCCGTTCCCTCATGGGCCGAGAATCAGCCGCCCGACGGCAGTGGCCGGGTCGAGTATGTCGTCGCCACCGACATGGACTCACCCAACCCCGACTCGGGCGAGGAGTGGTTCCACACCAACACGCAGTTGTTCAACACGATGGACGAGCACAACCGATTCCAGTTCGCCCAGTCGGCGCCGTGGAACGTCCCGCCGCCCGGAACCGAGCCGAACATGCAGGGCTTCGTCGCCGACTACATCAGTTTCTTCACCGCTCAAGTTGGTCGACAGCCGACCTTTGACGAATACCGCCACATCATGACCGGTTTCACTCCCGAGCAGGCCCCCGTGCTCAACGGACTCGCTCGCGACTTCGGGGTGTTCGACCATTGGTTCTGCGAAGTGCCGTCGCAGACGTTCATGAACCGTTCCTTCTGGACCGCTGGAACCTCGTCAGGTGGCACGATCAACTCGCCCGTCACCCATTGGACCAAGGACAACACAGCCGAGACCCTGTTCGACCGACTCGATCAGACTGGCCGCACGTGGAAGATCTACGTCCGCGAACCCGACCCGGTGTCGTTCACAGCGGTCATCCATTGGCCCCGTATCGGCGACCGTGCCGCGACCAACGTAGCGCCCTTCTCGCAGTTCAAAAAAGATGCGGCCAACGGCGAACTACCTGACTTCGCCTTGATCGAGCCGAACCTCCTGATCGGGCACGGCGACTACCATCCCGCGTGCAGCCGGGCGCTGGTTCAGGGTCTGGACCTGACCGGGGAGCAACCGTCGTCCATCCTGGCGGGTGAAGCCTTCCTCGACGAGATCTACACCACCTATCGGGCCATGCGATCGGCCACCGGCGCCAACGTCTGGAACACCACGTTGTTCATTGGGTGGGACGAGCCCGGCGGCACCTATGACCACGTCGCGCCCGGGCCTGTCCCGCCACCTGATCCGGCAGCACCTGTCGGGCAGTTGGGCTTCTCCTTCGATCGCTCCGGTTACCGCGTCCCCGCCATCGTCGTGTCGCCGTGGGTGGAATCGGGATCGGTCTACAACGACGAATACCGCCACACGTCGATGCTGGCCACGCTCCGCAAATTGTGGGACTTGGGTGAACCGTTCACCGAACGTGACAACGCTGCGCGCACATTCGACCATGTCTTCAGCCGCGCAGAGGCACGTGACCCCGATGACTGGGCAGCCCCGGCCGCCAATCCGGTCCCGAAGTACCAGTTGGACTTCGAACTCCTGCAACGGCAACTGAGCCCACTGGGACAGGCCATCTTGCCCGCGGTCATCGACTTGGCCAAACAGAGGGGCATCGCCTTGCCGGCCGCAGTCCACGAACCGGGGTTCGAGCTGAGCCCCCAGTTGGCCTGGGATGTCTGTGTGCTCGCGATGGCCCACTACTTCCCCACCCTCGGACCCGGGCCCGAAGCGCTGCGGAAGCTCGCGGGCGAACTCCTTTCGAGCCTTGAAGACTGACCTGTCTCTGGCGCGAACTGAGGCCCCGCCGGGAATCCCGACGGGGCCTCAGGCTGTCACCCTCTAGCGTTGGCCTTCAGTTCAGCCTTCAGTTGAGCGTTGTGTTCTCGAAGACTGCGGAACTGTTGCTGTTCCAGGAGCGGAAGCCGACCTCGGTTCCGTGGGGCTCCGGGAAGTTGCACTTCGAGTCGGCCAGCGCCTGCTTGAGGCTGGGCACATCGAACAACTTGATGCCATCGATGGAGGCGTAGAGGCTGTCGCCTTGGGCCACGACCACAATGTCATGGGTGTCGTTGACGGCTACACCGGCAGGCCATTTCACCTTGGCGATGGGCGTCCCGCATTCACTCCCCTTGTTCCATACTCGCAGCAGCAGCGCCTTGCCGAAGGACTTGTTCACGTTCTCGTAGCCGGGGTCGTACTGGAACGAGTAACCGCTGACCGAGGCGCCGCTGGGGACGCTGGCTCGGGTCCAGATTCCGTAGCCCCAGCCGGAGCGAAGCGTCGCCCGGGTCGTGAAGACCATGTCCTCTGATGTGCGCTTGGTCGTGCTCATGACACGGGATTCGTTGCCGTACTTCATGTCGACGGCGTTGCCCAGGATGTCGGCCTTGCCGTAGACGAGCTTCCACAGGTTGGCTGTCACCTGACCGGTGTCGCACCGGTTGATGACCTTACGTCCGAACTCCTTTGTGCCGTTGGCGCTGAGTCCTGTCACCACGACTGAGTACACACCACACGGGACCCGGTCGAACTCGACCTCACCGGCACCGTTGCTCACCGTGTGACTGTCACGGAACCCGCGCCCGGCCAGCGTGGGAGCGATCGCCACGTTCATCTTGGGGTAGGCCGCGCTCGAACCTACGGGTCCGGTGAAGCGGACGTTGACGATGCCGTCCGTCTCAGTGAGGTCCACCCGCGGGTCCAGTTCCGGCGTGAGTGCACCGCCCTGGCGCTGCATCTTGAACTCCTTGCTCAGTTTCACCTTGCCGGAGTCGTTGACTGCTCGGACCCACAGGCTCCACGTCTTCTGGGAGTCGAGCTTGAGGCTCTTCGCCGTGTCGAGGCCGACCGAGTCCCACTGTGGCTTGGGCTGAGCTGGGGATCGGTAACCCACCTCGTATCGCACGATCTTGCCGAAGCCATTCCAGGACGGCGCCTTCCACGACAACTGAACTTCATCGGGGTTACTGGGATTGCGGACAGCGGTCAACGCCTGCGGACTCTCCGGTTGGCTGTTCCCCAGGGCGATCGTGCTGGTGAAACACGATCCGTACTTGTTCTCGGGGGTCACTTTCGCGACGTAGACACGGTCGGGGTTCAGGCCCGACAACTTCTCAACCGCGTCGGGCGAGTTGCGCTCGACGAGCACTTTGCCGGAGGCCATCTCCTTGACCTGGACGCGGTAACCACTGATCGGGGAAGCCCCCTCGCTGGCCGGTGCCTTCCATTCCAGGACTGCGGTGTCGGCCGCGCGCTGGGTTGTCAGGCCGGTGATTCCACCCGGAGCCAGTCGATCGACGAGGTAGGCGTTGGTCTTGGCACTGTTGCCCTCGGCGTCGTGGGCGGTGACGGTCACGTTGTACCGGGTGCAAGCCCCGGACACCGGAATATCCAGTGAAGTGGCGGTGGCGGGCACCACGAATGATCGGTCCTTGGTGCCGTCGAACACGTTGACCGTGTAGTGGTCGACACCGGTCACGGCACGCCACGTCACCTGGAGTTGGTTCATGTCGGCGGAACGGGCAACCTTCAGGCCACCGGGCACCGTCACCGTGGAGACGGCGGCCGTGGCGGGCAGAGCCGCCGTCGCCAAGATCGTGGCGGTGGCAGCGACGCCGGCTATCCCGGAGCGCCACCTCAGGCGGGTCGTGGGTGTTGAACTCATGTCAGCCTTCCTCGAGCTTGTGATGTATTCAGGATGAGATGGCCAAATCAAGGTTTCCTCAAGCCCGCTTCAGACTTTCGTTCAGGAAACCTGAACATCCGGAACGTCGGATCGCATCACAGAAGTGCGCACGTACATGAACACCCGCGGAGTTCTGCCGCCGTTCTCGGGATCCTCAGGAAACTGTCAAGAAGCAGCGCTGGGTGGCAGGAAACGATCCAGGATCCCCGCCAACTGCTGCTTGGTGAACGGCTTGGTCAAGACGTCGTCCATCCCGGCCAGCCGGCTTCGGAGTAGGTGTTTGGCTGACGTGTGAGCAGTCAGGGCAACTACCGGGGTCGCGGCGGCGCCTGGGCCGACCTTTCCGGCCCGGATGTGCCGCGTCGCTTCCCAGCCGTCCAACTCGGGCATGGACAGGTCCATCAACACGAGGCCGTAGTCGGTGTCCGCCAGGGCCGCGACTGCCTCGGCCCCGTTGCTGACGACGTCGACTGGGTGTCCGAGTGAAGTCACCATGGCGCTGCCGAGCTGGCGCATGATCGCGGTGTCGTCCGCCAGCAGCACCCGATCAACGGCTCCCTGGCGTTGTGCGGCGGGTAGGACGCCCGGGATGGACAAGGTAATGGTTGTCCGTCCTTCGGAGCCGGCCGAGGTGATCTGGCCGTCGGCGTTCTCAGCGGACTGCCGGGCCAGTTCCGGCACCTCGATCTCTGTGCCGGGGAATCCGGTCTCGACAAGGATGTCGGTGGGTGACATCCGCACCGAGATGTCGATGTCGCCGCTGTCGGACGCCAGCAGCGCGGCGGCCAGAACGGCCTCGACACCGCGAATCAGAGCAGACTCGTCCAGGAATACCGCCTGGTCAGCGCTTTCGTCGATCGTGACCGAGAGGTTCCGTGGCGTGTCGCCCAGGATCCTGCGATATGCCTTCACCGTTGGCTCCAGAATCTGGGATGGTTCGACGACTTGGGGCGGTTCGTCCGTCAACTCCGGCTCGGCGTTGTGCACGAGTTTCGCGGCCCGGTCCTGCAACTCGTCAGCGGCCTCCTCGGCGATGACCAAGAGCCGCTGCAGATCGTCATCGGACGCGTCATGGGCGCCGGCGAGAGCGGCGCGCAATGCATGCAACGGAGTGCCCAGTTCGTGACTGAGCGCCGCATGGAACGCTTGGCGGGCTCTCGCGCCCGCTTGGATGGAACGTCGCGCCTCGACGAGTTCGCGCGTTCGCTCCGTGACGGCGTTCTCCAGTGTCTGGCGGGCCGCCTGATCGAGGGACGCAGCGACATCCCGCTCCGCTGCCCGTCCCAGGGCGGTGCCCACCAGGCCGCATACGTGCAGGAATCGTTCGTCAATGGGTCGCGGGATGAGGCTGAGACACTCGAACACGGCCACCACGTCCGACTTCACCACGACCGGGAAGGCGCAGGCACTTCCGGCGGCGAGCACGTCGCGACGTACGAACGTCACGGAGCTCGAGAAGTCAGGCTCCCATGTCGGCCCGTCCCGAAACGCCATCCCGGGCAGGCCCTCACCCAGGGCGAACTCGCGGTCGCGACTGGCGGCTTCAAGCCGGGCTCCCATGACCGGATTCGTGTGGAACCACAAGCCCCACGAACGAAGGACAGTGGGATCATCCGCAGCCGGCAGCAGCACATGGCCACTTGTCCAGTTGCCGTGTTCGACCACCATGGGCAGGACATCGCGATACGTGCCGCGCAGGTCGGTACTGGCGTTGGCCAAGGTTGCGACCCGGGCGACCAGGTCCAGTTCCTGCTGCCGCGCAAAGGACTCCCGCAATCGGGACTCGGCGATCTCCTCCGCCTGGACCCGCGCAACATGTTCGCGCGCCAAACGGCGTGCCATACGGTCGCCACCGGACACTGGTCACGGTGATTCCCACATGACCTGGAGCACGCAGTGATCAGCACCGTCATGCATACACGTGGACTGCGAGACGGCGATATTCTCGCCGTATTCGTCGCCTGCACCGAGAAGCAAACCCTCTGCGAAGAAGCACAGACGCCTGCCTGACCGATAGGTCATCTCGATGGAGTCACTCTCGATCTCCGCTACGTCGAAGTCGGGGACGTCGGCACCCGGGTGCAGTATCCGGACCTGTGGATGGATGAAGGAGTTGAGGGTCATGATCAGCCCACGGGAGGTGGTGTGATCACCACGGAGCTCGGGATAGCGCTCCAGGAACAGCGGTAGAGCCCGGCGGCCTAGGTGTCGCTCCACCTCGGGAACGGGGACATCCAGGCGCTGCGAGGCGGCATCCAGGATGGCCATCATCTCGGCGTCGTCATAACTGCCGATGGAGGTGTAGGCGCCGAACAGACCGGCATCGTCGAGGAGGTCGTCCCACATGTCCGCACCGTGATCTTCAGTGACGATCTGCTCCACGAGGTTGAACAGGATGCCTTTCATCTGCGCCTCACCCGCTCGGAGTCTCGAACCGGAATCCCACGCCGCGGACGGTGTGGATGAAGCGCGGCTCGCCACCGCTCTCGTGCAACTTCCGGCGCAGGTTCGCGATGTGAACATCGACGGCATGACTATCGCCGTACCATTCGGCGCCCCAGACACTCTCGAGGAGTTGGACCCGCGTGAACGATCTGCGGGGCGCCGACGACAGCCTTTCGAGCAGTTCATATTCAATGCGGGTGAGCGCCACCGGCTCACCGTCCAGAACCACCTCGCGTGCCCCGGTGTCGATGGTGAGTCCACCGAAGGTACGTACATCGGGATTGAGTTGCTGCCGGGGGCGCCGCCGCATTGCGGCGATCCGGGCCGCCAGTTCACGCAGCGAGAACGGCTTGACGACGTAGTCGTCAGCGCCGACGGACAATCCGACGACCTTGTCGATCTCGTCGGTTCGTGCGGTCACCATGATGACGTAGGCATCACAGAACTCGCGAAGTTGGCGACAGACTTCGAACCCGTCTATCCCTGGGAGTGAGACATCCAGGAGGACGAGATCCGGGTGCACCTCGCGGGCCCGAGTCAGAGCGGTTTCGCCGTCCGTGACGTGCATGACGTCATAGCCCTCGCGCACCAACAACTTCTCACCGAGCAGCGCGAACTCGGGGGCATCCTCTACCAGTAGGGCCTTGGGCTTCATCAGTGCCAAACTATCCGAAGCTTCGCCTCGTTGACCGCCAGCGACGTTCGCCCGCGCCTCAAATCCTCGAACCTAGGCCGCGAGCGATTACTTGCTCTCGGATGCCCGACTGTCCGCCGCGTTCGCGGCACGGGTGCGTCGCCACGTCGTGAACATGACGACCACGAGCAGCACCCATGCCACGTTCAACAACCACTGGAACGGCGTGCCGCCGTACAAGGTGAACGGCGAATCGGCTGGTCCCAGCGGCAGGTCCTCGACCAGGATCGCCTCTCCCCCGCGCGGATCCGTCTTGAGAGTGCGCGCGATGACCTGTCCGTTAGGCGCCACGATGACGGAGTCCCACGCCATGTCAGCTTTGGCGAAACCGACACGATTCTCGATGCTTCGGAAGACCGTGGAGGCCGTACGGATGATCGCGCCAGAGGCGAAATCGATGCTCGGTGCTGCGATGATCTGAGCTCCGGACAAGGTCTCGCGCCTGGCGGGGCCATTCGGGAAGTCGATGTCGAAGCAGATGATCACACCGAGTCGACCGAACGAAGTGGTCGTGATCGGATACAGCGTGCCGGGTGGAAATGCCTCCCCTTCAGCGATCACACGTTCGGTCTTCAGGTACTCGGACACCACAGTTCCATCGGGACCCCACGTCAGGGCGGTGTTGGGTGCCTGGAAGTTCTTCGGATCGATGACGAACCCCTGCACGAGGTACACCCCGGTTTCCCGTACCAGGTCCGGGATCCACTGCGTGTGCTGGACCCTGGGATCGTAGGACAAGATCTCCTCGGGCCAGATCACCAATTGGGCGCCGCGAGCTGCGGCCTGCTTGGTCAGGGTCGTCAGCTGCCGCTTCTGCGCATCGATCCGCTCCGATTCGGGCCGATCGGGATCTGCTGGCCCCACGACGACCAGTCCGGTGGCCACATTCGCGAGCCCGGGCTGAACGGTCGCGACCCGGACCGACGGACCCATCCTCTGGCTGACCTGCTGGTAGATGACGACACTGGTCACGATCCAGATCAGCGTCACACCGGCCGTCACGGCGGTCGACCACTTCACAACCGGCGCCGGAATCGGTACAGCGCCGCGACTCCAGCCGCGCGCATCGATCACGCGCAGCACCCCCAGAGCGATGGCCGCGTTAATGAGTAGGAGGAGAAAACTGAGTGCCGGGGTGCTCATGACGCTGACGCCGTGAATCAAAGCTGGTGCGGCGCTGAGGTGGTAGGCGATCCAATTGTAGGTCCCCGTGATCTCGTTGTTCTGGATCGCCAGATCGAACCCAACCCAGAACACCGGCATCTGGACGATGAACCAGCGGTAACCGGTGCGCTCGCTGAATGGCCGCTGAAACGCTCCCAGGAACCACCACAGGCCCCCGGCGACGAGCGCACCGAGAGCCACGAGTGGCAGTGGGAGCACTGTGGACCCCTGGGCGAACAGCGCACCCCAGAACCCCGCAGCGGCGATACCCACCGCCAGTCCCGACCACCGACGCGGCAGCAGTCGGTACTGCGCCACGTACATGGGGACGAAGGCGACTGGCGTCAGCCACCACAGATTGCCGTAGGCCTGCCATGTCACCACCAGCAGTACCGCACTGACCAATGCGAATCCGATACCGAGCCACAAGCGCCCAGCGCTGTTCGCCTCGAAAGCCTGCGGAGTGCCGCCGGGGTTCAGGGAATCGCTATCGGGGTTTTGGAGGTTGTCCGGCATGGCCGTGTTCACGTCGCGCTCCCAGTTCTGGCGTCACCCACTTCCACGGTATCGCCGCTCGGCGCTGGCCGTGCACCGGCGGGCATACTGATCCCATGGACGAAACCCCGCGTGACCCCGAAGGAACCGCCGCCGCATCTCACGACGAGCCCAACGCCGACATCCAAGCGAAGATGAAGGAAGCGCTGGAGCGTAAACACGAAGCGGAGCAGGCCGGCCACGCGCACCTCGATGCGCACTCCACCAACCAACGCACCCACGGGAAGTCCGGCGGCGGCCGTCAGTTCCGCCGCAAGGCCGGTGGCTGATCCCAACCGGTAGGCAACCCCTTCGGTGGTCGGTGCCTCTCAGCCATGTGACGAGAGAACCGCGTCATGTGACGAGTGCGCCGCGCAGAACACTCACCTTTGAGTGGGTGGGATCGCCGTCGAGGGGCTCATCCGAGATGTCCACGACCGAGAACTCAGCAGGGTCGATGCCCGCCGGCACCGGGAAGGTAACCTCCTGTGCGCCCGATCCGACGGTCCCGACAGCGATCAAGCCCGACGTCTTGGGATTGAGCAACCAGACCTCATAGAACCCCTGCGGATTCTCCAGTCCGCTCGTGTTGACCACGAGCAAGTCGTCGCCGTCGACGTCCTTCTCGAAGACCGCCGAGCCGCGACCAACAGTGTCGACTCCATCGGGCAGAGCCGCCAACTGAGCTTGCGCCACGACCTGTGAGGGCGGCAGGGCATCCTGCCGATCCACGGTGGCAACCCCCGTGACCAGTCCCCCGAGCACCGCACCGACTGCTGCCGCGACACCGAGTGGAAGCCAGTTCGTCCATGACGCGGGCGCCTGGGATCGGCGGCGATCGCCCAACGAGACGGGCTCCGTTCTTCATGGATGCTGTGATGGATTGCCACACGGCATTGGGCGGATCGATCAGTTCGATGTCGCGCGATTCGCGCATCCGACTCACCACCTGACGCAGGGAGGTGAACTCTGCTGAGCAGACATCGCACGTCGCCAGGTGGTCCCGGTCGGCCGGCGACAGGTCGGGTTCTCCCATGGCGGCAAGCGCCAGCGCGTCGGGATCACAGTGCTGCGGCATGGGCCACCTCCAGCCTGATCGCGCATTCTTCAGCAGGGAGCGCCGAACGTGGCTCTTGACGGTGCCCAGCGGGAGGTCCAATCGCTCGGCGACCTGTTGGTGGGTGAGGTCGTCGAAGAAGGCCAACCGCATGATCGAGCCCGCCGGTTCACCGAGTTGATTCAACTCGTCGAGCAGGACCACACGATCAACCACAGCGTCTGTTTCGGTTTCGCTGGGTGAGATGGGAACTCCAGCAGTCTCCGGGCCTGAGATAGTGGGCTGGGTGATCTCGAGCACTGAGACCTCCCGGGTTCGACCTGCTTTTCTGTGGTGGTCCACGATGCGCCGTTTGGCGATCGTCGTCAGCCAGGCGGGAACGTTGCCTCGGCTGTTGTCGAACGAACTCCGGTTCCGCCACGCGGAGATGAAGACGTTCTGCGTGATATCCGCCGCATGGCCCGGATCACCGACCGAGCGCAGCGCCAGGGTGTGAACCAGCGCCCCCCAACGGCGATAGGACTCGGTGAGGGCCGACTCGTCACCGGAAGCCAGGCGCACGCCCAGTTCCTGAATATCCGAGTCGGTCATCGCACCATGGTTCCACACCGTGGGGGGCGCTGATTCCGACAGCATCAGTGCTGTCATGACGCTCTCGATCAGAGCGCCTGCGGCAGCAGCACCGCGTTGATGCCATGAGCGATCTGGCGGTTGCCCTTGTTGATGTCCACTTCGAACACCCGAGCGTCAGAGGACGTGTTGCTCAGGTCCTTGATGAACACCCGAGGGGTGTCGGAGTGAGCCTGCTTGACCATGACCTCGAGCTTCTCGCCCTGCGCAGTGGTCAACTTGGCGCCGTCGGACTTCAGCGCCTTCTTGGCGGTGATCGTCGCACCCGGAACCACATGGAGCAGCAGGACCTCCTCCACAGTGTCCAAGCCCAGACCTGCAACAGCCTCGAACGCCTTCTTCTCGGACTTGACCTGCTTGCCGGTGAGGGCACTGGCCAGACGCTTGAAGGCCGCGTCGGTCGGGAGGAACGCCGTGGCCCGCTGGCCACCCTTGGTCAGCAGACTGACCGGCGAAGCGGGATCGTCACCGAGTACGGCCAGGACCGCATCTGTCACGATGTCGTAATCCTTGCCATTCTTGTCGAAGTCGCCATCGACGAGAACCTCTGCCAGAGGGGTCTTGCCGGCAGCTTGCGCGGATGTGGCACCGATCGCACCGACGCCCATCGAGGCGGTCAAGGCAACGGCGGTCCCGCCGGCGAGAAGTCGCTTGTTCATTGTGTGTCTCCTTCGTCTCTGCCCCCTCGGGATTTCCGGAGGCTCATTGTTGTATTCGCACGGGACCGCCAGGTTAGATGCAGCAGATTTGCCCAAGTTTCTCCCGGGGTTGTTCGTCGCCTTGCCACCTCCCCGGCTGGTCGGAAGGGGGGCCGTGGGCGCTGACCGCTGCCGCGTACTTGGATCCCGCACGTCTCGTACACGACACCAACATCGCCGACGGCTGCTACGGCGCTTTCGGGGCGAACTGGGCCGCAGCGGATCTGAGCAGCCAAGATGCTCTGGGTGGTCGCCTGGCGCTTCACTTCCATCCCGGATTCACCCTCATGTACGACGTCCTCGGTGTGACTGCGAAGGACTTCCAGAGCACGTATCGCAAGGCGATCCTGAAAGCGGTCAACCCCGCGCACCACCGACACCTTGGTGCCTGAGGTGATCAACAAGTCGATTGCCGACCGAACGCCTGGCGCCATCTGGCATCCAGTGACCGAAGGCGGTCATTTCATAGCCGTCAGTCACGCCGACGACGTCCTCGCGCTGGCTGCTGCGGAGCTTGCCGCGGCGAGGGACTGATTCCCCACTCTCGCCCGGCGACCTCGCAGCAAAGGACTACTGACTGCCAACGGACTGACTGCCAGGACTACGGTCCCCCCGCAGCAGAGCTCGCCAGTAGAAGATCATCGTCAGCAGGGTTCCGACTCCGAATATCACCATCGACCAGGCCGACCCGACAGTTGCGAACAACTGGCCCCAGATGAGCGACCCCACCATGACTCCCACGGTCACCGCGAGGAAGTACGCGGCCAGGTGACTCGTGCGCTTCTCTTCGTCGCTCTCCGTCTGGACGAAGTTGATCAGATAGGCGCGTCCGGTCATCGAGCCAGCGGCGAAGACGATGAGGATCATCATGAGCATGATCAGCTCCGAGCTTCCGTCCAGGACTGTGGCCACCACTGCAACGAGCACCATCGCGCATGCCGCCATGACATACGCCCGCACAGAAGCCACGCCGTGATTCGCGTGCCGAAGCCGAGGCAGAAGTACGGGCGACACCATGTGTCCGGCCGCTAACGCCCCGAGGAGCAGTCCGGCATGCAGAGCAAGTTCATGATTCAGATCCCGGGCAAAAGGCACGACCATGTGGGTCATCGGTCCGATCAGAAGCGCACTGGTCGTGGCAACGACCACAGCCGATCGAATGGCCGTCTTCGAGTGGACCGCGTTCCAGACCGCTCGCAGCGAACCACCTGCACGGCTTGGCGCTTGCGGGGTCTGCACGGGCGACACGGCGACAATCAGCCACGCCAATGGGAGCGAGGAGACCGCGTTGAACGCCAACACCCAGATCGGCCCGACCCAGTCCACGATCAAGCCCGCCAGCGGGCCCCCGACGACTGAGCCCACCCCCTGCGCGGCGCCCATCACCGCGATCGATCTCGCTCGATCGGCGGTGGGCGCGTAGCTGCTGAGTGCCACCTGATTCAGGGGCATGTTCCATCCGGCAAGGGCCCCGAACACCACAGACGAGATGAGCAGCAGTGGGTACCCGGGGATCCCCAAGCCGATGAGCAGGGCGATCGCCGCCCACACGGCGAAGGATGCGACCTGGATCATCAGAAAGGCCGGAAGCGCCCCCAGCCAGCTCGTCAATCGACCCGTGAAGGGTGTTGCCAGCGCCGACCACGCGAAGAAGAGGAAGAACATCACCGCTGTGTAAGTGGCCGCCTGGGGAGCGGTCGGTGCTGCGTCCGCCGAAATCGTCGCGGTCGCGAGGATGAGACCGGTGTTGCCCATCTGGCTGATGGCCGCGGCAACCATGAACATTCGAGTCGGGCGAGGAAGCGACCGGGCGAAAGTGACGATCCCGCGGTATTCCAGTGGTGAGTCCGGGTCCTCAGCCACCGCGAACCTCTCCTACCGAATCGACTGACGTCTCACCGACACGACTCACTCACCGGCACGACCACGCCTCGCATACTGGCGGGGTATGCGCCGGTGTCATTCGGGCAGCGTCTCCAACACGTCACTGATCAACTGGCACTTGTCGAACTGAGTCTTGTCGATCGTCCAGCCCAACCGCACGATGACCGTGTCGCGAGACGGGATCATGGCCACCAGTTGGCCGTAGTGGCCCTCCATCGTCAAGGTGTCCTTCGGAACATCGGTGGCGGTGTTGCACTCGCCTCCGATGGGGCTACCGGGAATCCAGGTCTGAGCTCCGTACCCGTGTCCGGGTCCGTCAGGCATCGCGGGCGTCCCGGCCAAGTCCCACCAGCCGGGTTCGAGCACCTGACTTCCGTCCCACTTACCGTCGTCCAGCATCGCCTGCCCCATTCGGGCCCAGTCACCGGTGTCCGCCCATAGGTATGAGCCGCCGACCCAGGTACCCGAGGTATCGGTCGTCAGGGTTCCCGTCGTGACTCCGATGGGCTCGAACAATGACTTCTGCGGATACGCCCAGTACTCCTCGTCAGTCGCGAACATGCCTTGGGCGACCTGGCTGATGATGTCCGCAACCCCGGTGCTGTAGGCCCACTGGGTGCCGGGCGGATCGACCAGAGGCTGACTCGCGGCGTAGTCGGCCATGCTCGGTTGCCCATAGAGCATCTTGACGACCTTGCCCAAGGGCCCATAGTCGTCGGCGATGTCCAATCCGGCTCTCATGAAGAGAAGATCGTTGACGGTGATGTTCCGACGATCGTCCTGTCGCCATTGCGCGACCCAGGGCGGCTCCCGGTCGGCCGGAAACGCATCGACAACCTTGGTGTTGAGGTCAAGGCCCATCTCGGTGGCCTTCTGATAGAACAGCATCCCGTTGACCGTCTTGGTCATGGACCAACCCAGCAGCGGAGTCGAGTCGTCGAAGCCCTCGGCTTGCTTCTGGGCCAGCAGCCGTCCTCGGTAGACCACGGCCATGCTGCGAGCGTTGGCCGCATTCGGGTCGCCGGCACCGACAAAGGCCTGGTCCATGACTTCCTGAAGGCCGGCGGCGTCGATCTTGGAGTCCCAATCCTTGACCGGCAACGCGGCATCCCCTTGTGGCCAGAGTTCCGGACTGCGCGGTGCCGGCGAATACGGAACTGCAGCGGGATCCGCTGGTAGGTCCAGCACGCAACCACGGTTCGGAAGGAGCGAGGCCTGTCGACCGACGACCCCCAAGAACTTGGCCGTCACCGACCGGCCCGCCTCATCGACATCGATGGAGATGACGCTCAGGGCCGGACTCTGCGGCAGCACGTCGTCGGTGAACACCTCTTGGGGGTCGCGGCCGGCGACGAAGGTCCCCGAGCAGACACTCTGCGCAGCCAAACCCGCGCTGTTGCTCGGAATCTGGAAATACAGCAGTGCTCCGATGACAACCGCCAGCAGGAGGACAATGAGGACGACGATGGTGATCAGGATGCGCTTGATCCAGCGCCCCGCGCCGCCTTGCTTCGAAGGCCCCGAGTCCTTCGGCGTTGTTGTCTCGGTCGACACTGGCACCTCCACAGGCTTCTGTCTGCGCGCTGTCGCAGGCTAGCGAAACCGGGCGCCCGAAGCATGCGGGACAATGGCCCCCTCGCATCTCCTTCGTCCCAGTGGTGCGATTCGGAGCCGGCGGGTAGCGTGCGCGCCCGCCGGGCGGCGTGTCGCTGCCGGTTCCTGCCCCGGCCGATCGGTGGATTCGTCTCCACCATTCCACCGATGAAGACCTCGCCGGTGGTACGTTGCGACTCCACTCGCGAAGGGCTCGCCGTGCGAAATCGGACTCTGGCCACGATCGCAGCGGCGACCGGACTGGTCCTCGTGACCCCTCCAGCTCTCGCCGATCCGCCACCACAGGCCCGAGTGCCCGTGGTGGAGCAGGCATACGTGTCCTGGATCGCGGCGCTCGAGACTGCGGATTGTGATGGCTCACTCGTCTCACGGCTCTACACCAGGAATGCGATCCTGCTGGCCACGTTCACGAAGTACATCCAGGGCCGTCCCGACATCACGGACTACTTCGACGGACTGACATGCAATCCGGATCTGACGGTCGCGACGAACCGCATCCGAACCGGCCGCGATGGAGGGATGGGCTACGCCACGGGCCTGTACCGGTTCACATACACGAATGAGTCCGGTGGAACGGTGAAGGTTCCCGCGAGGTTCACATTCGTCTTCGTGAAGCGGGGTGGCGACTGGCTCATCGCCACCCATCACTCGTCCGAGGATCCGAAGAAGAAGTAGCACGGGCACACCCGCAACCAACCGGCGAGGAACCTGAGAGTTCAACGGCTCATCTACATCGGATCGCCGGGGTTACCGTGGGGGTGGAAGGAGCCCGAGTTATGCGCCGTTCAGCCCTGTCAGCGACCGCCCTCGCCTCGGTGCTTCTTGTGTCAGTGACCTCCGGCGCCGAGAGCAGGGTGCCCGTCGTGCCCGATCGAGAGGTCTACGCCGAGCAGTACCTGAGCATCCTGTGCCCCTTGAACGTCGAGTACGAGCAGATGAACCGCAGCCTCGACAGGTGGGAACGCACTGGGTCGACAACGATCGGGGCACCTGTGCCCGGGTTCGCGCGTAAGGCATTCCGGGAAATGACCGAGGCATACGACCACGCCGCGCAGCGAATGAAGCAGGTGCCGTGGCCCGAAATTGTCGACAAGCCTGCCGATCGAATCACCCAGCGCTTCGTGTCGGGCGTCGGGTACTACGGCTCGCGTGACACTCATCGAGTCAAACCATCGTGGAAGAACAAGATGGATAGCGCCGGATCGGCACCGGAGTACATGCGCCGGTTGCTCGAACTTCCGCCGGTGGGAAAGGGCTGTGGGAGGCGCGGCTGAGGTAGGTTCGATCCACCGACTAACCCCTCTGGGAGGACCTATGAAGTTGACCAAGACCGCCGTCCTGGTAGCGGGTGCCGCACTCGTGCTGCCCTCCGCTGCTGTGGTCTCCACCGCCAGTGCGGGAACCGCTCCGCCGCCGTGCACCAACCGGGCGATCGCCAAAGCCCTCAACAAGGCGGGACCTGAGGACAACTACAAGATCCTCAGCAAGTACTGCAAGGGCTACTGGGCTTCCGGCGCCGTGACGATCGACGGCCAGGACGAGGGCGCGTATCTCGTCGAGGACAACGGCGGCAAGTGGAAGGCTGTCAGTTCCAAGCGGAGAGCGAAACTCTGCCAGCCGAACAACACCACCCTGCCGAAGAAGGTCAAGAAGCACGCCTGCGTGAGTTGATCACACCGCGAGCCCCGCTGGATGCGCCATCCGGCGGGGCTCGCGCATGTCCGGGGCTTGCGCCCGCCAGAGGGTCAGCAGGAATCGGACCCTGAGTCCCGCGGACCATCGACGACGGTGGGCAAGAAGCTCCAGGAGTAGTTGCCGGCCCCGAGCCTGAGTCTCAGAAGTCCATGGCTGTCGTTCTGCCGGAACTCCGACTGGGGGCTACGGGATCGGAAACTCCGCAATGGAGCACCCCCGGTGCCCACGATGATCTGGCGAATACCTGCCGGAGTGCGCGTGCCCGCGTCGTCCAGACGGGGGAACCGCTCATAGGAATGCTGGTGGCCAACGAGAAGCAGGTCGGCGCCATAGTCCATCAGCAACCGCCACAAAGGACTGACCTGCCCCCGATTGCCCTCGGCGTTGTCGCCGCTGGAGTACATCGGCTGATGCCAGACGGCAGCAAGGCAACGCCGTGGATGTGCGGCCAGATCCCGCTTCAACCACTGGTACTGCCGCGACTTCGGCTGGCACCCTCCCACTGCCCAGCAGTTGCTGTTCAACATGGCGAAATGCCATTCGCCGATGTCGACCGAATACCAGGGGTTGTTCTCGGTACCCAGTCGGGGCCCGAAGTAGTCGAAATAGCCCACGGCCCCCGAGTTGTACTCATGGTTGCCGGGCACTGCCCACGTGCGCTCCTTGAAGCGTCCGAAGAAGGGCTCGTAGCAGTCCCGGAACTTCTCGGGAGTGCCGTCGGTCTGCTCCATGTCACCGAGCCCCAGCAACGGTTCCGTTGTGGAGATTGCGGCGAGCAACGATGAGGTGTCGGCGAGGGCTCCGAGTTCGCAGTCCGCGATGTCGCCGACAGCGAAAGCGACCTGATCCCCTGTGGGCTGGGTCGCCGTGCGTGCCGGCGCGGAAGTCCCGGCTGGGTTGACGTTGCCGCCGGTATCCCGAGTGAAAACCGAGTACGTGTAGGACGTGCCCGGAGACAACCCCTCGTCAACTGCCCATTCCGCGGTCGGGGAACGAAGGGACACCGCGACCCCATCGCTGGGGCTGGAGGGCGGGGAATCTCCCTGGGCACGACGCACGATGACCTCGGATAGGTCGCCGTTGCCGGGGTTGCGCCATGACATCGCCACACTCGCGTCGGTCACCTGACCGACGTTCAGGTTGCTCACGGGCGCGGGCGGAGTGACGTCCAAGGTCGTGGGTTTCACCGGCCTGGCTTTGTACCGGTAGGCCACTCGCACTTTGCTCTTGTGACCTTTGCGGACCCGTACGTTCTTCTGGGAGACGCTGACCATGACCTTGCCCCCCGGAGCGCGGGTCTTCTCCGCCCGGATGCTGTATCGACCGACGGCCAGTTCCCGCAAGGTGATGGACTTGGCCGTCCGCGCACTGAATCCGTCAGATCCGGTGATGGACACCTTGGCTGCCGCCTGTGGTGACTTCTTGACCTTGACGCGCAACTTACCGGTGGGGACGCGCTTGTCTCCGCTCCCCTTGTCACCCTTGTCCTTCACGGCAGTCACGGCGGTCACGGCGGTTATGGCAGGAGCGGCACCACCCGTGACCATGACCTGCTCGGACGAGACCGAAGCCTGAACGGCGGGAAGCGACGTCGCAGTGAGCGCCAGGCCGAGTGCCAGCGACGTCAACGTGCTAGGTCGCATGCGCCGCGGGCCTTTCGTTCGACGATGGGAAATCGGGCAGTTCCGCCCTGGGACGATTCGCCATGGTAACCGGGACAGCCGCGATTCAACGATCCGCTGCCATCGAGCTGCGAGCATCCGTCACAGCGGCGAGTCGACTTCCACCTTCATGGCGGGACGGCCATACGCATCGAGTCCGTTCCTGCCGGGTGAGCACGCCATGACCTTGCCCACGGCCGCGGGATCCGTGGCGGCCGCGCTGTGACAGGTTGCCAGGGCCCGTTGCCCCCAGAAGTTGGGATGGGCCGGCAACTGCTTCAGTTGGTCGACGCCGTCCACCCACTCCGGAGAGCGGTACGCGCCACTGCCATCAACTGCGCGCCACAGTGTGGGGAAAAGGACCGCCGGACTGGTGTCTTTGGTACACACCGGTCCCCAATCGAACCCCATACACGTCACGATGATCGGCGTCATCCAGGTTCCCCGCTGGCCACCCCAATCGCCGTACCACGCCTGGTGTGAGCGTGTTGTTGCCGTCTTTCCGGGTCGCCGGGTAGGACACCTGCTTGCTGCACAACTGGTGTCCGGATACGGCCTTGGTGGCATCGACGACTGTGAACTTGACGTCCGGGAACTCCTTCTTGAGGGCTGAGGCTCCCTCGATCATGCGCTTGCGCAGCAACTTTCCGAAGTCGCCATTGAAGAAGTTGAGGTCACCGTCGGTGAAGCCGCAGCCGCCGATACCTTGCCGGCCGTACCCCGAGTCACCACCGAAGTCCGACTCGAACTCCGAGGCGGGGGGCAATCCGATAGGCGGACTCTGGACCGCAATGGTGTAGTCACCTCGCCGTGCACCTGCTGTATCCAGCGCCTTCACGATGTTGCGGCCCGCGGTCAGAACTGCGTCCTTCGCCTTGGTCAGACCATTGCCGTCGTTGTAGGCCTTGCGGGCTTCACTGCCGCTGTCCTTCTTCCAACACGCCGCCTGCGTGGGCACCAAGAAGCGCTTGACGCAGTCCGAGACGATATCGGCGAAACCGACATCGTTTCCGCCGATGGACAGCGAGACGACGGACACCGAGTCGCCCTTGCTCTGCACTTGTTGCGCGAACCTCTGCAACTGCAATGCCTGACCGACGATGCGCCCATACTTCTGGGTCTGCTCTTCCACGAAGTCGATGCCCGGCTTGCCCGACGACAGCCGAGTGTCAACCACCGCTCCGGAACACGCGAAGTTCATCCCTGCGTAGTCGGGTCGGTTCCAGAACATCAGCGCCGATGAACTGCGGTGACATTTCACGCCTGACAGATCCACGCTGTACTTTCCGGCATCGTTGCCCAAGCCTGGCTGCGCGATCGGCTGGGCGTAGTCACCGGGGTAGGTCTGCTTCAGGGAAGAACCGAAGGCGCTGATCCACCACCGGTCATCCTGGTCGTACTTCTTGCAGTCTTTCCACGGCAGCACATTGTCGTGATGATTTCCGCACCAAGGTCCATAGCCGGCGTAGCTGGCGCCCTCACCCGACATGTAGGAGTCGCCGAGCCCCACGACCCACCGCCGACCGGAGTCCGCGCCGGAATCAGCTTCGATGCGAACACGCTTCGAAGCGGCCGACGCAGGACCGCCGTACGCCTCGCCATGCTCCCGGTCGTACCAGCCCGTGGTGTTGTACCAGGTCTCCAGCGGCACGGAGACCCGGTAGACGCCCTCGTCGGCGGGGTAGCGCAACTGGTACCCGTCGGGGGTGAAGTCCGAGGTGAGGACCGTGCGCCAGTCCGGTTCTCCCTGGCGAGCAGTGCGCTCCTGCAGGTAGACCATGCCGCGACCCGGACCGTCGGAGACGTCGCCCGAGAAGGTGGTCACTCCCGCGTCGTTCGTGCGCGTGTCGACGGACACGGTCACCTCGGGCGAGTCGCCCCGGCTATCTCCCGGGTCCGCCAGGGCCAGGACCGGGGGCGCCATCAGGGACCCCGCCAGGATCGCGGTGCCGCCGCCCAGTACAGCCAGTCGGGACAGTTTCATCTGGGTCCTCCGGGGGTGATCCGCCACGATCTTTGGACCCACGGTAAGGCGTCACACGCCGTAGCGGAAGCGCCGCTCGACTGGCCCGGCGACCAATACCCTACGGGGTATACTTCCCAGCGTCAGTGCAATCGTTCCCGGAGGACTGCCACCCATGTGCCATCAGAAGACCTGCAAGATCTGCAAGAAGACCACGTGGGGCGGGTGCGGACGTCACAAGAACGAGGTACTCCGTGGGGTTCCGAAGACGCAGCGCTGCAAGTGCACGGCCGCTGACCGTGAGGCTGCGCGCAAGAATTCCTTCTTCGGGCGCATGTTCGGCTGATCCGCGACAGCCCGTTCGTCAGCCAGTCCCCCCGGACCGGCATGACGTGAATGGTCGCTTCGAGACATCCCATGTCCGCGACCACGACTGTCTAGGTGCACCCTTGGTCTTTGCGGTGATCCGCACCGAGTAGGTGACCCGGTCGTTGCAGGTGGGTGTCACGGTGACCGCGTCCTTGGTCCCGACCACTGTGTTGCAGTGTCGGCCGACCCTGCACCCCATTGACCTGACAAGCGGTCTTCACGACGACCTTGCCTGTGGCCTTGACCTTCGAGACGACCTTGGTCGACCTGTTGACCGGCAGGTCCTTTCCCTCGGGCCGAGCCGTGACCTGCAGGGCCGAACCTGCTTGTGTGATCACGATGGGTACGGTGGCCGACGCCGACCCGTTGGATCCCGTCGCGGTCACCGTCACCTGGGACTTGCCGACCTTCTTCGGCGTGCCCGAGATGACCCCGGTGCTCTCCGACAGTTTCAGTCCCGCGGGAGGCCCCCGAGGTGAGGGCGTAGGTGACCACTCGGGTCAGCCCCCCAGGGTGCGGGTGGGCGTTCTTGACTCGCTTACCGACGGTGCCGTTGATCGTGCGGTAGTACAGGTACGGCGTTGCCGACGCGCCGGATCTCCAACGGTGGTCGTGGTGGTGGCGGATCCCTCCCGGCCCGTGACCTTGACCTTGATAGTGAAAGCTCCGTGTTCCCTCGGAGTGCCGGTGATCTCCCCGGTGTCCTCGTCCATCGTCACGCCATCGGGCAGCCGGCCGTCGACGATGGCGAACTTCAACTGCCCGGTCAGACCCGACACGTGCGGGTCCAACGGCACCAACTTGGTGCCCTGCTCCCCCTCGCCGGCCGGGTAGCTGAGCGTCGGATAGTCGGGGTCTGAGATTGTGATCGTCACCGTGGCAGTGGCCCGCGCGTTGTTGCCACCCGTGACTGCGACCTTGAAGACGTACTTGCCGGCCTTGGTCGGGGTCCCGGCGATCTCACCGGTGTCCCGGCTCAACTTCAACCCCGGAGGCAGATCCCTATCGGACACGGTGTAGGTCCGCGGCGCGGGCACATCACGGGTCTGCGGATCCAAGGGGTCGAACTTCTTACTCACTCGGCCTTTGCCCTCGGGATAGTCCAGGTGCGGATCGGCCGGAGCCGGCTTCTCCGAGATCGTGATCGTCACCGTGGTCGTGGCCTGCGCGTTGTTGCCACCCGTGACTGCGACCTGAAAGACGTACTTGCCGGCCTTGGTCGGGGTCCCGGCGATCTCACCGGTGTCCCGGCTCAACTTCAACCCCGGAGGCAGGTCCCCGTCGAAAGACGTGTAGATCCGCGGCGCCGAGACGTCACGCGTATGCGGATCCAACGGATCGAACTTGGTCCCCACCCTGCCCTTGCCATCGGCATAATCCAGATGCGGATCGGGAGAGGTCCGGCCCGTCACTGTGGCACTCGGCGGACCGTCACCGGAGGCGTTGACGGCTACGACGACGAACTCGTAGTCCGTGTCCGGGATCAACCCGGTCACCACTGTCTGCAGCGTGTCCGCACCGGACAACGCGACCGATGTGAACGGTGCCCCAGACCCCTTGACGCGATACGACAACCGATACCCGGTGATCGGTCCAGAGGGTGGATCCAGGGGCCGGGTCCAACGTGCGGTCAGCGTGGACTTGGTGGGATCCCCGACCGATAACTCGGGCGCGTAGGTCAGTTGTACTGCGCCGATGTTGCGCTTGCCGTTGGCGTCCACCCGGGCATTGCCCAGCACATCGGTGGTGATCGTCGAGCCGTCGATCGGGTTGATCAACTTGTTGACGCCGCTGGCATCGGGCACGGCGTCGATCAAGACGCCCGGACCGGTAGGTGCGCCCAGTAGGGGCGTGACTGCCGACAGGTAGGGGCCCTGGTTCCACGAATCCGGCTTCAGCCCCGGCGGGTGGGTGATCACCAGCGGCAGGATCGAACGCAGGGCCGATGCGTCCTGGGAGGGCGTCGGCTGGACCCAAGTGAGGGCGTCGGAGGTGAAGGCCGCGGTGTTGCCGAACAGCACGGGTCCGCCCCCGGCCAGCGAAGCATTGGCTCCGACCGCGCTGCTCGAGAAGTTGAACCGCGCCGGACCCAGCGCGAAGAACCCCATGCCTGAAGTACTGCAGTATTCACATGTCGGGTAGGTCGCAGTAGAACGTGCTTGCCTTGACGTCGATGCTGCCGCTGGACGACAGAATGCGGTTCATCTGCCCTTGGGGCTGGATGGCGTATCGGTGCAGTCCGGTGGCCCAAAAGGCACTGTTCGACGATCTGCGTATTGTCCGCCTCGAGGATCATCCCCCCGGTGTCCACCAACTGGCTGCTGACGATCGTGGTCGAACCGCCGTACCAATTGATCGCCCTACCCTGTTCGTTGCCGGCCAGGTACACCTCGTCGAACACCAGATTGCCGCGGGAACCGCTGCCGGGAGAACCTCCGTAGACGAGGGCGCCACCGCTGAACTCGGACTTGGCGGATCCCGGTGTGTGACTGTTGGTGATCCAGACCGCGGCCAGCGTGATATTCGCGCCTGTCGAGTCGGTGGCAACGGCCGGTTCGTCGCACGTGTCGTTGAAGTCGTTGATCTCGTCTGCGACTATCCCGTTCATGGCCAGTGACGCGTTGTGCTCCACTCGCACCAATGACGGTAAGTTGTGGAACCTCATGTCGCTGATGGACACGGCCACGTCACTGTTGTCGGCGCCGTAGGTGCCCACTTGGAGGAACCCGGTTGAATGCCGGATCCACTGCGCCTGGCTGTAGTTCCGCGGGCACCTGTCCGTGGGGTTGGTTTCCAGCCAGAGCCTGAACTCCTGCCGGCCCTCCATCTGGACCCCGTTGCCGACGATGTCCACCGACTGTGTCGCGTCACCCGCGAACACGAACCTCATGCCCGAGCGGTAACACGTCGACACATCCACCGCACCCAGCCCTGGCGCGAACTCGATGGTGTCCTTCCCTGGGTTGCTGTTGGCCTTGGCGAGAGCCTCCTCGAAGGTGGTTCCACCAGCAGGAGTCTGAGCGTTACGACACAACGAGACGCGATCGACAGTGTAGGTAGTTCCAGACGCTGCCTGCGCTGGCATTGCGGCAACAACCGCCATCCCGGCCACAAGGGCAAACGACGACGTTGCGCCGATGATTTCGCTGAGACTTCGGAAAGGCATGATCACTCCCCGGGTCCGCCCTTCGGCGCCACAGGCACCGCGCCCCGGCCGTGAGCAGAGGCCGACGTCGAACCCTCCACCGTCCAACTTACGGCCGCGCGGCGGCCATCATCGTTCGAAGATCCCCGGTGGCACCAACTATGGAAGGTCGAACGTCAGGTATGGAAGGTTGCGTTCGCGTCACGAGGTGTCATCTCGGAACCTTCTCCTGCCTATAGTCAGGCGTCCCGAACGATCCGTGGAGGCGCCGTGCTTCGTGTCGCAGCAACCTGCGCGACCGCCGCCCTGCTCGCACTGAGCGCATGTTCCGAGGCGCCCGTGGAACCAGCGGCACCCCCGCCACTGTCGGCTCCCCCGACGATCGCTCCCTTCACGCCGACGCCGACGCCGACGCCAACTCCGACCCCGACGGAAACCGGACCCCAGGCCGAAGGGACACCCTTCGAGATCACCAAGTCCGACATGACGATCCACTCGTTCCACTCGAACCCCCGCACACGTTCCGGCGGATTCCGCATGAACTGCTACCCCCTGTGGCGTGATGTCGAGACCAGCAGGGGCACCTACAACTGGGATCTGTTCGACCTCGCCGTACGCAACCAACGAAAGTGGGGGGCAACGAGCCTTCTCTACTCGTTCTGCGGGACCCCTGAGTGGGCGGCCACTTCACCCGCCGATCCGTCCGTCGAGGTGTTCGGGCCGAAGAGCTCGGCGCCTCCCAAATCGATGGCGTACTACGAGGAGTACGTGCGCGCCGTGGTGCGGCGCTACAAGGGCCAGATCGGCGCATACGAGGTCTGGAATGAGGCCTCGTCACCACAGTTCTGGCAGGGGACACCCGAGCAGATGCTCGAGATGACTGAGATCGTCCGGCGGGTCGTCAAGGAAGAGGACCCCAAGGCAGTCGTGAGCATGGCGAGTATGCAGACTCACCGCGAGGACTACTACCAGAACTTCGCCGTGCCTTACCTGCGCCAACTGAAGCGAGCCGGATGGCCGACCGAGGTCTACAACGGGCACTTCTACCCCAGAGGTGAGGGCGGTCCCGCGCAAAGGCGCAAACAGATCGCCATGTTCCGGCGCACTCTTGCGAATCTGGATGCTCCTTCGAAGCCCCTGTGGGACACGGAGGTGAACTACTACGTCGGCCTGCTGGGAGGGGAACCGAACGGGCGCATCACCGGTGACCGGGCTGCCGCGTGGGCTGTGCGCACCTATCTGGACGGGTGGCGCCTGAACCTACGCCGCAACTACTGGTACTTCGCGACCCCCGAGTACAACTCGTTCCCCGGTATCCAGACGACGCCGGGCGCCACGGCGACACGCGCCCTGGCGACCTTCTCCAGGTGGGTGGTGGGTGCCAGATTCACCGGATGCCTGCCTGAGCGGAAGATCGTCACCTGCGCGTTCGAGAAAGGCAACCGCCCGTTCTGGATCGCCTGGGCCGAGGCCGGCAATGACAAGGACAACCCCCGGGTGCGGTTCCCGCTGACCCGCCGTGCCACTGTGTGTCGACTTCCCGGCAACGACTGCGACAGGACGGATGCCTTGCGAGTCGATGAGGTCCCGGTACTGATCCGCTGACCGACTGCTATTCCTCCCACCAGCGACCCATCCATGTCGCTACGCAGGCTTCGTTGCCTTCGCTGTCGGCCAGGACCCACCACGCCGGTGCGTGCTGGTCGGTGACAAGCCGCCCGCCGGCGGCGATGGCCGCCGCGACCCGGGCTTCGGCTTGATCATGGGGAACGGCGACATCGACGTGAATCCGGTTGCGCCCGCCGCGGGGGACCTCCATCTGCTGGAACCACAGGCCCGGTCCGCGCCCCTGCGGGTCCACGAGGTCCTCCTCGCCGTCCACTCGGTACCCGAGGAGCTCGCGCCAGAACGGCATCACATCCTGACGGACTGCGGCGTCGACGGTGACGTTGACCTGTTGCACGGAAGAGGGATCTGGCGTCACGTTCAAAACGCGGGCAGCGGCCGAGATCTGGCGAGCCAGCTCGACGTCACGAACGCTGAGTCCGCCGGCCTCGTGGGTCACGAGGCAGACGGTGACCCCGTGGTAACGCAGATCGATGTCGGGGTGGTGATCGGCGGCATCGGCCAGGTCGCCGATGGCCGCCACGAGGGCCACCCCGTCGCGAAAGGAATCGGCGCGAAAGAAGGCGCAGGCCCTGCCGTACAGGACACGCCAATCATCGAGGCCATCGGACTCGTGGAACTGGCGGGAATTTGAGTCGCTCGATCATGGCTCCGAATGTACGGCCATACTGTCGATGTTCAGCCGGACAACCGTTCCCGACCGCGGCCCCGAAGACCAAGAGCCAGAGAGGGTGTGTATGAGCAGCGACGCTCCCACTCGCCAGCCGTTCGCGCAAGCACCCCCCGCTCTGCCCCGTCGCAGCGCCAGCCCTGCTCTGATCAACGGACGCATGGTCGTCGCCGTGGTGGTCACCGCGGTCATCCTCATCACGGGCTTCGTCTTCACCGTTGGCCTGTACTTCGCGGGGACCCAACAGCCCAAGCCGCCCACGGAGATCCAGGTGGGCCCGGTCGATCCTCTGGTGTCCGAAGAGATTCCCCCTGAGCAACTGCTACTCCTTGCGGTCGCGTTCATAGCGGCGATCGGGATCATCGCCATCACCTTCGAGGCGATCAGCGCTTTGATGACGACCAACCCCCGGCGTTCGCTGCTGAGCAAGTATCGACCCACCGTGGCACCTGGAACGCCGGGGCACGTGACCATCACTGTCTTGGTTCCGGCCCACAACGAGGAATTCTCGCTCCCGGCAACGCTGATGGCGCTGGATGAACAGACCAGAAGTCCGGACCGTGTGGTGGTTGTTGCCGACAACTGCACCGACGGCACGGTTGCGGTGGCCCGCGAACTCGGCCACGAGACCTTCGAGACCGTGAACAACTTCCACCGCAAAGGCGGTGCACTGAATCAAGCGCTCAGCCATCTGCTGCCCACGATGGGTGCCGGTGACGTGATCCTCGTGATGGATGCGGATACCCGCCTCGGACCCCATTACTTGGAGGTCGCAGCGAAACGGATGGAGCAGGATCCCGAACTCACGTCTGTCGGGGGTGTCTTCTACGGCGAGGACGGACACGGCCTCATCGGACAGTTCCAGCGCAATGAATACACGCGCTACTCGCTGCAGATCCGGGCCCGGCACGGCCGGGTATTCGTGCTCACCGGTACGGCGTCGATGTTCCGCGCCGAAGCCCTCTTGGACGTGGCGGCGGCTCGAGGCGTGTTCATCCCCGGCGAATCCGGCAAGGTGTACGACACCGCCGCGCTCACCGAGGACAACGAGTTGACCCTTGCACTGAAGTCCCTCGGTGCCACCATGACGTCGCCGCCAGAGTGCCTTGTGACGACGGAGATCATGCCCACATGGCGCAACCTGTGGGTGCAGCGTCAGCGCTGGCAACGGGGTGCCCTCGAGAACCTCAGCGCCTACGGACTCACCCGAGCCACATTGCGGTACTGGGGACAGCAGGTGGGCATCGGATTCGGCACGGTTGCGTTGAACCTGGCCATCGTGCTGATGGCGATCACTTTGGTCGCGGTCAACGAATGGGTCTGGTTCCCGTTCTGGGTCATCGTCGGGTTGATCTTCGTCGCGGAACGCGTGATCACCGTGTGGAAGGGAGGCTGGAAAGCGCGTCTGCTCGCGGCAGTGATGCTCCCGGAGATCGCTTACGACATGTTCTTACAGGTCGTGTTCGTGAAGTGCCTGATCGACATCACGATCGGCCGTAGCCCCACCTGGGGTCATGTCCAGCACGCTCAGGCCGAGGGGGGCCGCGCATGAGCGCCACCCCGACCGGGCTGCTGCTTCCACAAGAAGTCCTGTACTCGTGGTGGTTCATGCTGCTCGCCACTGTCGTCGCGTTCAACACCGTGATCTACGTAGGCCTGACGTTGGCCAAGGTCATCCCCTGGCCTCACCAATTCCACCCCGCACAAGTGCGCAGTTCCCTCAACCGCGTGGGAGTCAAGATCCAGGAAGACGCCGCCATGAGTGAGTTACCGGTCCCCGAGGTCCCCGAGTCAGATGATCCCTACCAGGCAATGCGCTTGCGTGTGGCCCGGCAACAGATGCCACAGGCATTCGCCCTCATGGGCGGGTTGGTGATCCTCATCGCGCTGGCTTCCACGATTCTGCGAATCCACGAGTTCCTGGTCTTCGAACTCGCGACTGGAGTGGTCTTCATGATCACGTCCGTGGTGTTGGCCCACCGTCCAGTGCGTGGTCGAACGATGATCTGGCTGTGGACGGCAGCCGCCACCTGGCTGGTCTGCCTGCTCTGCGCCGACGCCATAGTGTCGAACTCGCAGTTGCCAATCGGCTACACGTTGCTGATGCTCACCAGCTTCATGCCCATCGCTTTGGGCTGGCGACCTGCATTGATCGGGGCCGCGCTCATGCTCTCGATCATCGTGATCGCGAATCTCTGCGTGGATGCGACGGACGACGTGCGTCTGATCATCTTCGGCGCCTCCGCTCTCCTAGTGGGTGCGGTGCTGCTCCAGATCCGGATCTCGGCCGTCAATGCCCTGGTGGACCAGGAACGCAGGGCCGACGCTGTCGCCTCGACTGATCCTCTCACCGGCGTCCTCACCCGCCACGGTATTCAGACTCTGATACCCGGATTCGCGGCCAATGCGGAGCGAACGGGACAACCGGTGTGCGTGATCTATGTCGACGTGAACAACCTCGGTCTGGCCAACAAGCAGTACGGGAATCTCTACGGCGACGATGTCCTACGCACGGTCGCCGAAGCGGTAGGCGACCACCTCCGCAGAGGCGACTTACTCGCGCGCTGGGACAGCGACGAGTTCCTCGCCGTGGGGGTTGGGCGGCGCCCCGACCCGGAGCAACTGGCGGAGCGCCTCAACGACGGGATTCGCCTGACCGGCGTGGCGCTCGGCAAATGGCCCGTCACGGTTCGCGTGGGCACGACATCGGCCAACCCGGAGGAGACAACTTTCGAGCGGATGCTCGACGAGGCTCAGCGCCAGGTCACCCACGCTCCGGCCACAGGAGATCATCCGTCCGCTGAGCCCTCGAGTCCGTGACCCGGTCGTAGCCCGGAGACGGTGCCTGCGGGTCCGCGCGAGCCGCCGGGATCACTTGGGGGGCTTCCGGGGGGATCTCGGGGGGAGCTCCTGGGGATTGCGGGGTGATCCCGCTGCGATCGCGTTGTGCTTCGAGTCGGCGACGGCGACGATGACCGAGTGCCTTCACAACAACCGGCGCTGAGCCGCAGGCGATTGCTGCAGGTCGTCGGGCTCGGATCGTTGGCAGTCGCCGCGGGCAGCGGGCAGGTCATGTTGTCGCCGCGAGCTGCGACGGCAACCCGTGCCACGGGGACGGCCGCGGACGTGATTGTCATCGGTGCCGGCGCAGCAGGTCTCATGGCCGCTCGTGTACTGCACCGACGGGGACGGTCAGTGATCGTTCTCGAAGCCCGCGACCGGATCGGCGGTCGACTCGACACCAGTGACGCTCTGGGCGTTCCGGTCGACATGGGGGCATCGTGGCTCGAGGGCACGAAGGGGAATCCGGTGACCCGACTTGCCGACGACTTCGCGATCAAGCGAATCCGAGTTGGAGAGTCTCTGGCGTTGTATTCCGATTCCCACCGATGGTCCCGGTCGCAACAGAATCGGGCGTGGCGGAAGTATCGCCACGCATTCCGACGGGCCCTCGCATGGGGCGAACACATCCCGGACGCCGATGTGAGCTTGGCTCGAGGATTCGCTGCCACCGGCAATCCGATCGATTCGCTGGCTCCTGGGCCACGCTGGTTCCTGCGCTCGGAGATCGAGGACGAGTATGCGGCGGACCCCAATCGGCTCTCTCTTTGGTACTTCTGGGAGGACGGTGAGTTCGCCGGAAGGTCCGCGATGTTTCCCGGGGGGTACGTCCAACTCGCGCAGGGGTTGGCGGAAGGCATCGATGTACGGCTGAGCACGATCGTCACTCAGGTCGACCACGGTCCCCTCGGCGTTGCCGTACGCACCGCAGAGGGTGTGACGTTCTCCGCCACCCAAGCGATCGTGACCGTCCCGATTCCCCTGCTGCGGACCATGCGGTTCGATCCAGACCTGTCGCCACGCCAGAGAACAGCCCTGGCGGCACTGGACATGGGATTGTTGAACAAGGTAGCCCTTCGTTTCCACCGCCGCGCGTGGCCCCACGGGCCGGACTACTTCGGCCTGGCGGGCGACTCCTTCGCTCCGGTCGCTGAGTGGTGGGACTTGAGTCGGGTCACCTCGAAGCCCGTCCTCGTCGGGTTGACCGCCGGTGCGGGTGCCGACTGGGTCGAGACGAACGATGATGCGGCAGTGGCGGACCGAGTGATGCGCGACTTGCGGCACCAGACGAACTGGCGGCTCCCGGACCCTGAGGGCGTGGCCGTCAAGCGATGGCGCTCGGAACCCTGGACGCGGGGCTCGTACTCCATCCGTCCCCCGGGGGCGACGATGGCAGACCATCGCAGGCTGGGAGAGTCACCGCCTGGAAACCCGGTCCTGATCGCCGGCGAAGCTACGGACCCTGTCTACCCCAGTACTGTCCATGGGGCACTGCGCTCGGGCCGCCGAGCAGCCGCACAGATCCTGTCCGGGCTGAACGCACAAGGACGGCCCTGACGCGGGACCATGCAAGTGTGAGCACACCTGCATCAGACCCCGCCATCGAGATCGAGGGGCTTGCGAAGTCATACGGTTCGTTCCCCGCCCTGACCGGGCTGGATTTGTGCGTCAAGAAGGGAGAGGTTCACGCGTTCCTCGGTCCGAATGGGGCCGGCAAGTCGACCACAATGCGCATTCTGCTGGGCCTGCTGAGGGCCGATGGTGGCCGGGTCGCCGTGCTCGGGGGTGACCCCTGGCGCGACGTCGTGGAGCTTCACTCCCGTTTGGCCTACGTGCCCGGCGAGGTGAATCTTTGGCCCGGGCTCACCGGAGGGGAGGCCATCGACCTGCTCGGCAACCTGCGGGGTGGCCTTGACGAAACCCGACGAGCTGAACTGATCGAGCGGTTCGATCTCGACCCGACCAAGCGAGGTCGGCAGTACTCCAAAGGCAATCGCCAGAAAGTGGCATTGGTCGCGGCGTTGTCCGCAGATGTGGAACTCCTGCTGCTCGATGAGCCCACGTCCGGGCTGGACCCGGTGATGGAGTCCGTCTTCCAGGAGGAGATTGCTCACTCCAAAACACAAGGACGGACCGTTCTGCTCAGCAGCCACATCCTCAGCGAGGCCGAAGCGCTCGCGGACACCGTGAGCATCATCCGGGATGGCCGAACGGTCGAGACCGGGACCCTGGCACAACTACGTGGTCACGCGCGGACCACGATTCGGGCAGTCCTGAACTCCCCGCCGGCCAGCCTCGAGGGATTACCGTTCCGCGAAGGGGCAACCCTGGCAGGCGACGAGTTGACCGCGTCGCTCGACAGTTCCGCATTGAACAGCGCGATGGCGACCTTGAGCGAGTTCGGGATCTCGTCGTTGACGGTGACACCGCCCTCGTTGGAGGACCTGTTCCTGCGGCACTACGACGACGAAACCCCTGGGCGGGAGCGATGAGACGGGGACACCTCACCGGCCTGCGGCCTTTGCTGAGAGTCGCGATGCGACAGGATCTGCCCAACATCATGCCGTGGGTGGTCCTGATCTCGGCGCTGTCCGCGTCGTCCGTTCTCGCGTACAGCTGGGTCTTTCCCGACCCGGCCGAGCGCAACGAGCTGTCGCTGACCGTGAGTGCCAACCCTGCCCTCAGTCTGATCTTCGGGCCGGCACGCGATCTGATGACGGCGGAGGGATTCAACAGTTGGCGCGCTGGGATGCTCGGCGCGTTCTTCGCCGGGTTGATGGCGATCCTCATCGTTGTTCGCAACAGTCGTGCCGATGAGGACTCGGGACAAGCGGAGTTGCTGGCTTCAGGTGTCATGAGTCGTCCGACCCGCCTGGCGGTCGCCGTCTTCATGGCCGCCCTGGCCGCCGTGCTTCTGGGAGTCATGTCGACGATCGTGACCGTTGTGGTGGGTGGGAATCCTGGCGATACCACCATGCTGGCCGCGACTTTCACTTCATCTGCACTGATGTGGGCAGCCGTTGCGGCTGTCGCCGCACAGATCGGATCCGATTCCCGGAGCGCCAGTACCCTCGCCATCGGCGTCATGGGTACCCTCTTCGTCGCCCGCGGCTATGTCGATGCCGGCGATGCCCCCGAATGGGCGGTGTGGCTGACCCCCTTCGGTTGGCTGGAACAAGTACAACCTGCGACCGAAAACGATCCCAACCCCCTGCTCCTGTCGCTGGCCTTCACATTGGCCATGCTGGCGCTCGCATTTGCGCTGCAGTCCCGAAGGGATTTCGGGATGGGCCTGATACCGCCCCGACGGGGACCCGCGCACGGCGGCTGGGTGGCGCGACCGTTCGGATTGGCCATCAGGCTGAACCGTGGCTCGATCATCGCCTGGACGCTCGCATTCGCGGTGTTGGGCGTAGTTTTCGGAGTGCTGGCGACATCGGTCGGCGAGGTCATCGCCAGCAATCCGAATATCGCCCGTGCCTTGGCTGCCGGGGCCGTCTCCCAGACCGGACCTGACATTCGCCTTCCTCGCCACGCTCCTCAGCCTGGTGGGGATCATCGCGGGGGTCTACGGAGTGCAAGTGATGATGCGAGTACCGGCTGAGGAATCCAGCGAGAGGATGGACCAGCTGCTCGCGGGGTCGTTGGCTCGCTCCCGATACCTGGCAGGCTTCGCGGTCATCGCATTCGTCGGACCCGCGATCGCCATGATGCTCGGCGGACTCATCATCGGCGCCGTCGCAGCTGCTTCGAACGCCGGCATCTCGACGGTTGACGTCTTCGTGCAGAGCCTGGCCACCATCCCGGCGGTCTGGACCTTGACAGCGTTATGCCTCGCCGTTGTAGGGGCGGTTCCGCGAGTCCGCATCATCGGTTGGCTCGGCTTGGTGGCCGCTTTCGCCCTGACGATCCTCGGCCCCTTGTTCAACCTCTGGGACTGGATTCTCAGCGTCAGTCCCTTCTGGCACGTCCCCAATGTCACGAGCGTCGAACCAGACTGGACCGGGCTCATGTGGATCAGCGCGATCAGCGCGGTGTTGATCACGGTCGGGTTCGTCGGGTTCCGACGCAGGGACCTGATGTGACGACACCCGGCTGGTTCAGAGGACACTGCCGGGCGGGACCTGGGCAGGCTCGCCCGGGTCGGAGAGCTCGGCATCACCCTCGACGACGACGTCACTCCCGAACGTCCAGTCTCCCCGAACAGTGAAACGTCGCGCGCGCCGCAGCGAAGGCACACCCGAGGGGAAGCGGTCCGTCGAAGTCGGAGATCGTGCGGAAGAACTGCGGATCCAGATCGACGAGTGGCGCGGAATCCATGGCCAGGCTCAAGTTCCCCGATGTGGTGAGCTCGTAGACATCCGACCGGAGCAGCATCAGATCATTGGTCGTCTTGACCGGCAGGAACCGGCTGCGCGGAACCTCGACGGCTGTGGCGCCATCGAACACCTCGATCGCAGCACCCATCGCGGTCTCGATCTGAACCACTTCAGGACTGTCGGCTCTGGTGGGGTCGACGGTCTTGACGTTGCGAATCAGGGGCAGACCGAGAACGGCCCCACGATCACGCAGCGCTCCGGCCAGCTGGTCGAGATCGAACCACAGGTTGTTGGTGTGGAAGAACGGATGGCGATGCTCGTCGGTGAAGAAGTGCATCTCGTCGGGCGGGGTCTGGGCGGTGTCACGCAGGATGAGGCGACGATCGGATCGGCGGATCGCCAAGTGGCCACCCTTGCGGTCCGCCGGGGTCCGGCGACACACTTCAGCCGCATAGGGGGCGCCCGTCGTCGCGAACCATCCAGCCAGGACCGGATCTGGTGCCGCACCGAGATTGTCGGCGTTGGACACGCTCGCGTACCGGAAGCCTTGGTCTCGCAGCGCGTCGAGCACCCCCGAGGCAAGGATTGCGGTGTAGAGGTCACCATGTCCGGGCGGACACCACTCGAGGTCGGGGTCCGCTGGCCAGTCGACCGGGGTGAGGTCATCCGACCGGAGTTTGGGCTCGAGGTTCTGCAGGAAGTCGAGCGGTAGTCCGTCCACCTCGATACCGGGATGTCCGGCCAGCGCCTCAAGAGTGTCCGACTGGGTTCGGAAACTGTCCATCAGGATGAGCGGCAGCGTCACACCATGCGCGGCGCGGGCGCTGCGGACTTGCTGCACGATGAGGTCCAGGAACGTCTGACCATCGCGCACTGGCAGTAGCGACTTGGCACGATCCATTCCCATCGAGGTGCCCAGGCCACCGTTGAGTTTGATCATGGCCGTCTGGCTGAACGCACGCTGGGCGGATTCGGGGTCAGGCGCCATCGCCGCGAGCGCCGGTGGGTCGAGCAGTGGTTCGATCGTGTCCTCGGGAATGAGACCCGTGACGCCCGCCTCCAACTCCCCGTAGTAGTGACTGAAGACATCGATTGCTTCGGGGGCAACCCCGGCTGCCCTCATGCGGTCTTGCGCGGCGCGCAGTCCTTCCTGACTCATGTCCGCTCTCCTTCGTCGGCCTGCGCCGTCATCCGTTACCGATCGTGCCCATCACATCGTGCCTGAGGCCCCATGCGGGTGACACCACTCTCCTGCACATCTCCTGCACAGCAGGCTCATCCAGACGCGAGTTCTCGTCATGGGCGGGAGACCACGGTGATCTCGACGTGATTGCCGCCCTTCTCCTTGGCGCGACGCAGGGCCTCCTGGGCGCGGGAGAGAGCCGCCTCGACATCCTGACCGGAAGCGATCTCGGTCATGCCGATACTCATTCGTGGCTGCAGCATGACATCTCGGAATTCGAAACTCTCATTGACGGCCGCCAAGACCTTGTTCAGCACCTTGAGTGCGTCATCCGTGGTGCGGATGCCATCCAGGACCAGCAAGATCTCATCGCCCCCCACGCGCGCGATCAGATCCCCGTCTCGCACGCACTCCCGCGCTCGCCGGGCGACCTGCCGCAACAGTTCATCTCCGAACGCGTACCCATGGTTGTCGTTGATCGAGCGCAGATTGTCCACGTCCGCGACCCCGAGGAACGCCCGATTGCCGGTCCGAGCTTCATGGCTGCGCATGACCGTGAGTCGCCGATGGACCTCATCGCGGTTGAGCAGCCCGGTGAGTTCGTCGTGGCGCTCCTGGAAAGCCTCCAACTGATCGGGGGTGAAACGGTGATCGATGAGGCGGAAGGACGCGATGATGCCCTCGGACTCCCCCTCCATGCCGGTGAACGGAGCGGCGTGAACCTCGACCCAGATGAATGAGCCGTCATGATGACGCAGACGCAGGCGCGTGATTCGTGTCGCCCCGGCTTCGATCTCCGCTTGCCTGTGCTGGGCCACCTCCAGGTCATCGGGGTGGACGAACTGCTCGTACCCGTGACCGATCCACTCATCCGGCGTCCAACCGAGCGCGAGAGTCAGCGAGGGTGACAGCCATCGGAACACGCCATCTCGAACCAGCGCCACCACGTCGGTGGACCGGTCGGCCATGAGCCTGAAACGCTGTTCGGAGTCAGCCAGTCGGCGCTTGGCTTCGAATCGCTCGGTCACGTCGCGCCACATGAGGCTGACCCAGTCCTCAGCAAAAGTCATGACCCGCACATCGAAGCGACGGGGGATGCCTCGGATAACCGACAGCATCAACGCGTCCTCCATGGCGACAGGTTCCCGTGACTCGAGAGCCGCCGTGCACCATCTCATGAGGTTCTCGGTGGACTCGCCGGTCCCGAACAGTTCCCGGATCCCATGTCCGATCAGTTCGTCCGGTGCGCGGTTCAAGTACTCCGAGGCGGCGGCATTGAGCTCCAGGTGGACGAAGTCCGTGATCGTGCCGTCGGCATCCCGTTTGGCTCGCAGAACAACATGGGGATCCAGGAGCGAGTCCAGGACCGCCCGTAGGGTCTCGCGAGCGACGACGACCTCACGACCCACCCGATACTCTCCCTCGACGTCACGCATGCGCAAGACCTGGAACTGCGCATTGCCATGACCGTCGAGGACAGGCCACCCGACGATCTCGAACTGGTGCGTGGATCCGTTCGGCATCCTCATGGGCAAGGGGATCGGGGAACTCGTGGTTGAAGCACGCGAGGCAAGCACTTGTTCTTGGAACACTGACCTGTACTCAGGTGCGACGAGACTCTGCGCCGGCGTGCCCACCATCGCCTCCGGATCCAGCCCGACGACCTGCTGGGCGCTCGGTGACACCCAGTCGATGATGCCGTCATTGCGCAGTCGCATGACGACGTCGGAACTGTGATCAGCGAGCAGCCGATAGCGTTCCTCGAAGTCGGCCAGGGCCTCACGGGACTCCACCGCAACAGTGACGTCGGTGATCTGGGAGATGAAGTACTTGACCTCTCCGGAGCCCTCCCGGACACAGGAAACCGACAGGTCACCCCACACGACCGCACCGTCGGGCCGTAGATAGCGCTTCAACAATCGGTAGGAATCTCGCCGCCCCGCCAGGACATCGGACACCAGGACCTGGTCGACTCCGAGGTCCTCCGGGTGGGTCAACGCCTGCCACGTGGCTGACATCAGTTCCTGGTCACTGCGACCGAGCATCTGGCAGAGTGCCGGATTGACTTCCAGAAATCCTCCATTCGGCGCAACAATGGCCATCCCCACTGCCGCGTGCAGCATCGCCAACCGGAAACGCTGGTCGGCCTGGAGCACTTCGTCCTCGGCAGCCACCAGATCCGAGATGTCGCGGATGGCGGCAACCATCGATGCCAACTTGCCCGTCTCGGTCCAGCGGTACCGCACTAAAGTGTCCGTCCACTTCAAGGACCCGTCTCGGCAGACCGACCTCACGCGGTATCGCGCTTTGGGAAGCCGCTTCCGGACGACTTCGGCATTGATCCTTTCCACCGCGGCTTGGTCTTCATGCGCGACGGCATCGAACTTCTTCCCCACGATCTCGTTCGGATCCCACCCCAACACCGTGCGTACGGACGGAGTCGCCCACACCACGATGGCACCCGGTGCGTACTCGATGACCGCGTCGGCAGAAGCGTCCAGTAGGTCACGCCAGTACGAAACCCCTGGGTCCCCAGCCAATTCCTGTGGTTTGTTCACAGCCGACCTACACGATCAGAGTGTTCTGGCGCCCCCATGGGGTATTCGTGCGGCCCGACGACGCCGCGAGCGGGAGAGAAGCCGACCATCATGGGTTCGTCGCCGCCATCCCGAGACCACCCACCACGAGCAGGAAGATACCGAAAGTCGCGATGGCGATCATGGGTCCGAGTGACCGGCGCTGGCCACCAGGGGACACGAGCTGCATGACCGCAACTGACGTGAGGTAGCAGCCGAATGTCAGGAACATCGCGGCCTGCACACCCAGACCCCAGTTCAGTACTGAGGCGAGTACTGCAACGAGCCCCCACGCGAGGTTGGCGAGCCCGACCTCGATCTGGAAGTTGTTGCGTCGACCGTAGTCCCACCCCATTCGTGCGGCATCGGATCGGTGCAGCAGGCTGTGCCGGACGAACGACAGCAGCCCGCCCAGTCCCACCGCCAGGAAGGTGGCCCAGCGCAAAGTGGGGGGATCGCCGAAGACACCGCCGAAACCCAGGAACAGCCCGACCGCACCGACCACATAGGTCGCGTACATCACCCATGCGGATGGCCGAGGGTCGGCAGTGACGGCCGGTGCGGCAGTGCTCATGATCCTCCCTGGTTGGTCCCTTCCCCCACGCTAGCCCTTGGCGAAGTCACAGGGTTCGGCTCGTCGGACCCCTTGTCGCTAGCGTCATAGTGGCCGACGAGCATGGTGCTTCGCGCAGTGATAGATGCGGTGGAAGGGCAGAAGTAGGGTTCTCGGTGACTACTGCTGCTCAGCGAGCGTCGAAGTGAGGTCCATGCGCCAGTTCGACGCGGTTGCCGCCTGCGGTTTTCGCCCGATACATCGCGTCGTCTGCGCGCGTGACTGCTTCCTCGACGTCCTCGCCCCGCGTAACTTCGGTGAGTCCGACGCTCATCCTCGGCCGCAGCACCACATCGCGGAAAACGTGATCGCCGGCTGCCTTCTCGAGAACGGCGCGCATCACCGCCACGGCATCGTCTGGGCCGCGCACCCCTTGCAGGACGATGAGGAGTTCGTCGCCACCGACTCGCGCGGTCATGTCCCCGTCACGCAGGGCATGTTGAATGCGGGCCGCGACCACTCGGAGTAACTCGTCGCCCGCGGCATGACCGTAGTCGTCGTTGACTGATTTCAAATTGTCCAGATCGATGAACGCGAGGTAAGTGCGCCGACCCTGGCGCTCTTCGTGGTTCAGCGTTGCGATCAACCGACGCATGATCTCGTCGCGATTCAGCAGTCCCGTGAGCTGATCGTGGCGTACCTGGAACTGCAGCAGCTGCTCCACTCGGATCTGTTCGTCGATGATCCTGAACGAGGCCATGATGCCTCCGGCATTGCCGTCGGCATCGGTGAAGGGAGCGGCGTTGACCTCGACCCAGTGGTAGGAGCCGTTCTGGTGACGGAACCTGAGGCGGACGATCTTGTTGCTGCCTGCTTCCACCTCCGAACGGCACCGACCGACGATGACCACGTCATCCGGGTGGGTGAACTCGGTGATCTCATGTCCGACCCAGTCCTGCGGCGCCCAGCCAAGTGAGGGAGTCAGCGACGGCGACACCCACTTCATGACCTTGTCACGGGATAGCAGCACGACATCGGAGACATTGTTCGCGAGTAGTCGGTAGTACTGCTCGGAGTCAGCCACACGCTGCCCCGCCTCGAATCGGGCTGTCGTGTCCCGCCAGGTGAAACTCACCGAGTCGCCCCCGAACGCCATGGCCCGGATGTCGAACCGCCGCGGGATGCCTTTGACGGCCGACACCATCGCAACGTCGTCCAGAACGATCGGTTCCTCCGTCCTCAGTGCCCGACTGCACCACTCGAGGATGTTCGCGGGGCCTTCGCCCTCACCGAATACCTCACGAACACCGTGCCCCAACAGTTCCTCTCGGTCTCGACCGAGGTAAGTGAGCGCGACCGGATTCGCGTCGACGTAGCTGAAGTCGGTGATCGAGCCGTCGGGTTCCCGGACGGCACGCAGCACGATGTGCGGGTCGATGAGCGAGTCGAGCGTCGATCGCAGTCGTTTGCTAGTGGTCATCAGCTCCATCTGAGTGCGATGTTCGGCATCGATGTCACGTAGTCGAACCACCCGGAAACTGTCCCCACTCTGGGGGTCGATGACCTGCCTTCCTGCGGACTCGACCCAAATCGATGAGCCGTCCGCGCGCAGGACGGGGAAACGGAATCTCGTGTCTTCTCCCCGCCCGCGTGCCGTCTCGATCTCGAGCCGGACAGTCTCTCGATGATCGGGGTGGATCAGCTCGATGTTGGTGGTTCCGATCAAACTGTCCGGGTCGCGTCCCAGCATGTTGTGGACGCCAGGTGAGGCCCAGCCGATCACCCCGTCCATATCCACCCGCAGGACCACATCGGTACTGTTCTCCGCCAGTAGTCGGTAGGCAATGGCACTCTCGCGCAGTCGGTCCGCTGCTTCATGGCGCTCGGTGACGTCTCGCCAAGTCAGCACCAGCCGGTCCTCAGGCACCGGCTGGGCCCTTAGGTCGTAGTAACGCGCGACTCCCAGGATCTCGTTGTCGTAGTGGAAATCATCCTCGATGGTCGGTTCCCCGGTTTGCATCGTCGCCACATACAGGTCGAACAAGCCGCTCTCGCGCACGCCCGGCGAACGTTCCAGCAGACTTGACCCGATCAACTCATCCCGACTCAGTGACAGGTACTCACTGGTGACTTGGTTGACGTCCACGTAGCGGAAGTCCGAGATTTGGCCGGCATCGTCGCGAATGGCCTGGAGAAGGACCAAGGGGTCCAACACCGAATCGATCGTGAGACGCAGCAGTTGCTCGCCGGCCCGCAGGAGGCTCTGCGCCTCGACAAGCTCATCGACCAATGTGAGACCACCCACGAGACCGGCAGGGGATCCATCGGCATCGGTGAGCAGAGTGACCCGGTTCGACATCCAGTGGTAGGTGCCATCCTTCGCCAAGACTCGGACCAAGTACCCGGTGATCTGCCGGGCTTTGCTCGTCGCGCTGAGGAACGCACGGCGCCGAGCGTCGAGATCAGGTTGATCGTCAGGATGCACCAGGTTGCGGGTGGGCATTCCGACCAGATCGGCGGGTTCCCATCCGAGCGTCGCCACAGATGGAGAGACCCACGACATCGTGCCGTCGGCGGACGTCCGATAGACGAAATCGGAGGCGTTCTCGGCGAGCATCTGATAAGCCTGCGACTGCTGCCAGAGTTCGTGCGATTTCTTCTCCAGCAGGTCTTCCGCTTGGCGTCGTGCCCTGCGTTCCCTTTCCAGGCGACGCTCCAGTCGGGCCACCTGGTCGGCGGTGGCAGCGCCTCTGGTCTCTCTGGAGGTTCCGGCGCCTACCATCAGCCGCCTCCCATGCCGTGCTCACTCAGTCTCTGGACACTTCTAGGATGCCGAATCTGCTCGCATCTGGCACGCCGATCTCCCTTCAGCCCGGGCCCACCGGCCCCCGGTTCCGCCACGGCCTACGCTGAAGGCGAGATGATCGACACTGCCCACCGCAGGACCACCCGAGTGATGGTCATCATCGTTGTTGCCCTGATGGCACTCACGGTGGGCGTCTTCGCCTTCACCTACCTGACGGGCAACGCGGCGCTCCAGATGCAGGTGGCCGGGATGGGGAGCACGGCACTCTACGTCATGTGTGTCTGGCACAGCGCGGTCGTACGCGGAGGGCGGGACACTGTCGTGTTCTTCGGGCTAACGGCGATACTTGCCTTCGGTGCCGAGTTCCTGGGCGACAACTACGGACTGATCTTCGGCGACTATCACTACACAGACGGCCTCGGTCCCCGTGTCGGTGGGGTTCCCATCCTGATCGTGTTCGTATGGGGGACGGTGGTGTACTGCGCCTTCGCCATGGTCGATTGGCTCGCACGCCGCAACTCCCCTCTGCCCGCCGATGGGCTCCCTCGCCTCGGGTATGCACTGCTGCAAGGGCTGGCCACCGGAGTCGTGACGGCCGCCTGGGATCTGATGGCGGATCCATTGGCCGTGTCGCGTGTCTGGCAAGAGGTCCTGGGGTCACCGGCCTGGTGGTGGTGGATCGACGGAGGTCCCTACCTTCCGGACCTCGAGTCCTGGCAGGGCGGAGCGGGAATCCCCCTGGAGAACTTCGTCGGCTGGGTCCTTGTCCCCCTGACGATCACCACGATCTTCGTGATGGTCGCCTCGCGCCCGGCCCGGATCACCACCCGGTCTGCTGCTGCCGTCCCCATCCTGATCTATGGATTCCTCTATCTGACGCTCCTCGGTGGCCTGCTCGAGATGTCGTGGTTCGATCCGGGATTGATCCAGGCTGTGCTGATCGGGACGTTCACCATGGGTCCGACGATCGTGGTGGGGCTGTTGGCATTGTGGTCCTGGCCCGGCCCCGCCGTTCTGGAACAGCACAAGCAGTCGACCACTCCCGAACCCACCTGACTCCCCCGACCGTTGGCACGGCTGCGCTCCCACCGAACCGGAACAGCCGGAACAGCCTGCTCCGGGCGGGCTCGCCTCCCCCCCGGTACTAGACTGAAGATGTCACTCTGGAGGTTCTCCATGACTGTGAGTAGTCGCTTTCTCGCCCTCACTATCGGAACCATCGCCCTGGTGGCGAGTTCCCTGGCAGCAGCACCCGCCCCGGCCGACCTCCCGGATCACACTGCTGCGGTGGGAGCGGCGGACGATGTCGACTACGAACAAGTTGTCGCGACGCTGCACAGTGAGATACCCGCGATGATGGCCGAGTCGGGTGTCGTGGGCGCCACCGTCGCTTTGGTCGACGGCAACCGTACGATCATGGCCCGCGGGTTCGGCTGGGCCGACCGACGCGATCGGCGGCCTGTCGATGCGCGCACGCTCTTCCACATCGGTTCACTGTCCAAGACATTCGCGGCCATCTCGGTCATGCAACTGGTGGAGAAGGGGAAAGTCGATCTGGACGCCTCCATCACCAAGTACGTTCCGGCTCTGAAGTTGCTTCCACGGTTCCGGAACAACACGATCACCGTTCGATCCATCCTCGATCACCACTCGGGTGTGCCCGGCGACATCTTCTACGGACTCATCACCATGAAGAAACCCGACCGGAACTTCCACCAATGGCTGATGGGAACACTGGCGAACATGCCGCCCGAACGCCGCGTCAACACACTGTGGGCCTACAACAACAGCGGTTACGTCCTGCTGCAGGCCCTCGTCGAGAACGTGACCGGGAAGCCGTACGCCGACCGGACGGCTCGGACCCTGTTCGGTCGCATGGACATGCCCTCGTCGTCCTTCGACGACACTCTCGCGCCCAGCCGCACGATGACCCGCAACTACTCGCCCGCGGTAGGCCCCGACGGTCAGCCCACCGGCGATATGAAGGCCGATCCGCGCGAATACGTCAACGGATGGACGGCGGGCTCCATCCTGTCGTCGGCACAGGACATGGCGAACTACCTGCGCACCCTTGTCGGCGGGGGGACCCTTGCCGGCAAGGGGACTTCCGCCAGCCGGTGCTGGGAGGGGCGCGGAGGGGCGGGTCCTGAAGGAGCGGACGCTTCGGCGGATGACGACCGCTCAGACCGACTTGGCCATCGACGAACAGGTCCACATCGGTTTGTCGTGGTTCCTGCAAGGACTCCTGGCTCGGGCGAACATTCGGCCACGACGGCGCCACGACCCGGAACTTCTCGATGCTGCAGGTCCAACCCGACCAGCGAACTCGGCGTGTTCGTGTCGACCAACACGGTGGGGGGTAGCGCAGTCGCTGACGCGATCGCCAGCCGGGCATTGGAGTTGGCGTACACCGCCAAGACCGGCGTCACCAAGCCACCGCCCGTTTCGTTGCCCGACCTCGGACCGCGCACACCGACGGACGTCGAGTTGCGCGAGGCCCAGGGAATCTATGCCGGGTACGTGGGCTACTCCACCGTGAACGTCGACGGAGACAGCCTGCAACTGTCGCTCGTCAAGGGTGGCGAAGTCACCAATGCCACGTTCACGCAGATGTCCGACAAGTGGTGGCGAACGGATTCCGACCCCAACCTGCAGATCGCCTTCCAGACGATCGCCGGACGCCGGGTTGTGGTCGCCCGCAACGGGGGCGGCACCAAAGTCAACCGCCAGATCTTGGGCGAGAAGGTTCCGCCGCAATCTCCTCCGCGCCGCTGGCGAGCCGCTGCCGGCGACTACCAAGTCACACTGAAACCCAAGTTCGCGACAGACCTCATCCCGACCCAGTTGCGGCTGAAGGTCTCGCCGGGACTCTCGCTGCTCGAGTTGGGGCCGACTGAGTCCCCCGAGCGGCAGGTGCTGCGACCGCTCTCATCCGATCACGCGTTCACCTTCGGCCTGTCCGGCGCAGGCGGACGACGCAAGGGCGACATCGTGTGGCTCAAGGGCGATCGCATCGAGTACATGGGGGTCACCTACACGCCAGTCCCATAGGCCGTCGCTGTCCGCGAACGAGTATCCCCGCCCCTGGGAAGAGCGCGTGGGTTCCCGGCGGTATCATGACGCAGTTATCGGCCGTGCTGCCCGGCCGCCGATCCCGAATCGGTAACGATGCTGTCCCGCCCGTCACCGCCGGAGGCTCACGGATACTGCGGCCAGGGAGACTTCCGAGAAGACTGAGCGATGGAAGGCAGCCGCAGATGGGACCGGACGTGAACGCGACACGCGTGGTGCCCACCTTCGTGATCGCCGGTGTCCAGAAGTGCGGCACGACGTCGTTGTTCCAAGCCCTGGCTCTGCACCCTCGCGTGGTACGACCGGATCAGAAGGAACTGCATTTCTTCGATCAGCACTGGCGCCGGGGCGTCGAGTGGTACAGCGCCCAGTTCCCCCAGCTCGAGCCCGGTCAGATAACCGGGGAATCGACGCCCGTCTACAGCTACAACCCCACAGCCCGCCGGCGCATGCGGCGAACCCTGCCGGAGGCCCGAATCATCATGGTCCTGCGGGATCCGGTTGCGCGTGCGTACTCCCACTACTGGCACTCACGGCGCAACCAGGAAACCCTGCCCACCTTCGAGCAGGCCATCGCTGCCGAGCCGGCCCGACTCGCCGACGGGAGATCCCCTGCTCAGACGCCGGTTCTCTTACCTGGACCGGGGCCGGTACATCCGCCAGTTGCGCCCCCTCGGGAGGGCTTACGGTGAGGCGCTGCTGGTGACCACACTCGAGGATCTCAACTCGTCCCCCGAGACCGAACTGGCACGCGTGATGACCCACGTTGGGTTGGAGCCCGACGAAGTGGACGAACCGGTGATGCCTGAAGTCAACCGCTACCGTTCGATGACCCGCAGCGAAGAACGTCAGTTGAAGCAGAACGGCGTCGGATCCCTGTGGCGCCGACTGCTGCGTCGCGACTACGTGGTGCGCGACCGTGAGCGTCCCCCCATGGATGCGGCTACCCGGCAGCGGCTGCGTGAGCACTTCGCCGAATCCGACCGGCGACTGCTCCAATGGACAGGCTGGGCCAAACTGCCATGGGATTCCCTCGCAAACCCAAACCCGAGCCCAGCGGCCACCGACCCAGTCGCAGCACACGAGTGAATCCGTGAGCGAATCGCGGCCCGAAATCTCAGTGTGTCGTCCGAAGTGGGCCCACTCTCGGTCGGGCCTTTCCGGATCAATGTCCGCACCTGGGTGTACACGACGGTGACGTTGATGTCCTTGCTGGTCGTCTACGACGGCTGGCAGGATCTCAAAGGACCTGGCGGCATCGCACTTGTCGTCATCGGACCGACCATCGCGCTGGCGACAGCCCACACCTTCGCCGACTTCCTCGACCTGACCGTCGTCGAAGGTGGCATCACGGCTCGGCGGCAGTGGCGGACCCTCGCCTGGGATTTCGCGCAGTTCACGCTCGTCGCCGTGCCCCCGCTGGTGGTCCTGGCGCTCGCATCGTTGGTGTTACAGCAAAGCCCCTCCGACACCCTGAGGTCCATGCTGGTGCTGGGAGTTGTCTCGCTGGGGTTCTGGGGCGGTGTGGCCGGTTGGCGGGTGGGGCTGCGCAGTTGGCGGCTGATACTGGCGATCGTCGCGGGTCTCGGGGCCGGGCTGATCGTGCTTGCGTTCCAGCTGGCACTCAAGCCGCACTGACGCGCTACAGAACCTTGCCCAGGAAGTCCCGGAACCGGGCGCTGGTGGGATTCGCCAGAATCTCGCGCGGGTTGCCCAGTTCGGCGACGATCCCCTGGTCCATGAACGCCAGCACGTCGCCGACCTCTCGGGCGAAGCCGATCTCATGCGTGACGACAATCATCGTCATACCGCTCTGGGCCAGTTGCCGCATGACATCGAGGACATCACCGACAAGTTCGGGGTCGAGTGCCGAAGTGGGTTCGTCGAACAGCATCAGGTCCGGGTCCATCGCCAGCGCCCGTGCGATGGCAACGCGCTGCTGCTGGCCACCGGACAACTGCATGGGGTAGCTGTCGCCGCGGTCGCCGAGTCCGACCTTGCCCAGAAGGTCAAGCGCCCGAGCACGGGCCTCCTTCTTGTTGTCGCCCCGCACCACGACCGGCCCTGCCATGACATTCTCGGCAGCGGTCATATGAGGGAACAGGTTGAATCGCTGGAACACCATGCCGATGGAGCGGCGCTGCTCAGCGACCTCCTTGTCCTTCATCTCATGCAGCTTCGCGCCACGCTGTTTGTATCCGATGAGTTCACCATCGACCGACAAACGACCGGAGTCGATCTTCTCGAGATGGTTGATGCACCGCAGGAACGTCGACTTGCCTCCGCCGGAAGGCCCGATGATGCACGCGACCTGGCCCGCGTCAATGGTCAGGTTGACACCCTTGAGTACCTCATTGCGGCCGTAGGACTTGTGGACGTTCTCGGCCACTACCTTGTGCTGGCCCGTTGTCGGTGTACTCATGACGCGCTCCCCAGTCGCAGGCGGCGCTTCCACTTCTGGATCGGGGTCGGGGGCAACTGGCGCATCGCACCCTTCGCGTAGTAGCGCTCCAGGTAGTACTGCCCGACCATCAGGACGCTGGTGAGGGCGAGGTACCACATGCTCGCCATGACAGCCATGGGGAAGGGCTGGAACAGTCGGTTGCCGATGGCGCTGGCCTGGAAGAACAGTTCGGTCGTAAGGGGAATGGCGATGACGAGTGACGTTGTCTTGAGCATCGAGATCGTCTCGTTGCCGGTGGGCGGCACGATCACGCGCATGGCCTGCGGCAGGACGATATGGCGCAGAGTCTGCATCCGACTCATACCCACTGCCGTCGCGGCCTCCTCCTGCCCCTCGTCGACGCTGAGGATCCCCGCCCGAACGATCTCGGACATGTAGGCAGCCTCGTTGAGGCCGAGTCCGAGCAGCGCTGCCACGAACGCCGGGATGAGGGTCTTCGTGTCGAAGGTGAAGAACTCGGGACCGAAGGGGATTCCCAGGGACACAGTACTGTAGAGAGCGATGATCGATCCCCACAAGAACAACTGCACGTACACGGGGGTCCCGCGGAAGGCCCACACGAACACCCACGCGACACTGCTCGTCACGGGGTTCGGCGAGAGCCGCATGACAGCGAGGACCACACCCAACAGCAGACCGATGATCATGGCCAGGATCGTCAGCAGGATCGTGACCCCGACCCCCTTGAGGATCGGTGGCGAAAAGATCCACTCGCCGATCAGTGGCCAGCCCCAGTTGGGATTGGTGACCAGGCTGTTGATGAACATCGCCACGCCGATGAGGACCACAACCGCGGCCACCCATCGACCTGGGTGCCGAACTGGGATCGCCTCGATCGCGGGCGGCTTGCTGCCGACTGGTTCGTCGACCTTGTCGTTGCCCACCGGTACCTCGCTCTCGCCGGGTATCAGCTCTTCGGGTTGACTTCGGCCTTCTGAACGGCGCCGTTGGCCACGCCCCACTGATCGAGGATGGCCTGGTAGGTGCCATCGGCGATCAGAGCATCGATCGCGGATGCCACCGTCTCGGCGAACTCCTTCTCCGCGAGCGGGATGGCCACGCCGTAGGGCGCGGTGCCGTACACGTCGCCGAGCTGCTCGAGCTTCCCGCCGGACTGCTTCACCGCGTAGGCGACCACTGGGGAGTCCGCGAGCATGGCGTCAGCCTTGCCGCTCGCGACGGCTGTGGTGGCGTCGGACTGCAGGTTGTACTGCTGGATGTTGATGGCGGGGTTGCCGGCGCCGGTGCAGGCCTTGTCCTTGGCTTCGATGTCGTCGACCTGAACCGTTGCCTTCTGGACCGCCACCGTCTTGCCGCAGGCATTGTCGATCGCCACACCTGCCGGGTTGCCGGCGGCAGTCGCCCAAGCGGTGCCGGCGTCGAAATAGCTCACCATGTTGACCTGCTTCAACCGCTCGGGGTTGATCGTGAACGACGACATGGCGCTGTCGTACTTGCCGTTCTGGACGCCAACGATGAGCGAGTCGAAGCCGGCGTTCTCGAACTCACCCGTCAGTCCCAGCTTCGCGGCGATGGCCTTGCCCAGATCGATGTCGAAGCCTTCGATGGTCGAGCCATCCTCACCGATGAACTCGCTGGGGGCGTAACTGGCGTCGGTCCCGAAGGTCAGCGTGCCCGAGGACTTGATGGCGTCGGGCACCTTGGCGGCCAACGCCTCGTCGGCCGCGACCGAGGGAGCAGCGGAGCCCGACGCATCACCGGAGGATGATCCACCGCCACCACACGCCGACAAGGCCAAGGCCGCCACCGCGACCGGAACAGCGATACGGAACAAGCGCATGGGGGAACTCCTCGAGGATCTGATGCGGACCGTGCCTCACGCTACTACTAGAAGGGGGCAATCGCGCGGCTTTCCCGCTGCGAGAACACGCTGGCACCGCTGTTAGCGTGGAAGACAAGCCGACCGACCGGGGTGGTCCTTGAGTGGGTGGTCCCTGAGTGGGGTGGTCCCTGAGTGGGGGGTGGTCCCTGAATGGGGTGGTCATCGTGCGCAAGCCATTCGTCCTGATGCTCATCGCCACTGTCGCGGCTGTCAATGACCTCGTGCGGCCAATCACAACCGGAGCCCGTCCAGCATCCGGCCCACGACTGGAACCCGGCACCTGTCACTCAAGACAAGCTCTCGGTGCTCGCTGAACAGACCGGCACCGGCCCGGACTCGGGTCTGGTGCTGCACACCGCCGGCGGCCCCATCGACTTCTGGGGTGGGGTGAACCTCGGCACCAGCATCCCGGGACACAACCCGGGTGAGGTGGCCATGTCCCCCGAGCAGTACCAGCAGTGGATCCAGCAGATGGGCGATTTCGGTGTGCGATTCCTCAGGGTGTACACCCTGCACCAGCCCGCGTTCTACCAAGCCCTGCGCGACTACAACCTCGCCCATCCCGACTATCCGATCTATCTCTTGCACGGGGTCTACCTGCCGGACGAGTCCTACCTCGAGTCCCACGATCTCTACGACCCGAAGCCGACCGCGGCCTTCACCCGTGAGTTGCACGACCTCAGTGACGCGGTGAGCGGCGATCTTGAACGGGAGTTGGACGTTGGTCGCGCCGGCGGCTCCTACACCGCGGATGTCTCCCCCTGGGTGGCGGCCTGGATCATAGGTGTCGAATGGGATCCCAACGCGATCCACAAGAGCGAGAAGAAGAACCGATCGCAACCTCCCTACCGCGGCAAGTACTTCACGACGTCGACGACGAAGACCCAGGTGAACTCGACCGAGAGCTGGATCGCGGCGCGGATGGACGAGCTCGCATCCGCCGAGGTGAGGCGTGGTCGCAGCGTACCGATCGCCTTTGTGAACTGGCCGACTGCTGATCCGCTCGACCATGGCTCAAACGAACCCAATCCCACCGAGGACCTCGTCAGCGTGGATGCGAATCATGTTCTGCCGACCAAGCGGTGGCCGGGAGGAACCTTCGCGAGTTACCACTCCTACCCCTACTACCCCGATTTCCTGCGGCACACGAAGCAGTACACGTCCTACGTCCCGCCCGGCGCGTCCCAGCCCGATCCGTGGGCGGGCTATCTGAACGACCTCAGGACGCACTACGGACGAGCGAATATCCCGTTGATGGTCACGGAGTTCGGGGTTCCCAGTTCTCTCGGGTCTGCGCATCTGGGCACCAACGGTCGCGATCAAGGCAATCACTCAGAGCAGGAAGCAATGGCGATGAACGCCGCACAGCTTCGGGTGATCAAGGACGTCGGGCTGGCCGGCGGTTTGTTATTCATGTGGGCCGACGAGTGGTTCAAGTTCACCTGGAACACCGCCGTCCGCCAAAGCGTCGTCGACTCCGAGCGTCGATCACTGTGGCACGACCCTCTGACGAACGAGCAGGCCTTCGGGATCTACGCCGGTGACCCTGTAAGCACGGGTTGGCGGGTCATCCACGAAGCGCCCGAGAACGTCCGCGAAGTAGCCGTCGACACAGATGCGTCGTACGTCTACCTGCGGCTCACGCTGAACGAGCCTCCCGAATCTCCTGTGGTGCTGGGATTCGATGTGGTTCCTGGGGGGCAGCCGCTCCCGAACGACCCCCAGTCACCGGCGACACATGACATCGCGATCGTCCTGGATCCGCAGTACGGCACCGCTGACGCCTACATCACTCCCGCTCTGGACCCGGTGACCCTGGACGGACTGAAACCCGATGACCTGCTGCCCCCGGATCTCGACGGCTGGAATCTGCAACGACTCACTCTGAACCGCTCGGTCACCGTGCGCAATGAGACGTTCCCGGCGGAGTTCCTGGACGTCGGGCGCCTCATTCGTGGCACGTGGGATCCCCAGGATGACGAGTACGAATCGCTGGCCACCTGGAACACCGAAGACAACGTGATCACCCTGCGAGTCCCTTGGTCGATGCTGGCTATCGCTGACCCTTCGTCGAAGACCGGGCTCGTGCCGAAAGATGGCACACCGACAGGTGTCCCCGTAGAGACGATCGCGCTCACGGTCAACACCGGCTCCGGGGCTCAGCCGGTCGGCGTCATCAACTGGGAGCCCTGGCAACGCCCCCAATACACCTACCGGCTCAAGAAGGGTGCTCGCGACTTCGAACAGGCCTTGGCGGACACCACCGGATAGAGCGCGGCCCTCCGGCCATCGCGTTTCACAGGCACCTTGCTCAATAGTCAACGGCCCACGGCCCAATGCTCGAACATGAACCAGCGCCCGGGCCAAGGCTCGGACACGATCAAGCGCCACCCGCCCATGCCTCACGCGCCAGCACTTTCAACTGCTTGGGAATGTCGCGGCGTCTGACACCGCGGTCACCTCGGGTGGCACCGATACCGTCTTTCCGGGTTCGGTAGACCGTCCAATCCTCACCGTCAACCGTCGCCGTGAGCACGTGATGGGTCTGCGAGACATGCGCCCCTCGGCCCACGACCGCGCTTCCCGAGATGACGGCGTCTCCGGACACGTGAGCGTTATCGGTCACCTGAGCCTTGTCTCGGACGACTGCGGACTGGCGCACTTCCGCGTGACCCGACACGTGGGCCCTGTCGCGGACCTGCGCCCGACCTCGGACCTCGGCCCGCTCGGACACGGCTGAACTCCCCGAGATCTCCGCCCTACCGAGGACACTCGACTTGCCCTTGACCACGGCGTCGTCGGTGATCACGGCATGACCCGACACCTTTGCGCTTCCGCGAACCGTCGCCGCCCCGGAGACCGTCGCATGCCCGCTGACATGGGCCTTGCCAGAGATGCGCGCGGTGTCTTCGACCACTGCCTTGCCCCACAGCTTGGGCCGGCCGCTGATGATCGCTCGATCTGCGACCGTCACCTCCTTGCCGACGACACTCTTGTGCGACACCGTGGCTTTGGCGCTGACCTTCCCGCTTGAACTCATGTACTCAGTCTGTCTGGGACGGTAAGCAGATGCGAACCGTCCCCCCACCAAACCCGGACCCAGAGGCAAGCGACGAGGGACTCCCACTCGGGGCACTACCCTGAACATGTCGTTGAGACGTGAAGGAAATTCGCCTGTGCCCAAACCTCGTTCCCGATGATCGGCTTCATCGCCGACTTCTTGCGGCCCTACCGGCGCGCGCTGATGATCGTGGTCGTCCTGGTCGCGATCCAGTCGATCGCCAACCTCTATCTACCGTTCCTCAATGCGGACATCATCAACTTCGGCGTGGTGACCGGAGACATCGGATACATCCTGCGCACGGGCGCTCTCATGCTCGTCATCACCTTGATCCTGGGTGCCGTTTCAATCGTTGCCGTGTACTACAGCGCGCGGACAGCCATGCGCTTCGGCCGCGATGTCCGTGGTGCTCTGTTCCGTTCGGTCGAGACCTTCTCCCTTCGTGAGGTCAACACGTTCGGGGCACCCTCCTTGATCACTCGGAACACCAACGACGTTCAGCAGGTCCAGATGCTGGTGCTGCTCGGTCTGACGATGATGATCTCCGCGCCGCTGACCGCCATCGGCGGTGTGATCATGGCGCTGCGGACGAACGTCCAGTTGTCCGCACTGCTCCTGGTCATCATCCCCGTCATGGCCTTGGTGATCGGACTCATGGTCACCAAGGCGGTTCCGCTGTTCCGAGTGCAGCAGGTCAAGATCGACCGCATCAACTCAGTTCTCCGCGAGAACCTGGCCGGGATCCGGGTGATCCGCGCCTTCGTGCGCACGCGCAGCGAGGAGGAGCGGTTCGCAGCGGCGAACGACGACCTCACGGACACTGCATTGCGTGTCACGCGCCTGTTCGCGCTACTCATGCCTTCTCTGATGCTCGTCTTCAACCTGTCGTCGGTCGCCGTGATCTGGTTCGGCGGTCATCTCGTGGACAGTGGCGACATGCAGGTCGGAGACCTGACTGCATTCCTGGCGTACATCATGCAGATCCTGTTCAGCGTCATGATGGCCGTGATGCTGATGGTGATGGTGCCCCGGGCGGCGGCCTCAGCGGAGAGAATCCAGGCGGTGTTGGCGACGACACCGCAGATCAGTGACCCCGTCGACCCGGTACCTTCACCACCGATTCGTGGCGTCGTGCAGTTCCGGGACGTCGAGTTCCGGTACCCGGGCGCCGAGGACCCAGTGCTGTGTGGCGTCAACCTGACCATGTCTCCCGGCCAGACCACTGCCATCGTCGGCAGCACAGGCGCCGGCAAGACCACCTTGGTGAATCTGATCCCACGGCTCTACGACGTGACAGTCGGCGCGGTTCACGTCGACGGCGTCGACGTCAGAGAGCTGCACCAAGAAGACCTATGGGCACGGATGGGAATCGTCCCGCAGAGGTCATTCCTGTTCAGCGGAACGGTCGCGAGCAACGTTCGCTTTGGTGCGGCCGATGCCACCGATGAGGACGTGTGGCAGGCTCTGCAGACCGCCCAAGCCCGCGGCTTTGTCAGTGAGATGTCCGAGACCATCGAGTCGGAGATCGATCAAGGCGGCGCCAACGTGTCCGGGGGGCAGCGCCAGAGACTGGCAATCGCCCGAGCACTGGTGCGCCGACCGGCGATCTACATCTTCGATGACAGTTTCTCGGCACTGGACTACTCGACGGATGCGCGGCTGCGCGCGGCCTTGAAGGTGCAGACCCAAGCCGCCACCGTCATCATCGTGGCGCAGCGCGTCAGTACGATCATGGATGCGGACCAGATCGTGGTACTCGATCGCGGCACCGTGGTCGGAGTAGGGCGCCACGCCGACCTGATGGAGTCGTGCGAGACCTACCGAGAGATCGTCTACTCGCAGCTGACGGCGAGTGAGGCGGCGTCATGAGCACAGGGGCGCCCGCCCGATCGGGCCCGGCCATGGGTCGACCCGGTGGGCCCTTCGGAGGTGGACCTGGCAGCCTGGGCATGACACTGCCGGCCGAGAAAGCCCGCAACTTCCGAGGATCGTTGGGTCGCCTATTCGGACGACTGCGACCCGAGCGCCTCATCATCGCCGTTGTGCTCATCCTGGCCGTGGCCAGTGTCTTCTTCGCGGTGCTGGGTCCGAAACTCCTGGGCAACGCCACCAACATCGTCTTCGCAGGAGTCGTGGGGCGCGGACTGCCACCCGGTGTGAGCCAGGACCAGGCGATCGCGCAGCTGCGGGCCACGGGTCAGACGACACAAGCCGACATGCTCGCCAGCATGACCTTGACTGACGGCGTGGACTTCGCGCTGCTGAGTCAGGTGATCGCGCTGGTCGTGGTCGTCTACTTCGTGAGTTCGGTGTTCTCGTGGGGTCAGAACTACCTGATGGCCGGCGTCACCCAACGCACCATGTTCCGCCTGCGCGAGGACGTGGACACCAAGTTGGGCCGACTCCCGCTGCGGTACTTCGATACCCATCCGCGCGGCGACCTGCTCAGCAGGGTCACCAACGACATCGACAACATCGCAACGACCATGCAGCAGGCCCTCACCCAGGCGATCACCAGCATCCTCACTGTCGTGGGTGTCTTGCTGATGATGATCTGGATCAGCCCGCTGCTCGCGGTCATTTCGCTGCTCACGGTTCCGCTGTCCTTCTTTCTCACCATCGCGATCGCCAAGCGTTCGCAGAAGCAGTTCACGGGGCAGTGGCACTGGACAGGCGTGGTCAACGGTCACGTCGAAGAGATGTACACGGGCCACGAACTGGTGAAGGTCTATGGCCACAGGGACAAGGCCATCGCGGAGTTCGACGCCGCGAACGACAAGATGTACGAGACCAGTTTCAAAGCCCAGTTCATCTCCGGGATCATTCAGCCGGCCATGATGTTCGTGTCCAACCTCAACTACGTCGCGATCGCGGTCATCGGCGGTCTGCGAGTCGCCAGCGGCGCGATGTCACTGGGAGATGTCCAAGCGTTCATCCAATACTCTCGTCAGTTCACGATGCCGATCACCCAGCTCGCGAGCATCACCAACCTGCTGCAGTCGGGAATCGCCTCCGCGGAGCGGGTCTTCGAACTGCTCGACGAGCCAGAGGAGGATCCCGACCCGACCGAACCCGCACGAGTAGGACGACCACGCGGTCACATCCGCCTGGATGGGGTGTCGTTCCGCTACACGCCAGACGTCCCTTTGATCGACAACATGAACCTCGAGGTCCAGCCCGGGGACGCTGTCGCGATCGTGGGTCCCACCGGAGCCGGCAAGACGACAGTCGTCAACCTGCTGATGCGGTTCTACGAGATCGACGCCGGCCACATCTTCATCGACGGGGAAGACACCCGGCAGATGACAAGGGACGACCTGCGGCGCTGTTTCGGCATGGTGTTGCAGGACACCTGGCTCTTCGGTGGGACCATCCGCGACAACATCGCGTATGGGGATGAGGAACCCACCGAGGAGGCCATCCTGGCCGCCGCCCGCGCCGCTCACGTCGATCACTTCGTGCGCACCATGCCCGACGGATACGACACTGTCCTCGATGACGAAGCGAGCAACCTGTCGGCCGGAGAGAAGCAGCTGCTGACCATCGCGCGCGCGTTCCTGGCCGATCCTCCGATCCTCATCCTGGACGAGGCCACGAGTTCGGTCGACACCAGGACCGAGGTCCTGATCCAGCAGGCCATGGCGAATCTGCGCCAAGGTCGCACGAGTTTCGTGATCGCACACCGTCTGAGCACGATCCGCGACGCCGACGCGATTCTGGTCATGGACTCGGGCCACATCGTCGAGCAGGGCACTCACGCGCAGTTGCTCGCCGCCGGTGGCTTCTACTCCCGGCTCTACGAGAGTCAGTTCCAGTCGAGCTTCGACGAGGTGGCCGACATCACCGCACCGTGACCCTTGCGAAAGCCACCAGCCACTCCCACACCGGGCTTCCGCGACCCCACACATGGGCTTCCGCGACCCCGGGGCTGGGCTTTGGCTCTGTCCCTCAGCGGACTTGAGTTCAGCTCGCAATACAGGCATGTTGAGCGCATGAGAATTGCCCTGGGTATCGCCGGTGTTCTGATGTTGGGTGCCATGAGCCCATCCGTCGCTTGGGCGGCCGACGGCGACAACATCCCGGCGGCTGCAAATCCTAAGATGTGGCAGAAGTACGTGGCCAGCGTGAACAAGCAGAATGCTGCCCAGGACTGGTCGACTCCGTCCGGGACCTTGATCGCCGACTCCGGATTCCGGCCCTACGCGGATGGCTTCAGTTTCTTCAACACCGGCGTTCCCGACCGCGCCAATCATCGAGTTTTCGGATCACCACTGCGCACGACCGATCTCAATGCTGCGGGAATGCGTTCCCTGATGGGTAAGAAGGTGTGTCTCGAGGGCAACGCCACGGGACCGTGCACGCTGAGCACTCCGGGCAAGTTGTGGCGCGACAAGACCAACGCAGGCATGGCGGGTGGCCATTGCTACGGCTTCGCGACCACAGTGGCGCTGTTGTACGGCCGCGAACTTAGGCCCGAACAGTTCCAGGTGGGAGCCGCAACCCCTTACGACCTGCGCCTCGAGGAGTCGATTTCCCGCGAGATCGCCCGGAACATGGCACAGCAGTGGACCGACTCCCCCAATCGGTTCTTGGCACCGCCGTCGGAGGTTGTGGAGACCCTGAAGACAGCCTTGACGCCCGGCGCCGTGCCTCCGGTGTTCATCATGTACTCGGGCATCGGCGGGCACGCAGTCACGCCCTACGCGCTCTACGAAGGCGCCAACGGTCGCTATGACGTGGCGATCTATGACAACAACTACCCCGACTTCACGCGGGTTGTGCGCCTTGACACTGTCAAGGAGACAGCACGGTACGCGTTCAACGTGAACCCGTCAGACCCCGACACCGACGACAAGTTGTCACGGATCGGCGTTGTCCCCACCGATTTCATCGCCGCGCAACAGCCCTGCCCGTTCTGCATCAACGCCACGACCACCACGATCCAGATCGATCCGGTCATTACCAAGGTCCCGATCAAGACCAAGGTGACCCGTTTGGACGGTAAGCCATTCCCCAAACTCAAGACGATCAAGCCGTCCAACCCGTGGCAGCCGGGCACACCTTGGACCTTCCCGACCTACGAGCTACCCAAGGAGAAGTCCTTCATCCTCAAGGTGAACAACAAGGAATCGAACCGGGCCCTACCCCTGTCAGTGCTGGCGACCACCGGCGCCTACTCGCTCGGAACAGGCGTCGCGAAAATCCCGGCCGGCGGAGTGGGCAAGGTCGGGTTCGACACCAAGAACGGCATCGTGGTGTACCGCAGCCAGAATCCCGGCCCGGGACTGCTGCAGTTCGCCGACAACGGCGAGCGGAACGTGGTGGCCGTCTCCGGTCGGGCACGGTCGAAGAGTGCCAACACCATCGGCGGGGGACTGATCCCCAAACAGAAGCAGGTGATCCTGGCTCCCGTCGATGAGGAGAAGGCAGAGGTCACCGCGGATGCATCACTCGAGTTCTACAAGAACGGCAAGGCCCGGACCAAACTGGCCCACGTGGAGACGACCCTGCCCGCGGGTGCTTCGCTGATCATCGACTACCACAAGTGGAACCGGAACGATCCGAAGAAACTGATCGCCTACTCCCTGTTGGGCCAGGACGTCACCCGGGTCAACGTCTCGTTCAGCTGACTCACAGGACAGCGAACGGAGCGGGACCAGCAGGCAGTCACGCGGTGGTCGCCCACGTCAAGGCGGCGGAGAACACGAAACCAGCGGCAGCCAGCACCCCGGCCCAGCGCTGGACGCCTCGGATCGCGATGGGAACCATTTCGTTGACAACGACCACCAAGAGGGCGCCGGCGGCGATCGACTGAATGATCGCGATCAGGCTGGGTCGGACATTCACCAGAACCTGGTACCCCAGGGCGCCCGAGGCGGCCCCGATGATCACAACGACCGCGAAGCGCGCCAGAATTCGCGACAACGTATAACCCCCGGCCAGCAAGGCGGCCGCGACACCGATCGCCTCTGGCAGGCCCGCGATGAAGACCGAACCCACCAGTGCGGCGGAGACCCCGACAGCAGCGAGATGCAGCGTGAGCCCGATGGCGACGGACTCCGGCACACCGTCGATGATCATGCCGACGAACAGGTTGCGGGCCTCCGTCGCCGACGCGCCAGCCACCTCCGGTTCTTCTTCAGATCCTGCCTTCAGTGACTGCTCAACCGGAGCCGCGGGCTTCTCACGGCCGCCCGCCCGGTCCAGCGACATGATGATGAGGTAGTAGCCCAACCCACCGACCCCGATACCCAATGCCGTGGGTCCGGCACCGGCCTCGTCGTAGGCGACGGCGACCAGGTCGGTGCTGAGGGCGGACAGCACGGCACCGGCACCGAATGCCATGAGCGCCCCCACGTAAAGCGGGCGAGTGAGTGTGTGGAACCGCCAGACGAGCACCGCACCGACAACCAGTGCGGACTGTGCGATCGCTGCAAAAATCGCTGCCTCGAGCATCCGCCCACCTACACCAATCGTCGGGTCGCCAGGAGATCACACCGCGCGTTCGGACCGCGAGTGGCTTATGCCGCCTCTGAGCGAGGCGGAGAATGGGCGTCACGCCGGGTGTGGGTCATCACGCGACAGTGTCGCACTTGGGGTTGTCGGGAGATGCGAGCCGGAGGTGACCACCGGCTCGATCTCGAAGTTCACCGGATCAACGTACTACCCGTATGCCAGGATTCAGCCGTGACTCTGGTGGTGCTCAACTGGGTCGGCCTGCTCTTGAGCACCCTGCTGGGCATCGCTCTCGGGCTCGCCTTGTCGCGGTACCTGGCCCGCAACGAACTCCCCGAGGACAACACCTACTCTGCCACGGGGTTTCTGACGGACGCCCTCGCGTATGTGAGCGGAGTCCTCGGCATCATGCTGGGCCTGCTGCTGTTCTTCTCCGTCGAGGTCTATGAGGACGCATCATCGAGTGCGCGCGACGAAGCCCTCGCGCTGGTGAACGTCTACGAGAGTGCCGACTTCTTCCCTCAGACGGAGGCAGACGGCCTGCGTCGCGACACGATGTGTCTGATGCGCTCGGTCGCGACGGACTCCTGGGCAGCGGCTGAGAGCGGCGACCTGACCGGCGACGAGAATACGGCCGCCTGGTCGGCCAAGGTGCGCGGGGACATCATCGAACTCAGTACCGCGACACCGTCCGAGATCGAGGCGCAAGCCCAAACCATGCAGGCGTTCCAGGATGCGCAGCAGGCTCGCCAGCAGCGCATCCTGAGTTCGGTCTTCACACTCCCCACGATCGTATGGATCGTCATCGATCTCGGTGTGATGGTGTTCGCCGGATTGATGATCGTCAGCCTGCCGGGAAGGCGCCGCACCGCAGTTGTCCTGATCGGGTCCTGCCTGGTGTTCACCATGGGCGTTGTGGCAGCTCTGAGCATGTTCGCCACACCCTTCACACACCTGGGAATCTCGGTGCGACCGGACGACTTCGACGGTGCGTTGATCCGACTGCAGGACAACTACCCGAGCCAGGACTGGGGCGACTGTCCCCGACTGGCGGAGTCCGAGTTCGGCTGATCGACGCCCCCGTGGATTCCGCCCGTCAACCTCGGCAGCGCTGGATGCCTCGTCAGCGCTGGATGCCTCGGCAGCGCTGGATGCCTCGTCAGCGCTGGATGACCGTGATGGTCCGCGGAGAGGACTCACCCTGGCTGTTGCGCGCTGCGATCGAGATGTGATGAGCACCGGTCGCCAGGCGCTTGAGAACGATCCGCTCCTGTGACGTGGTGACCGCTTTCAACAAAGCGCGGGAGTTGGACTTGGACACACGAACCCGGTACTCGGTGATTGAGGTGCCGCCATCGGCACCTGCCGCCCAGGTCACGATCACCTTGCCCGCCGAGCCAGAACGTACGCGCGGCGTGCGGATGCGATCCGGCTTGGTGGGCATGACGAACGTCTGGGTGACCGGGGTCGAGGCGCCGCCGGCGTTGACCCCGCGGACCTGCACGGTGTACTCCGAACCGCCGGACAGATCGTCGGCAACCAGTGTCGTGTCGGTGAGCGGCTTCCACGCCGGGGGCTTCCGGTCCGAACGGTAGACCCGGTACTCGTACCCGGTGGCAGTCGAGACGGCAGGCAACTGGACTCGGATGGTCGTGCGCCCGGCGGCGGGGAAATCAGTCACGATCACACCGCTCGGCGGGGCGGGCAGCGCTGGCGCAGGCGCGGGCGCCGGCGCGGGTTGCAGGCCGATGGACGGCGCAGGCTGTGACCCGGTGCTCGGCGGTGACACCGCCAGATCCGGAGCCGGGACCGTTTCTGATGCCGGGGTCGAAGCGCGTGGGGTGACACTGACGGGCTGCGACGCAGGGCCGGTGCCTGCCGCGTTCACGGCTTTCAGCCGGATCGAGACCTCGATCCCGTTGCCGAGGCCGGGAACGGTGACCGGAGAGAGCGCGTCGACAGGGTCGAGCGCATGGAACGCACGACCGTCGATGCTGACCATGTAGTTGGTGATGGCGGAGCCTCCGTCACCGGGCGCGGTGAACGATACCTGCGCCTGAGAGTCACCGGGCACTGCGGACAATCCCGTGGGAGCACCTGGAACGGTTCGTGGCGTGACGGAGACGGGTGACGACTCCGCTCCGGGTCCGACGACGTTCACGGAACGCAAGCGAATACTGTGCGTGGTTCCGTTCACCAGACCCGGGACGACGACCGGCGACCGGTTGTCAGCCGGTGCCAGGGGTGTCCAAGGGCCGCCATCAACGCTGAACTCGTGGTTGCGGATCGGCCGCCCGCCATTGCTGCCCCGGGTGAACCTGATCTCCGCGCTCCGGTCGCCGGGGGTGGCAGTCAGGCCCGTGGGTGCGGAGGGGGTGGTCCACGGCGTCATGGTCACATCGAGTGAGTAGGGAGCATCCGGGTCGGGTTCGTCGTAGGGCTCGACCAGCACCACATAACGGCCGGCGCGCATGCTGCGAGTGATCACGTCGTCGGTGGTGCCACCGTTCCAACTGGCGTCGATGAGAGTGCCTGACGAGTTGAAGAGCGCGAGGTCGTAGTCGGCGGGAAGGTTCGTCAACGCCACGCGGACAACGGCACCTTCAGTGGTGGTGAACGACCAGTAGTCGATATCCGATGCGTCGTAGAGGGTTTCTTGGACCGACCAGGAGTCGGGCAGGACTGTCGCGGTGTCGAAGGTGTCGCCGGCATCTGCAGGTGCGGGGTCGGTCAGGAGCGTGGCCGGTGTGGATTCAGCTGATTCACCGCCGGGACCGCCGGCTCGGACCGTCACGTCGTAGGTGGTCGCGGGGCTGAGGCCGGACAACCCGCAACTGAGCCCGGCCGCCGAGGCGGTGCAGGTCTGGGAGTCACCGCCGCCGGTGGGGGTTGCCGTGGCGGTGAAGCGGAACACCCCGGTGCCATCGTGGGTCCAACCGACCGTGCCCGAGCGGGCACCGGTGGCGACGGCTGTGACGCCGGTCGGAGTGGCGGGGGGATCGCCGGGTTCGCTGACGGCCATGAGAGCCGCGATCGGATCCACGAGGCCATAGCCGAAGTCGTTGTCGCGACCGACTGGCCCCAAGTCCTCGGCAGTGCCGGTGAGGACAGCATCGGCATCGGCAGGCCCGGCAGCGTTGGAGTGGATCAGAGCGGCCGTCGCAGCGACATAGGGCGTGGCCATGGAGGTTCCGCTCCACGAAGCGTAGGAGTTGCCGGGGAGGGTCGACAGGATCGCCACCCCGGGCGCCGCGATGTCTACGTAACTGCCCTCGTTGGAGAACGATGCGTAGTCGTCGGCGTTGTCCGTGGCCGCTACCGCGGTGACGCCGTCGTAGGCGGCGGGGTAGGAGACGGGCGAGCCGGACGACCGGGAGTTGCCCGCTGCCGCCACGACTGTGACTCCGGCGTTCACCGCGTACTGCACGGCCACCTCGAGGACCTCGGAATCTCCGCCCCCGAGACTCATGTTGATGACGTCGGCACCGTGGTCGGTGGCCCAGGTGATGCCGCCTGCGACCCACGACCAGTAGCCGCTGCCGCCGCTGTCCAGCACACGTACGGGGAGGATGTCGGCGCTGGGGGCGAGACCGGCGATCCCGGTGTTGTTGTTCAGCGAGGCGTTGATGATTCCGGAGACATGAGTGCCGTGACCATGGCCGTCGTCACGACCAGTTCCGTCGGCGTCCCCATCGGTGAAGTCAGCACCCGCCAAGATCCGCGACTCCGCCAAATCCTCATGAGTCGCCACCCCGGTGTCCAAGACAGCGACCGTGACCCCAGCACCCTGGGACACATCCCAGACCGCCTCAGCGTCCAACCGATCCAATGCCCACTGATCGCCGCGTTTCGGATCACTTGCCGCGACGGTAACGTCAGCTGGCCCATCGTCCGCGGCGACGATGGAGGCCTCCTTCACGTCGGGTTCCACGGCCACGAGTGAGGGGTCGTCCTGCAGCTGCGTCACCAAGCGCAATGCATCCGCCTCGTCGGCCGCGCGGTACGCGGTCACACGAAGCTCTCCCGCCACGTCGCGAGCCGTCACGAACCGCAACCGCCCACCATCGATCGCCTCGTCCACGATCTCCCCCGGCGCAGCCTCCGTCGACTCCCGCGGCACATCCCACCCCTGACCGTCAGACGACGACTCCCCCACAGAAGACTCCCCCACAGAAGACGGCTGCTGCGGCTCCTGCGCCCATCCAGGCCCCACCGGACCGAACACCAAGGCAGCCACCGAGAAGCCGATCACGGCACGTACCGTTCGACCCTGGGGCTGATACCGACCGATCATCTCCACCGCTCCGAGTTCGGGACAGCATCAACTACTCTCCCAGTGAATTCATCGGTCGCCCGGTGGTCGGAGTTGAGCAGTAGACCATCCGGGTGTCGCTCTGAACCGGGTTGGGCGATAGTCGGACGACAGGACGATCAGCGAATCCGCACCGTTGCGGAATGGGGTCCCGAGCCGGCCGCGTTCCGGGTTCCCACCCGCATGACGAGAGGTCGCAGGTGCTGGGCGCCCGGAACTTTGCCTGTCCACCTGATCCGGGTGGTCTTCGCCACGGTGGACCACGTCCGCTTACGTCGCACTTGCACCGTGTAAGTGACGGTGGCCCCATTCGAGCTCGCGGAACGCCAGCGCAGGTTCACCTTGGCCCTGCCCATCCTGGAGCCCCGCACGGTACCCGGCTTGCCGGGCCGACCGAATGGGGTGGCGGTCACGGACGAGGACTCTTGCCCTGGGCCAACGGCATTGACCGCCCGCAGTTTCACTTTCACTGCAGTCCCGTTTCGCAGACCAGAAAGGGTGATGGGCGATCCAGTAGTGGCCGCGGAAACCCAGTTCGATCCGTTCAGCATGTACTGGTAGTCGGTGATGGGCGAGCCGCCGTCATCGGCTGGCGGTGTGAATCCGACGGTGATCCGACGATCCCCCGAGGCAGCGGTGACGTTCCTCGGCACTGAGGGGGCAGCCGGCGGGGGTGGATCGGGGGACAGCGTCACCGCAACAGGGACCGAAGCAGTACCTGCCCCGGCAGCGTTGACCGCCCGGATCCGCAACGAGTAGGACGAGCCGTTGGTCAGTCCAGGAATCGTCATTGGGGCCGACGTGCTTCCCGCAGAAACCCAACCGCCGTTGTCGATCGAGTACTCGTAATCGGTGATGGAACTGCCGCCGTTGTCGGCGGGTGCCGTGAACGACACGGAGGCCAACCGGTTGCCCGGAACCGCCGCGAGCCCGGTGGGAGGTCCAGGTGTGGTGCGGGGGGTCACAGACACCGGGGCTGAAGCGGCACCTGGACCCTGGGCGTTGCCGGCCCGCAACCGGATGTCCACAGCGGTACCGTTCACCAGTCCGGAGACAGTGACCGGTGAAGCGGCGGTGCCGGCTGTCGTCCAACTGCCACCGGCGACGGAGTACTCGTATCCCGTGACTGGGCTCATACCGGGATTCGCCGGCGCCGTGAACGTCACAGTGGCGCGGCGATCGCCAGGTTCCGCGCTCAGATTCGTGACGGCGTCGGGCGTGGAGAACGGCACGTAGTCGTCGATCCAGGATGTGAGTGCCGTGACACGGGAGTACACCCCCGGATACCCCTCCTGAGCGCAGCCATTGCCCCAACTCGTGATGCCCGCCAGAAGCCACGATCCGCCGACATTGATGGCGAACGGACCACCACTGTCACCCTGACAGGTGTCCTTGACCGGACTGGCGACGGTGCCCCCGCACAGCATGACGGAGTTCAGATACTCGGAGGTCGAGTAGTTGCCGCACATCGGATCCGCCGGTCCCGTGAGCACGTCCACGGTGGCCTTGTGAAGTTCCGTGGGATACGGGCCTCCGAACGACAGCGAGCCCCAACCCGTTATCAGGGCCGGCGTTCCTGCCGTCGGCCACATGGCGTCCTGCGAACGAGGCAGCGCGATCGAGGCTCTGTTGACGCCATCCAAAGTCAGCGGCGACTCCAGGCGCAGCACGGCGACGTCGTGGGAGAACACCGTGGCATTCCACAGAGGATGGACATAGATGGCCGCAACGTTCACGCGGGGGCCGGAGTCACCGGCCGTGGCAGCAAGGGAACTCTTGCCGGTCAGGACTTGGACCTGGGGCGCGGACGCGGAATCCACGCAGTGCGCCGCCGTGACCACCCACTCGGGGTGAACGATGGAGCCACCGCAGAACTGAGCCGTGTAATCATCCGCGACGGCCGCGCTCAGGAGGCCGACCTGCCACGGAGCGTCGGTGATTGCCGCCACTTCGCCGTTGACGACGCGGATATCGGCGTCTCGTGAGGGCGACTCGAGGCCCATATCGCCCGCTGCGACCAACGGCAGGGCGCAGAGCAGCGCCATCGCACCCACGAGCCCCCGTACGACTCCCGTCAGCATCCCTTCACCTCACCACGCCCAGGATCGGCTGAAGTCATCGAATCCTTGAGCCGATCTCTCCGCAGCGCCTACGGCGTCAGGTCGGTCAGGTCGGTCAGGTCGGTCAGGTCGGATAAGCCAATCCCAACAACTCGGGAACCTCCTGCAACACGGCTCCGAAGAACTGGTCGGGGATCGTCAAATCCGACGGACCGTATTGTGCGTCCTGATTCGACTGCACGACCAGGATGGCCTTGGTACGCGGGTAGTAGGCCACATAGCTCGTCGCGCCGAGCATGGTGCCGTTATGCCAGTACGAGACCACGTCACCACTGCTCACCTCACGAAGCACCGCGACGCCCAGGCAGTACTCCTGGTTGAGCACCCCGTTGGTGCCGCTGACAACGCAGTCACCGCTGCGGCTCCGGTGAGTGGCGCGCTTCAGGACCCCCTGTCCCGTCCCCATGGCCTCTGCCCAGGTGCGCAGATCGGCAACGGTGGAGGCGAGCCCGCCGGCCGACCAACCCATCGACAGCGACCAGTTGGTCGTGCGCAGCAGCGGCGGGCTGCCGTGGATCTCGCCGTACATCGTGGAGTAGGTCTGGGCGTGCCGGGGCCACAGGTCGCCGGACATGTCCAGGAAACTGCGGTACATGCCGAGCGGCTCCAGGATCCGCTTCTTCAACAGTCGGTTGTAGGACTTGCCGGTGCTCTTCTCGAGGATGCGGCCCAAGATGATGGTGTTGGTGTTCGAGTAGGCGAACTGCGATCCGGGTACCTCGAAGTCGCGTGGCATTCGTGCGGCGCCCCAGATCATGGTGCCGGGCGACACCCGCCTCTTCGGGTGAGCGCGCTGCTGCGCCGTCAGGCGTGCGATGTTGCCGTTGACGTAGTCAGCGATACCCGAGGACATGTTCAGCAGCATCGCGATCGTGATCTGATCGGCCTTGGGGAACGTCGGGAACCATTTCGACATCGGATCACCGAGTCGGAGCCGACCACGCTGAACCTGTTGCAGCACGATGGTCCCGGTCAGCGTCTTGGTCACCGAACCGATGGGCACCTGCAACTCCGGGCGCATCGGCGCGCCCTTCTTGATGTCCGCCTCACCGACCGCACCCACCCAGTAACCCTTGTTGCCCACCCACAGGCCCGCGGTCACGCCCCCCGGCACATCGCCCAGCGCGGCCTCGAGGCCGTCATTGAGTTCGGTCACCTGGGTGGAGGTGAGGCCGTTGGTGTCGAACCACATGTCACCGGAGTAATCCTCCGGCGCCGCTCCAGCCCCTGTGGGGATGAGCAGGGACGCGGCTGCGACCAGTGCGGCTGCGACGACGGGACGAGGTCGGAAACGCTTCATACTCCACGGTACGGGCAAGGTCGATTGTGTTTCGAGAGCCGAAGGTCCCTCCGAGGACCGGTGGATCCGGGTCTAGCATTTCCCACATGACCTTCACGCCACGCCTGAACCGATTCGCGGCCTGGGGCGCGCAAGGACCGGATCCGGTGAGCACCGCCGAGCGGGACCTGATCGCACAGGTCGCCCGGCACCGGTTCGGCGTCGACCACGCCCCGCGGCCCGCGGTGGAACCCGCCGCCGTCGTATTGCGCGACCCGCGAGTACCAATACCTGACGGACTGAGCTCCTGCATGACCACCGCCCGGGCTGATCGCCTCGCGCACGCGTGGGGCAAGTCGTTCCCCGACCTCGCCCGCGCGTTCCTCGGTCTCGCGCCCCACAGCCCGGATGCGGTCGCCTACCCCCGTGACGAGACGGACATCGAGCGGGTCCTGGAGTGGGCGTCGGAGAGCCGGGTGGCGGTGATTCCCTACGGTGGTGGTTCGTCAGTGGTCGGTGGTGTGACCCCGGACATCGACGACGACTACACGGGCTCGATCTCGCTGGACCTGCAGCGCCTCGACCAGGTGCTCGAGGTGGACCCTGTGTCGCGGGCAGCACGCGTGCAGGCCGGTGTCCTGGGGCCGGCGCTCGCTGATCAACTGCGCCCCCATGAACTTGCGCTGCGCCACTATCCGCAGAGCTACCAGTTCTCGTCGGTGGGTGGGTGGATCGCGACCCGCGCCGGCGGTCACTACGCGACCGGTCCCACTCACATCGACGATTTCGTGGAGTCACTGCGGATGGTGTCACCGGCCGGCGTATGGCAGTCTCGCCGCCTTCCGGCCTCGGGCGCCGGTCCCGACCCGGATCGCATCCTGCTCGGGTCGGAGGGGACGCTGGGCGTCATTACCGAGGCATGGCTGCGGCTGCAGCCACGCCCGACCTATCGAGCCCGGGCCACGGCTCAGTTCGATTCGTTGCCGGCCGCGGTGGCGGCGGTACGAGCGATCGCCCAGTCCGGGCTGCAGCCCAGCAACCTCCGGTTGCTGGACCGCGTCGAGGCACTCAACTCGCTGGTGGCCGACGGCACCCACGAGGTGCTGGTCATGGGGTTCGAGTCCGCGGACCACGACGTCAGCCCCGCGCTGGCCAGGGCACTGGAATGCTGCCGCGACCATCACGGCACCTCGATGGGGAGCACAGACAGCGACAAAGAACGATCCGAATCCGCCGCCGATTCCTGGCGGGACAGCTTCACGCGCATGCCGTTCTACCGAGATGTGCTCATGTCGTATGGCATCGTGTCCGAGACCTTCGAGACCGCCGTCACCTGGGACCGGTTCTTCGACTTGTACGACGCGGTGTCCACGTCAGTGGGGGCGGCACTGTCGGCGGAGGGTCTCACTCCCGCGAGCGTGTCCTGCCGCTTCACACATGTGTATCCCGATGGTGTAGCGCCCTACTTCACGGTTCTGGCGCGTGGAACACCGGGCGAACTGGATCGGCAGTGGTGGCCCGTGAAACAGGCGGCGGGCGAAGCGATCGAGTCGGCCGGTGGAACGATCACACATCATCACGCGGTCGGGCGCGACCATGTCCCGTGGTATCGCCGCGAACGACCAGGACCTTTCGGGGCGGCCATGCGCAGTCTGCGGGCCGAGCTCGACCCCGTCGGCATCATGAACCCCCGAGTCCTCGGCTGGTGACACCCCGAGAGGCGTATCAAGGACCGACGGGCCAGGGCAGTGAGCCCCACCCCAACCATTCGCGCAACTGCTCGTTGTCCTCAGCGAACTGGGCGCGCAGCCGGGCAGCGGTCTCCGGGTCCATGGGGGGGTAACTGCGGCTCATGTCGGCGGGTAGCTTGCGGCCGGACTTGGCGAGCCGTCGCTTCTGAGCGGGCGTCAGAGACGCGTAGGCGTTGGCCCGTGGCATCGTCGTGGACTTCAGTCGGGAAGAATCCAACCCGAGATGCTCGAGCACTCGCGTGATCTCGGTCGCTGGATCCGCGATGGTCTGCTCGAGACTGGTGATGCAGAGGGCATCGCGCCCCAACCGCTGCTCGAGATCGAGAAGTTGGCCCAGATACCGGCCTCGGTCCACGTACGAGAAGCTCGCTCGGCTGCGCCTCGATGCACCGACGATCCGCTCGGGTTCGGCCGCGAGCGCGGCTTCGAAAGACAGGTTCTCCTTGCCATATCGGCGCGCGTGCCAGTAGTGCGAGTAGGCGCGTTTCACGGGGTCCCGCAACGTGACGATGATCCGGGCGTGCGGAAGGGTTCGGGCCAATCTCCGTCTGGCCACCGGGTCGTACATGTACAAGGGCGTGGCTTCACCGACGTCTGTGATCTTGCGCCCTGCCGGGAACTGCGCCACGTACCAGTCCAGGCCGCGCTGGAAGTGGCGGTCGAAGAAGTGGAGTTCCTTGCGCGCCGGTCGAGCCACCTGGGGGTGTCGGCACATGAACTGCAGCAGACTCGACGTTCCACCCTTGTGGGTTCCCACGATCACGAAGCTCGGAAGCCGCGGCGATTCACCCACGTCGGGCACGCTAGCAGCCGCAATCCGGTCAGCTGGTGGCCGGTGGGACCTCATCCAACACCGGGGCTATGGCTCTCATGAGTTTCGTGGGCGGGTGATGCTTCGCGTTGGAGATGTTCATTCCGATCGCCACGACAGCTCCCGTGTCCGGGTTGTACATGGTGAGGACGGTGTAGCCGAGGCCCTCACCCGTGTGCCCGATCCAACCTGCGAGCTCGCCCATTCCGACGTCGTACTCGTCGTACTCCGGTCCCGAGTCCAGCGGCTGTCCCTCGCGCCTTTCCATCTGGGTCTGCTCGCTCACCAACTCGCCGGCCCCGAGTGCCCGGCCCCAGCGGCACAGGTCGGGCAGCGTGGATGTCATTGCCCCCGCTGGTCCCAAGATGGTGAAGTTGTTGAACGAAGCCTGCAGCTTTCCCTTGGCACCGGGCTGATATCCCGTGGCATGGGGGCCGCTCCAGTCATCGGGGGTCGTCACATATCGCGTCGCGGTCAGGCCAAGAGGCACCAAGATGCGCTCGGAGAGCACTTGGTCGAACGGCTGCCCGGTCACTTCCTCGACGACTTCGCCGAGCAGCAGTGTCGATGTGTTGACGTACACGGCCTTCTTGCCGGGCGGGAACTGCGCCGGCTCGGCGAGTGCGTAAGCGATGAGCTCCTCGGTCGTGAAGGCTTGCGCTGAGTCCTTGCTCATGTCCTCGACCAGGGCGTCAGTGGTGTACTCCGGCACTCCGGATGTCATGTCGGCCAGTTGGCGCAACGTGATGCGGTCGCCATTCGGGACATCGGGTACGTACTTGCTGATCGGATCGTCCAGGCTCAGTTTGCCTTCATCGGCGAGTTGCAGCAGCAGGGTCACGGTGAACGACTTCGTGATGCTGCGCAGCGGCCAGACGAGGTCGGTGGTCATGGCGGTGTCCGTCTCGGTGTCGGCAACCCCTTCGGCGACGGACCACTCCTGGTATCCCGGCACACACACAGCCACCACACCACCGGGGGCTCCGTACTTCTCCAGGGTCTGCTGCAACTCAGTCGTCACGGCCGCAGTCGTCTCAGCGGGCAGCATCGCAGCGTCCTGAGCCTCCGGCTGCGTCGTACAACCTGCCACCAACCCCAACGCAGCCACGACACCCAGCGCCGCCAGTCTCCTGATCATCCGTTCACAGTAGTGGGCGCGGTAGGGCGACCCGGACCGGGTGAGACCCTGATCCATCGGTCCTCGGCGGATCAGGGTCAAGACCCCGCCAGTTGGTCGATCAGGTTGTAACTGTCGGGATCGTCGGGCAGCACCCAGGCGAATCCCTCCAACAGCACAATGCCGACGACATTCGCGGCCAGCACCAGCAGGAACAGCCAGATGACAATCGTCGAGACTGTCCGCAGGACCGACCCCTCGCGTGGGGCACGCGGTACGGCCCGGGTTGTCAGCATCAGGGCGACACCGCAGTACAGGATCACGATGACAAAGGTGAGCAGGGCCCACGTGTACAGGTGCAACCCCAGGATCGGATCACCGTAGCCGGGGTCACCCGGGAGGATGTGGAGCAGAACCTGTCGTGACGAGATGACCATCCCAACGACAGCGCCGATGATGCCCATGCCCAGACCCTGTGCGTAGCGGGCCGCAGTCAGTTCATTCCGTCGTGCCTGCATCACGATCCACAATGCGCCCAGCGTGCACAGGATCATCGCGTACCGCTGCAGCATGCACAGCGGGCACGGGAACTCCTCACCGATGAGCTGTACGGCGAAGGCGCTGAGCAACACCCCGCAGTAGGCGAGGATCCACAGCACCGCGCCCCAGAAGGTGATGGCGGACCACACACCTGGGGAGTCTTCCTTCGTTGCCGTCGGGGTACTGGCCGAGTCGGTCGCCATCAGAAGCTCAGATCCAGGCCAGAGGTCACGTGGAATCGGAACAGACCGATCACCGCCACCACGGTCACCACCCACAGACCGATGATGAGCCCACGCCGGGCCCCTCGCTGAATGGCAACCGCGAGCACCAGCAGAGCCACCAAGATGAGAATGTCCACCCCAGGAATCTATCGGGGGGCCTCCCCTTACCACTCACAAATCCAATATTCCTCATATGTGGGCTGAAGCCTGTGTTCAAGTGCGCACTTGCGGTCTGTAGTGTGACACTATGCCGCAACTGCGTATTCGCGATGCAGCCGCCTTTCTGGGTGTCTCGGACGACACACTGCGGCGGTTGATCGACATCGGAAGCCTGACGGCCGATGTCGATGGGTCAGGACGCAAAGTCATCGACGGGCTCGAACTGGCTCGATACGCGCGCGAACGCGCGACTCCCCCACCCGATCCGCTGGGAGTCTTCAGTTCAGCCCGGAACCGTTTCGTCGGGCTCGTCACCGACATCAAGCGCGATGCGGTGATGGCCCAGGTTGAAATGCAATGCGGCCCCTACCGAGTCGTGTCCTTGATGTCGGCCGAAGCCGTCGACGACTTGGGCCTCGAACTCGGATCCGTCGCGGTCGCGGTCGTGAAATCGACCACCGTCATCGTCGAGACCAAAGGCAACAGCGCGTGAGGAAAACAAGGCGACCGGCTCTCAGCAGGGCAGTTGGGGCAGTGCTACCGCTGGCCCTTCTGCTGACCTCATGCTCCGGAACTGGTGACTCGAGCCCTTCTCAGGATCCGGACAATCAGTTGACCGTGTTCGCGGCTTCGTCACTGACGAGGGCGTTCACGACGATCGGCCAGGAGTTCGAGCAGGCGAATCCAGGGACCCGCCTGCGTTTCAGCTTCGGAGGCTCGGCCGACTTGGTCGCGCAACTGGAGCAAGGTGCACCAGCTGACGTCTTCGCCTCGGCGGATGAGGCGAATATGAGCAAAGCGGTGACGGGTGGGTTGGTCGCGGGAGAAGCGCACGAGTTCGCGAGCAACTCCATGGCGATCGCTGTACCGCCGGGCAATCCGGCAGGGATCGGCAGTTTCGCCGACCTGGGCGATCCCAACGTGAAAGTTGTCGTGTGTGCACCGCAGGTCCCCTGCGGCGCAGCCACAGTCACCGTTGAGAAGAGGACGGGAACAAGCCTGACTCCGGTGAGTGAGGAGCAGGCTGTCAGCGATGTCCTGGGCAAGGTCGCCAGCGGCGAAGCCGATGCCGGGATTGTCTATGTGACGGACATCAAGAACGCGAACGGCGCCGTCAGCGGTATCGCGATACCTCGACCGGACAACGCCGTGAACTCGTATCCGATCGCAGTGCTGTCGAGCACCGGTGAGCCCACGTTGGCCCAAGAGTTCCAGACCTGGGTGCTGGGACCAAGGGGCCGGCGAGTCCTTCACGCCGCGGGTTTCTCGGGACCGTAGTCATGGCACTGCCCGCCGCACGGCTCGACCTGCCGATCTGGACCCTTCTGCCTGCCGTCGCGGGTGCGCTTCTCGTCACGCTGCCTGTGCTCGGGATGCTGACCACGGTCGAATGGACCGAACTGCCGACGTTGCTCACGTCTCCGGACTCCTTGACGGCGCTGTGGCTCAGTCTGCGGACCGCTGCCGCCGCGACCGCGCTGTGCCTCGTCCTGGGGGTCCCGATGGCACTGGTCCTGGCGCGATTGCAGTTCCCTGGGCAGACTCTGGTGCGCTCACTGGTGCTCCTCCCGCTCGTTCTCCCCCCGGTGGTCGGCGGCATCGCACTGTTGTCGACCTTCGGTCGTCGCGGACTACTGGGCCAGTCACTCGAAGTGCTGGGAGTCCAGATCGCGTTCTCGACGACCGCCGTGGTGCTGGCTCAGACCTTCGTCGCCCTACCCTTTTTGGTCATCAGCCTCGAAGGGGCCCTGCGATCGAGCGAGCAACGCTACGACCAGGTGGCAGCCACCCTCGGCGCACCGCCGGGGACCGTCCTGCGTCGGGTCACCCTGCCGATGGTGCTGCCCGCGCTCGCCGCCGGGCTGGTGCTGTCCTTCGCGCGGGCCCTTGGTGAGTTCGGTGCCACCATCACGTTCGCCGGGAGTCTCGCGGGGACAACCCGAACCCTCCCGTTGGAGATCTACCTCCAGCGTGAGACCAACCCCGACGCAGCCGTCGCGCTGTCACTGCTCTTGGTGCTCGTGGCGGTCTTGGTGATCGGCCTCGCGACTCGGACGGCGCGGCGATGAGCGTCACCGTGGAGTGTCGCGTCACCGCCCGGGACGTCGACATCTCCTTTGCGGTCGCCACTGGGGAGACGACGGCCCTCTTGGGGGGAAACGGGTCGGGCAAGAGCACCGTGCTACAGGTGGTGGCGGGACTCCTTCGGCCCGACCACGGCGTTGTCACCATCGATGACGAGCTGCTGACCCGCGTCACCGAGGGGACGAGTCCAGTTCACGTGCCACCCCATCGCCGCAACCTCGCCCTGTTGGCCCAGGAACCCTTGCTCTTCCCGCATCTGACTGTGAAGGACAACGTCGCCTTCGGGCCGAGTTGTCGTCGGGTCTCGCGAGCTTCTGCCCGCCGCGCGACAGACCGCTGGCTCGCCGAGGTCGATGCGGGCGAGCTGGCCGATCGCAGGCCTCGGCAACTGTCCGGCGGGCAGGCGCAGCGAGTGGCCCTTGCCCGGGCCCTGGCCACTGAACCCAGGGTGCTGTTGCTTGATGAACCTCTTGCGGCGCTGGACGTCTCCACCGCAGTGCAAGTGCGCCACACACTGCTTCGGGTCCTGGCCGAGCGAACCGCCATCATCGTGACTCACGAAGTGCTGGACGCCGCCCTGCTCGCTCATCGAATCGTGATTCTCGATCACGGCCGAGTAGTCGAGGAGGGCCCCACGGACGAGGTGCTGCGCAACCCGCGCAGCGCCTTCGCCGCCCGCCTGAGTGGCCTGAACTTCTTGCGCGGGGTCTTGTCCGGGTCGGATTTCATCACCACCGGTGACGGACCCAGTCACACCGCGGAAACCATTCTCTCCCCAGAACCCAGTCACTCCTCAGAACCCAGTCACTCCTCAGAAACCGGGCACGCCGCCGGAACAGTCGTCCACGGTCAGACCGACGACATGCTTCCTGTCGGGGCGAGCGCGGTCGCGGTGTTCCCGCCCTCCGCCGTCGCGATCTACACCCAACCTCCGGTGGGAAGCCCGCGCAACACCTTCTCCGCAGTCGTCACGGCGTTGGAGCCCCAGGGGAATCTGGTGCGGGTGCGCACGGAGAAGATCGCCGCTGACATCACACCGGAATCGGTGGCCCGCCTCAGCCTCAGTGTGGGGCGCACCGTCTCTCTCGTCGTCAAGGCGGCTGAGGTTCGCATCTACGGTGCGAACCGGACGTAAGCCGCCGTCAGGCGGAGGTAGCCTCAGCGTCCGCCGGTTCAGATCCATCCCTGCGCCGAACGGCGCGAACCAGCAACTGCACGGCCGCAACGACCATCAGGCCGGCGAACAGCAGCGCGGCTTGACGTTCGGGTATCCATTGCGCCACGATCGCGGCCACCAAAGCCGCAGGCGCTCCCACCACCCCCGCAACGACGCCAACCCGGGTATCGGTCCGTTGAGCGCGAATGTTGGAGATGGTCGCCGTTGCCGCGGTGATGATCACGACCATCAGACTCGTCCCCCGCGCGGTGTTGATGTCGAGCCCGGAGATCAAGACCATGGCGGGAACCAGGATGATCCCCCCACCGACTCCCAGCAGCGCCGCGAGGATGCCGGCCACGGCACCCACGATCAGGATGAGCCAAATCCCCACGTCCGGGGGTAGGTCAGTTTCGGCTATCTCGGCGGGGAAGGCCAAACGATACGCCGAGTAGAGCAACAGCGCGGCGAAGGACACCTGGAGCGCCACGACCGGGATCCGCGGGAGCAACCGAACGCCGACCTGACCGCCGACGATACTGCCGGCGCCGAGGGCGATGGCGAGCCACCAGTCGACGTCATCACCCAACGCGTAGCCGAGGGTTCCGAGAATCGAGATCGGAATGATCGCCACCAGCGAGGTGGTGATGGCGCGCTTCTGACCCAACCCCAGCCACAGCACGAACAACGGGACCATGACGATGCCGCCGCCGACTCCGAACAGCCCGGAGAGACCCCCGCCGAAGAACCCTGCCAAGGCGACCCGGCTCGTCGGGGGGCGCGAGGGTGGCACGCCGCTACGTTAGTGCCATGGGCAAACGGCCATTCGGCTTTGTTCACCCTCTGTTCATCTCTAGTCTGCCGTCATGGCATCTGAGGCGACGACCGGACCCGCTCAGGGCCTGTCAGCCAGGTTCCGCCGGTCGGTGCTGAGTTCCGGCAACATCCTCGCCGGCGTCTCGGTCGGGGCGTACATGATCCCCCAGGCCATGGCCTACGGCTCCCTGGCCGGGATCGATGCGGCCACTGGACTGGCCGTCGCCGCCGTCCCACTGATCGTCTACATGATTCTGGGTCGCAGCACCTACATGTCGGTCGGCCCGGAATCCACCGTGGCTTTGATGGCGGCGGCGGCCGTCGGACCCGTGGCGGCGACGATGGGGATCCCGGTCCTGAACGCGCTGGCGATCACCAGCATCCTGGTCGGCCTGATCCTGCTGGCAGCCTGGTTGCTGCGGGCCTCATTCCTCGCAGACCTGCTGTCCAAGCCGATCCTGGTCGGGTACCTCACCGGCGTCGCCGTCCTCATGATCATGTCGCAGTTGCCCAAGGTGCTGGGGTTCGAGGTCGACACGTCGTCGCTGGTGGGCCTTTGGGAAACCGTCTGGCAGACGCCGCAGTGGCAGTCGGTGACGATAGCCATGGCCGTGCTCGGGGTGTCGCTCATCCTGCGCGTCATCTCCCGCAAGATCCCAGGTCCGCTGATCGCCCTGCTGTTGTCCATTGTGTTGGGCCTGCAATGGGATGTCCCCAAGGTCGGACCAGTGGCCCTGTCGCTGCCCGTCCCACAGTTTTCCGCCATCACCGTCGATGCAGTCTCGGCGTTGATCGTTCCCGCCCTCAGTATCGCGGTCGTGTCCTACACCGACGTCATGGTGAACTCCCGGGCGTTCGCCGACGATGTGCCACCGGAACCTTCATCCGAGATGAAGGCACTGGCCGGGGTCCAGGTCGCGACCGGCCTCACCGGCGGATATCCCATGTCGACGTCCTCCTCACGCACGGCCTTGGCCAGCGCCTCTGGCGCGACCAGCCGCTTCTACTCGATCTTCGTGCTCGTCGTACTGCTCGCGGGTCCCCTCCTGTTCCCGGGAGTCATCGCAGCAGTCCCGATCGCCGGCCTTGCCGGGGTGATCTTGTTCGCGGCGATCACACTGATCGAACCGAAGGAATGGGCGGCGCTGCTGCGATTCCGCAAGCGGGAGGCCTCGATCGCCGCGATCTGCACCATCAGTGTCGTGGTGTTGGGGATCCTGCCCGGGGTGATCATCTCGATCGCCCTGTCGATCGCGGAGTTCATGGCCAGGCTGGCCCGACCTCACGACGGAATTCTGGGGTACGTTCCCGATCGCGCCGGCATGCACGACGTCGATGACTTCGCCGAAGCGGTCACGATCCCGGGGCTCGTGGTCTTCCGCTACGACGCTCCGCTGTTCTTCATGAACGCGTACGACTTCTACAACAAGGTGACCCAGGCCACCGACGCCGACACACGCGTCGTCATCTTGAACATGGAGGCCAACGTCGAACTCGACTCCACGGCGCTCGAGATCTTGGAGCAACTGCACGACAAGCTGGACGAGAAGGGGATCGAGTTGTGGTTGGCCCGCGTCAAGAACGACGTGCTCGAACCGATGCGTGACCACGGCGTCGCTGATGTGGTGGGCGAGGAGAACATGTACGCCACACTGCCGGTGGCTGTCGCCGCCTATGTGCAGCGCTTTGAGGAGCCCGCCGAGGAATCAGCAGCCGACCAATCCTAGGCCGGGGTCGGCCACTAGACTCAGCAGATGCTCATGCAGGGGTTCCCTCCCCACCCGGACGTGCGCGTCACACTGGGCAACTGGCAGGATCCCCCGTTCAACCGCTGGGCCTTCTCCCACCTGCGCGAACTCGTGCCCACGCAGACCATCCGTAACTCGTCGTACGTTCATCCAGTCGCTTTCGAGCCGGACGCCGCGATCTCCGACATGCCAGTCGGGCGGACTGACGGCACCACAGCTCCGTTCCTCGAGTTGCTGCACGACACGTACACCGACGGAATCGTGATCATGCATGACGATCGGATCCGCTACGAGCAGTACTTCGGACATACCGGGCCGTTCACGAACCATCTGCTGATGTCGGTGACCAAGTCGGTGGTCGGTTGTGTCGCCGGAATTCTGATCCACCGCGGTGTCTTGCACGATGACGCCCCGTTGACCGCCTACGTGCCCGAACTCGAAGGTTCCGGCTACGCGGGGGCGACGGTCCGCAACGTCCTGGACATGCGCTCGGGGGTCCGGTTCAGCGAGGAGTACACCGACCCCGAAGCGGAAGTCAACGTGATGGAGGAGGCCTTCGGTTGGCGTCCGCCGTCACACGACCAAATCCCCCGTTCGATCTACGAGTATCTGAGCACCCTGAGCCGCGAGCGCGACCATGGCGGCATCTTCGACTACCGGTCGGCCGAGACGCTCGTCTTGGGTTGGGTGTGCGAGCGGTCCGCCGGAGTGCGCATGGCCGATCTGATCGGCCAGTTGATCTGGACCCCGCTCGGAGCGCTGTATCCTGCGGAACTCACCTGCGACTCCGTCGGAACCGGAATCCACGACGGCGGCATGTGCGCCTCCACCCGGGACTTGGCCCGCTTCGGACAGATGCTGTTGCACATGGGGCGCCTCGACGGCGTGGACATCGTCCCCAGCGACTGGCTGCAAGCGTCCTGGCGCGTCGATCCGGACATCCGCGAGGCGTTCCACCATTCCCGCTCCGGTCCCTATTTACCGGGCGGGTGGTACCGCAACCAGTTCTGGTTCCTGCCCCGCCGCCACGGTGACGTCCTGCTGGGTCTGGGCATCTACGGTCAGATGCTCTACGTGAATCCGGGCACCCGCACGGTCGCTGCCAAGTTCTCGACTTGGCCGGACGCGCAGAACCCCAGCATGTTGAGCGAGACGATCGCCGCATTCGACACGATCGGCGCGTACCTGTCCGGGCTCTCCGTGGACTTCGACAGCCATCACGAGGGGCCACCGGGACTGGCCGCCGGTCGCGACCACTGACCTCTGATCCACGCTCATGTGAGAGCGCGCGTCGCGAACTCTGCGCCGTTACAGTCACACCAGTCCCTCGGAGGCGTGCATGAGTTCCCTCGGCAAGGTGTTGGCCAATCGTGAACGACCCGTCCTGCACGGCATGTCCGAGATTCGCGCGTTCTTCCGCACCAACACCCAACCGATCTTCTTCGTGGGTGCCACGGCGTTCAATCTGCTGGGTGTCGACCGCTGGGTCCGCAACTTCCGCTACATCACCTACTACGACTCGTGGGACGGCGCTCACCCCCGCGTGTTCACCCCCCTCGAGAAGCCCTACGTGGAGTTCACGAGCGCCGAGGAGATCAACAACTACCTGCTGCGGGACAAGGAGGTCCAGTCGTACATCGCCGGCCGGACCAAGCCGGGGCAGCGGCCCATGGTGGCGATGGTGTTCTTCGACGAGGAGACCGAGACCATCTGCCAGGAACTCGGTTACCACCTGATCCTGCCGCCCGCCGAGTTGCGCCGCCGCCTGGACTCCAAGATCGTCACCACCCAGATGGGCAACGAGGCCGGCGCGCCCAGTGTGCCCAATCTTCTGACCGATGCCGTCGAGTCATGGGGACAACTCAGCCAGATCGCCGAACTCAACGGGTTGGGCGCCGACCTCGTCGTGCAGACGCCATACGGCGACTCCGGCAAGACCACCTTCTTCATCAAGTCCGAGAACGACTGGGACCGGTTCGCCGACGACATCATCGGTCAGCCCGTCAAGATCATGAAACGGATCAACAACCGAGCAGCGGCCGTCGAGGCAGTACTGACCCGGCACGGCACCATCGTGGGTCCGTTCATGACCGACCTCACCGGTTACCCCGAACTCACTCCCTACAAGGGCGGTTGGTGCGGCAACGACGTCTTCCCCGAAGCGATCACCGACGAACAGCGCACCCGTGCCATCGACCTCGTCCGCAGGTTCGGTGACCGGCTGCGGGACGAGGGCTACCGCGGCTTCTTCGAGTTCGACGTGCTGATCGACACCGACGACGGTGAGGTCTACATGGGGGAGGTCAACCCGCGGATCTCCGGCGTCACCTCCATGACCAACACCACTGTCGGGGCATACGCGGACCTGCCGCTGGTGTGTTTCCACCTTCTGGAATTCATGGACATCGACTACGAGATCGACGTCGATGAGATCAACGAACGCTGGCGCGAGTTGGCGGCCGTCGATCTGTGGTCGCAACTGATCATGAAGGAACCGGGAGACGACGTGGAACGCATCCTGGCAGCGCCGGCGACGGGCACGTACCGCATCGCCGACGGGCAACTGCGTTTCATGCGGGTGTCGTCGGACTGGCACGAGCTGACCGACGAACATGACGCGTTCTTCATGAGGGTCTATGCACCCGGGGACTACCGGTTCCACGGCGCTGACCTCGGGGTGCTGGTCACGAAGGGCCGCATGCAGACCGATGCCGGGCTGACGGACTTGGCCCGCGACTACATCGCTGGAATCCGGCACCAGTATGTCGGCGAGCCGGTCCATCACCCCGAGCCGATGATTCCCTTGCCCGTGGCGAAGTAGGGATCCTTGACGCGCTTTACAAATAGTGCTCTCATGTAAACCTCGCGATCGACCGGGACTGACGAGGACTGACGAGGTGCACCATGAGCGCAGCAGCCGTGCCGGCCGACGCGGCCACCTGGACGGACTGGAAGCGACACCTGTGGCTGCTGGGGTTGATCGTGCCGCTGTTTCCCTTCCTCGGCGGCGGACTGGCCTACCTGACCGGGTGGCCTGTCTTCTGGTACATCGGCCCAGTGCTTCTGTTCGTGATCATCCCCACGATCGACTTCCTCGCCGGCTTGGATCGCGCCAATCCGCCGGACGAACTGATCAAATCGCTGGAGGAAGACCGCTACTACCGATGGATCACCTTCCTGTTCCTCCCTTTGCAGTACACAGCGCTCGTATGGTCGTGCTGGCTGTGGTCCGGCGACTCGTTGTCCCTGTTCGCGAAGATCGGATTGGCGTTGACCGTGGGCACGGTGGCGGGCGTCGGCATCAACACCGCCCACGAGTTGGGGCACAAGAAGGAGAAAGTCGAGCGGTGGCTGGCCAAGATCGCGTTGGCGCAGTCGTTCTACGGCCACTTCTACATCGAGCACAATCGAGGCCACCACGTCCGAGTTGCGACCCCCGACGATCCGGCCAGCAGCAGGGTCGGCGAGAGCGTCTATGCGTTCCTCCCCCGCACCGTCATCGGCAGCCTGCGCAACGCGTGGCGGCTGGAGCAGCCCCGATTCCGGCGCCGTAACGAGAGCCACTGGTCGATTCGCAACGACGTCCTCAACGCGTGGCTCATGTCCGCGGTGCTGTGGGGGTTGCTACTGATCGCGTTCGGAGTGCAGATTCTGCCGTTCCTCCTGATCCAGGCTGTGGTGGGTATCGCACTGCTCGAGATCGTGAACTACCTGGAGCACTACGGGATGCTGCGTCGCCGCGAGGCGTCAGGACGGTGGGAACGGGTTCGCCCGGAGCACAGCTGGAACAGCAACAACATCGCGACGAACGTGTTGCTGTACCACTTACAACGACACAGCGACCACCACGCCAACCCCACCCGCCGATATCAGGCATTGCGGGACTACCAGGAGGCTCCGGTGCTCCCGACGGGATATGCGGGGATGATCGTGCTGGCACTGTTCCCCCCGCTGTGGCGCAGGACCATGGATCCGCGCGTACTCGCTCATTTCGACGGTGACATCTCGCGGGCGAACATCCAACCCGGCAAGCGAGAACGCGTGATGCAGGCCTACCCGACCGTCAGCGACGCCACCACATGAGATACCGCTGCGACAGCTGCGACTACGTCTACGACGAGGCCATCGGCAACCCGCGCGAAGGATTCCCTCCGGGCACCTCATGGGATCAAGTGCCCGACGACTGGTGCTGCCCCGACTGCGGGGTGCGCGAGAAAGTCGACTTCCTTCCGGAATGACCACTTCCGACAGCCTCCTGCTCACCCGAATCCTGGATGCCGCGACCGATCTGCTCGGCGACCACTCGTGGTCCGATGTCACGATGGCCCGAATCGGTGAACACGCGGGGGTCTCGCGGCAGTCGGTGTACAACGAGGTGGGGTCCAAACCTCATCTGGCGCAACTGCTCGTGGGCCGGGAGTTCGAGGGCTTCATGAGTGTGGTTGCCGCCGAACTCGGTGGCCGGGGAGCACTCCGGGACGATGTGGCCCGGGCCGCACTCTCCGTGCTGGATCGCGCCGGGGACAATCCGGTGCTGCGGGCGGTGGTCACCAGCGCCCATGGAGGCGCTGGTGAACTGCTGCCACTGCTGACCACGCAAGCTGAGCCACTGTTCGAGACAGCGACGTCAGTTGTCGTCCGGCAAATCCAGGCCAACTACGCGACGGTCGACGCCGCGACTCTGAACCGTGGCGTGGCCGCGGTCGTGCGCTTGGTGTTCAGCCAAGTGATGCAACCCGGGGGCCCGCCCGCAGTGGTTGCGACCGACATCGGCTGGATCGCCGACCGGCTCCTGCAGGTTTGACCTCCACCTTGCGGTCACGTCGGACGGATGAGCATCGGGAGACTCTTGTTGCCCGCCCGATCCACAACCCGAACCTCCAGGGGGCCACGCGGCAGGCCACCGACCCGCACCCTTGGCTGGTAGCGCCCCTCGAAAGACGAAGTGTCGGGTGGTCTGTCGGGATTGGCCACCGCGCGCGAACCGGGCCTCGCCGCGACCAGGAGCGACCGCAGTCCGCTACCTTGATCTGTCGCTCGACTGTTGATGGTCACCGCTCCGGCTCCCCACTTCGCCGTCGCCCTCGCCAGCCGAGGACGCGCACGGTCCAGCATCACTGAGTCGGAGAAGGTACGGACGACAGAGGAACCGTGGAACCTCAGGAACAGCCGGTGGCGGGCAACCCGCCGCTCAGCCCGCGGCAGAGTCCACCGCGGCTGGGCACCTGATCGCAGCGAGCGAGCACCACGAAAGTCGGACCGATCAGCGACGCGGGCACCTGTTGCGTCATTCGGCCATCGAACCGAGAGCACGACGTGCCGCGAACGGGAGAACCGTCCGCCGGCTATCGACATTCCGACCGGGCGAGACGGCGTGGCTCCTGGCTCAGGATCTGGAGGATTCCCGGGTGTACTCGGATCTGGATCGATGGGAGGTGATCCAGAGGGGGCCGGGTCGGGGCGCAGCGTACCCGCGAAGCGCAGCAGTGCCTCATACTTGGGACTGGTCGTAGGCGCCTGTTCGGGTGTCTCCAACGCCCCCCAGGACCCGAAGCGGGAATACGGACCCACATCCGTGAAATGCATCATCAAGGCGTTCCCGGTCGCCGCCCGCCATCGCTCGAGATAGGTGTCGTAGAGCTCCCCCATCGCGGACGATCGGTTGACCGAGATGAACAGTCGCGTGAGCGCAGCACTGTCCGGGTGTCCGGCAAGGTGCTGACCACCCTCATAAGCGACCAATTCCTTGTCCGACGTGCGTGCGAGTTCCTCGTGGGCAGAAATCCACGGATCGACCTCGCCAGACTGGTTCGCGGTCAGACGCTGGACAACCGAAGTCTCATCCAGTCGGGCCAATGCGGCGGCCTCGTCCGCGTCGAAGGGGTTGCCTCCAACTCCGAGATACGGCGCGATCGCGATCTCGTCAGTGCGAGCCTTCGTCCCTGCAGTCGCGAGGCGCTGCTCCACCACCCACGAGTTCGCCGCTTGCCCCGCGAGGACACGAATGAATGGTCGACCGTTCGCCGCCATCTGTGTCTGCACGAGATCCATGACGGCATTGTGTCGCTGGCCAACACGCTGCTGCAGGCCGAGGAATCGGTCACCTCCGCCGAGTCCTGCCGCCGCGGCCTCGGCGCTGAGATCGTGAAATGCGCGGAAGGTCGGATTCCAGGTTTCGTTCGAGAACTCGTATCGCGGGGTCAGGTGCCGCGCCAACGTGGTCGCGACCACCTGCGCGTGGCAGCGCACCCAATCGTCGGACGCCTCGTGCGGAATCGTGAACCACGGGTCGCGGTCGAGGGCATTCGCCAAGACCACCATGGTCTCGACAGCTGCCCCCGCGCTGGTCCCTTGCGAGTAGTAGCCGGGAGTCACCCGGCTCGCGCACCGGAAGGTCCGCTGCGGATCGGCAAAGGTGCTGTTGGTGCGTTGCCAATCCATGAAGCGCACGACCGAGTAGGGGGCCAGTTGGGCCAGGTAGTCGGGATGGAAGACGGCATCGGCCGGGGTACCCGGCGCCCGTACCGAGATGTCGCGGAGGGGGTCTGTGGAATCCGTCTGACGAAGGTTCAAGAGCACGATCGATGTGCCGTCCAGATCAACGTGCCCGGACCCACCGGAGCCTGCGAACCGCTTGTCGTTGATGTCGAACTCGCCCGAACCACGCCACGTGACGGAGTACCGGCCCGCAGGGTAGTGGTTCTCGGCGAGGACCACTGTTGCGAACTGCCCGTCAGCGATCGACTGCGGCCAGCCGTCGGGACGCAGTTGCAGCGGAGTGCCTGATCCCCAAGCACCACCTTCTCGCTGGGGAATCCACTCGCCGGCCTGCTTGACGATATCGGCGAAGATCATGGCGCCGTCGTAATAGTTGATGCGGGCCAGGTTCGTGCCCAATCGGCCCGGCTCTGCGCCCGACCCCGGCGACGCCGGCACTGCGAGTGCCCACGCCGCTATCATCGCCGCCAGAACCGCGTTTGCGATCGGACGCACGATGGTCACACGGCCAGCATGCACCCGGATCGCGGTACCTGAGTGTTCGATGTCTGTAAGGACTGGGAGCAGATGAGTTCCCATCGCCCGGACCCTGTTCGACCGACTACCTCATCCGTGGATGCGTGAGGTCAGGTCTCACCGCCGACGTCGTAGTTGAAGGCCTCCCACACGACGTCCGCACCTCGCTGCCGGTGGCGGACGAAGAGGTGAAGCACATCAGTGCCCAGCGCGCGGACCTGGTCCATCGACTCATCGGCCGGTGTCGCGGAATCCAACTCCCGCTCCACGCTGCCCAGAGCATCGGACAACCTGGTGTGGTCGCGCTGCAACCACTGCACCCGCGCCGCGAGGTGGGGCTGATGACGGACGACGTCGGCATGGAAGGAATCCGGACCTTCGTGGACACCGACGTGACGGTCGAGGGCAGTCCGCAGTTTCTCGACCCGGTCGCGGACACCCTGTAGCCATCCTGCCGGGTCGGGGCCGGCGGGAGTGGCCATGGCGGCCTCCAAGTCGGCCATGGCGGCGCGCAACTCGCTGCGGCGCCGACGAACAACGTCAAGTTGCGGCTCAGTGGCCTGCGGTTCCGACTGCTGGGCGGGGTCCTGTGGTCCGGGCGCCGGTGCGGTCATGATCTTCACCCCCATGTTGGTCACAGCCCTGTGGCGGTCACTTCCGACGGTACTCCCCGACATTCGCGCCACGTACCCTGGAGGTGAGGCTCTTGCCGTGCCCACAGCGCGGGGGGCGAGCCGACAACAAGACGCGCCGATACGACGTGCCTCAGGCCCCCGGAAGAGAGAAGAACATCAGTCACCCCGAATCCGGTCATCGGTTCCCGCGTCCACCGCTGCCCTACATGATCCTCGCGGGCGTCATGGCGATCATCGCGTCGTTCGCGTTCGCGTTCGCCGCACTGATGACCAGCGGTGACCCACTGCGTCACTACAACATCTTCACCGGTGTCGTCATGTTGGTTCTGGCGATCCTGCTCTGGTTCCCGGCAAGACATTCTCGCGGCGATTGGGCTCTCGATGTCGCTGTGGTCATCGGGATCGCGGTAGCCGGCGGAGGAACCTTCCTGCTGGCCAACGACACAGGACTGGTCACTGTCGGATTCGGGTTGATCCTGTTCGCCGTGTTCGCGGCCTACTTCAGGCCATACGACCGGTTCCTCGCGGAACTGGTCCTGATGCTGTCGGTCTACCTGTTCTGCCTGCTGGCGAACCCGGCATATCTGCGACCGATCTACTTCCTGCTGGTGGCCATCGTGGTCACCACCGTGTCGATGATGGTGGCGCTGATGGCGCGGCAACTGCGGGAACTCGCGTTGCAGGACACCCTGACCGGGCTGCTGAACCGTCGGGGCCTCGACTTGATGGCCGAGCAGATCCGGGCGTCTGCGCAACGCTCAGGGGCGCCGGTAACGGTCGGAATCCTCGACCTGGACGATTTCAAGGCACTCAACGACACCGAGGGACACTCGGTCGGTGACCAGCGACTGATCGACGTCGCCGACGACTGGCGCACGAGCGTACGCCGGGGTGACATCGTCGCCCGATTCGGTGGTGATGAGTTCGTCGTGGTGCTCGCGGGAGTCGAACCCGAAGAGGCACGGCAACTGGCGGCCCGTGTTGCGGTGCGTCGCCCCGGAGCGTGGAGCATCGGATTCGCTCACTGGGATCCCTCCGAGGATCTTTACGTCGCGGTGCATAGAGCCGATGAGGCGCTGTACGAACGCAAGCGCGCCCGCTGACCGCATCCAGCCCATCAACCGCGTCCCGATCGCGCCAGCGTGAGCCCGGTCAGGGAGCCAGGATTTTCGCCTGCGTCCGGGTCCGGTTGCCGTCGCCGTCTTGGGACTCGATCTCGATCGTGACGATGCTGCCAGCCTGGGGAGGTGCCCCCGGGCCCATCGCGGGATCTGCCAGGCAAGCACCGACATCGAGCGTGTAGGCCAGAGATTCGCCGTTGACTGGATCGACATTGCGGTCGTACAGGGGCTCGTCGCGGCCACTCATCCCCGTTGGGGATACGACCTTCACCAGGTCACCGCTGACGGGGGTCACCTGGGAACTGCGGCACCAGTAGAACTGACTGCCCTGGCCCTCACTCATCATGTACACGTTGTACTGGAGGCCACCGCGGTCAGCCATGAGCGGCTGGGCCCCGGAAGCATCGGCCAGACGCTGCGGCCGGTAGAACTCCATCCGCAGCGCGGACACCTGCTCCGGTGTCAGTTGCTGAGGTTGTTCTGTGACCTGCGTGTTACCGCCGACCGACTTCCACTCAAGTGGAGTCACGACGGAGCTGGTCAGCACCTTCGCCTTGCGGGCGAGCTCGTTGCCCTGACCGTCCAGGAAGATGAACTCGAAGGAGTCGCCCACCAAACCCAACTCGGTCGACTCGCTGACGCGCGGGAAGAAACTCAGCTGGAAGCCGCGCTCGAACGGCGTGGTTCCGCCACCCGGCGCGCTATGGGTATCGATGGGAACGTCGATGAGTCCCTGGGAGTTGAGCAGCACGGACAACGGCTGCCGGTCGAGCCCGGTCCCCGGCTCAGCCACGATCACTGCAGCCGAACCTGCCTGGCAGTAACTCAACTGACGGCAGTCCATCAGCAGGGAAGCGAGCGCCTCACCCGCCGCACATCCGGCAGGGTTGCCCTCGCACAGCAGGCTGCTGAGATCACCCCGGGCGGCCAACGCCTCGATCTGCAGGTTCGAACTGAGGTATTGCTGCAGCGTCGCCCAGCTCAGCGTCGGGTTGCGGTTGGTATTGATGGCCTGGTTGGCGTCGAAATTCAGGATCTTGGCGAACTGCACGACGGTCTGCGGGCGCCCCGCCAACACCTCGTCGCCCGTCAGCGTGCCGCCGGTGGCGACCGGCAGGGCGCTCTCGGCCTGGGCAGCGTCAAGGATCTGGTCGCCGTTCATGTCGACATCGGCGAGATTGGGCACGCCGTCCTTGTCGGCGTCGGCACCGAGGGTCTTGGCGTTGGCCGGCATCGCCTCGCCAGCGGCACGACCGAGCACAATGGCCCGCGAACTTGCGATAGGACCGGCGGCCCCTTGGTTACCGGCTCCGGCCGGCACTCCGTTGATCAACGGAACGGTCCGCTTGGTATCCAGCAACTTGGTGGCCAGCTTCCCGGTCACCACGGCGTAGCCCTTCTTCTTGAACGCGATCTTGCCCAGCTTCACGGCCTTGGCCTGCTTGGCTGCCAGTCGGGTGTAGCCCTGTACCGATTTCTTTCCCTTCTGGGGTTCCTTTCCCTTCTGGGGTTCCTTTCCCTTCTGGGGTTTCTTTCCCTTCTGGGGTTTCTTGGTGAACTTGCCCAGCACGACCGGACCGACGTACTCGCCGTTTCGCAGCAAGTGCAAAGTGGGGCCCGACCCTCGACCCGGGAACATCTGGTTGGCGAACTTCCCCGGCTTCAACGTGAACCGCCCGTTGCCGGCGACCGTGGCGCTCACCGACGTGCCGTTGTCGGCCAGCGCCAGCACCGTCATGCCGGACCCGGCACCGGTCAACTGTCCGCTGACGTCCTTGGCAGCCTGCGCCACCTGCGCGGGCACCGCCAACGTCATTGCCAGCGGCAGAACCGCACTTCCGACCAGAACCGCGCGTGAGTGCATGACGACCACCGACTTTCGTCTCGCTTCTCAGCGTAGTCTTTGTCTTACTCACAGTTACAGTTTCGGGCCGGGATGGGGGACCAAGGTCCCGGCCACGACGTATGGCCCAGAAACCCGCCGAGAACTGTTCGGGAAAAGTGTTTCGCTTCCGGTGAGCCGGATGTCTCTCCTGTGTAGGGCCCAACCGGGGCCCCGGTCCAAGGAGCCACACCATGAAGAAGTCCACCACTCAGCGGTCCATCGCCATCGCCGGCACCGCCGCCGCCCTGACCCTCGCCGGGACACTGATCCCAGGCGCCGCCCAGGCCGGGCCCAAGGTGAAGTTCGGATCCACCCTCGATGCGACTGTGCAACCATCCAACTCGGTGCCGGGCCTGTACTGCGATCCGCTGAATCTCGCAGCAACGTGTTCGTTCGTGATGAACGAGGCCTACGGCCGCCCGGACGGGGGCGAGAAGTCCCCGGTGACCGGGACACTCAAGAAGGTCCGGGTCATCTCCGGCACTGCCGGCAGTTTCCAGCTGCAACTGGTCAAAGCCCGCCAGATCGCCGGCGAATGGCAGGCGAAGGTCAAGGCGACCGGACCCGAGATCACTGTGGTCGGCCAGGGCGACGCCAACTGGGACAACGATTCCTACCGGGTCGAGAAGTTCCCGGTGAACATGCACATCAAGAAGGGCTGGCGCCTGAGCATGGTCTCGACCAAGACGTCGGCAGTGCGATGCTCGTCAGGCGGGGACAACACGCTGCTCTACCAGCCTCCGCTTCAGTCCGGTTCCGACTACCGCAACGCCACCGGGGATGACGGCTGCTGGCCACTGATCGAGGGTGTCGTCAAGCAGTGACCAGGTCGAGGCGGTGTTCCGGCGAAGGAGTCGGAACACCGCGTTCGGCATGTTCGACCGGTCCGCACGGACCCTATGCTGATCCCGCGGGAAGGAGACCGGCGTGCCCGACGCAGCCACCGATACCCGGATCGTCGAGGCCTTACGCTCCGACCGGAGCGCAGGCTTCGACCTCCTCTACCGCCACTACGCCGAGCGGCTGTTCGCCTACGCGGTCACGGTCGTCCGGGATCGCAGCGCGGCAGAGGACGCCACGCATGAATCCCTCATGTCGGCGGTGGCCAACATCGGTCGACTACGGGATCCCAGCCGACTTCGACCCTGGCTGTTCGCCATCACCCGCAACCGCTGTCTGTCCGTGGTGCGGGAGCGCAGCCGCTTCGCCCACGACGACGAGACGCTGGCCATGATCCCCGTTGACTCCAACCCCACCGCGGAACTCGAACGCGGCGAGTCCTCCGCGTTGGTCCAAGCCGCTCTCACGGGATTGGCCCCAGCCGACCGCGATTCGCTGGCGCTGGCGCTGCGCCACGACCTCGACGTATCCGAGGTCGCCGCCGCCATGGGCGCCAACGAACCCACTGCCCGAGCGCGCATATCGCGCGCCAAAGCTGCGCTGACAGCATCGGTCACCGGACTACTCCTCGCCCGTGACCGTGGGTCCTGCACCGGACTGGCCACCGCCCTGGCCGGCTTCGAGCGCGAGTGGACCCCGCTGATCCGAAAGCGCGTCGCCAAACACGCCAAGACCTGCCCGGACTGCTCCGAGCGGGGGACCAAACGAGCCACCGCTTACGTGTCGGCGTTCAGCCTGCCCGCCGTCATCGCACTGTCCTCACTGTCCCGGGCCCGAGCCGACGAGATGCTCGCTCACCTCGACCCCGGAGTCATGGCGGACGTGGGTTCATGGACCTCCGACGGTTTCCCCCGCCCTGTCCGAGAAGCCACCGCTTCTTCTTCGCGTGGCCCCCTCATCGCGGCCGGCGCGGCAGCCGTGGTGGTGATTGTGGTCGGAGGGGCATGGTGGCGCGGATCTTCCCAGCCGCAGCCCGAGCCGTCCATGATGGCGCTGACGGGTCCGGCGGCGTCAGCGACACAGTCTCCGACGGACCCCTCCCGGACTGATCCAGCGCCAACCAGGGACGCAGCGAGCCCCTCTCCGACCCCCACCGAAGCGTCCTCGGCCACGGCCTCGCCGTCCGCCACCACTACATCCACCGGGAGTACATCAACCGGGAGTACATCCACCGGGAGTACATCAACTGGGAGGTCGTCTGCCCCGACGAACGAGGACCCCGCGAAACGCCCGTCGGATACCAAGACCAAGTCACCGAGCAACGGCAACGGCAACGGCAACGGCAACGGCAACGCTCCCGATGCGGAACCCGAAACACCGCCTGGGACCGACGAGCCGACCAAGCACCCCGATCCACCGCAGCCCGATCCACCCACGAAACAGCCGGACCCGGAACCCGAACCAGAACAGACGAAACAGCCCGAGCCGGACCCGACACCCCGGCCCACCAAGCGACCGGAGGTCTCCGATGCACCCCCTGCCACCGCGAACCAGCCGGACGATGGGCCGGTGATCAAATGACCGGAGACCCCGGCGCTGCGCGTGCCGCCCATTGGGATCCCGGCGCCGCGCGCGCCGCCCATTGGGATCCAGGCGCCGCGCGCGCCCATTGGGATAGCGCCTACGCACCAGGGGACACCGCCAAGAGTTGGTACCAGGTCCACGCCCGCGACTCGATGGAGTTGATCGGCGACCCCGCCGGCCGCAGCATCGTCGACGTCGGCGGTGGCGCCTCGACACTGGTTGACGATCTGATCGCAGCTGGATGTGGCGACATCACAGTGCTCGACGTGTCCGACGCCGGCATGGCGATCGCACGCGACCGTCTCGGCTCCGCTGCCGCCGATGTCACATGGATGACCGCGGACATCCGCTCCTGGAGTTCGCAGCGCACCTACGACATCTGGCACGACCGCGCCGTGCTTCACTTCCTGACCGAGCAGTCGGATCGGGCCGCTTATGTCCGAGCGCTGCGCGCCGCCACGGATGTGGACTCCACCGTGATCCTCGGCGTGTTCGGCCCCGACGGCCCGACGACTTGTTCCGGACTTCCGGTGAGGCGCTACGACTCGACATCTGTAGCGGAACTGCTGGGAGCCGAGTTCGAGGTTCTCTCGTCATCCCCTGCCATGCACACCACGCCGTCTGGGGGGACCCAGCAGTTCCTGTGGACCGTTGCCCGGCGGGCCGACCGCCACTGACACCCCGATTTCCGTAGTCTGGTCCCACAATGACTAGCGTCTGGCCGACCGTCGTCCCTCTCGCGCTTGGGGCCGCCGTAAGCCCGGCTCTGTTGACCATCCAGTTACTGATCCTGGCCGGCAAGAGTCGGCCCGTTCCCCGCGGCTGGGCCTACACCGCAGGCGTCTTCGTCACGACCGTCATCTACATGGTCGTGCTTGCCACTATCGCTCGTGGCATCGTCCTTGCTTCGTCCAACCAGTCGGACGTCGAACGAATCGTCAAACTCGTCGCCGCCGCCGGCCTGCTCTTCTTGGGCGTCCACGCACTGCGTAAGAAGCGGGACCCGGCCAAGATCCAGGCTCGGGACGAAAAACTGGCCAAGGCGCCGCTCCGCGACTTCTTCGGCATCGGATTCGCCGCCATGTGGGGCAACCTGTCCTCACTCGTCCTGATCCTCCCGGCCGTTCACATCACCATCAACTCGGATGCGACAAGCAGCACGATCGCCACGATGATGGGCCTCATTCTGCTGTGCGCCATCGCCCCCGCATTGCTCCCGGTCCTGTTGCTCACACTTGCGGGCTCCCATGCCGATCCGGCGCTTGCTTCCTTGAACCGATTCACGACCGCGCACGCCCAGCAGATCAACGCCGGAATCTGTTTCCTGTTCGCCGCTCTACTCGTATACAGCGGACTGAAACCCTGACAGCGCGACTCGACGGCGTAGACACGCTTCACTGAACCCATGCCGCTGACCGGAGAATACGAACCGAGCCCCACCCCCTTCGTTCGCCAGCAGGTGGACGACTACGAACGCACCGGCGGCGCCGAGGGTGGCACCATGCAGGGCCTGCCGGTGATCATCCTGACGTCACTCGGCGCCAAGTCGGGGCGGGTGCGCAAGACGCCCCTGATGCGCGTCGAACACGACGGCGAGTACGCCGTCGTCGCCTCGAAGGGAGGAGCACCGGACCACCCCGCCTGGTATCAGAACCTCGTGAGTCATCCTCTTGTCGAACTGCAGGACGGCCCCGAGCGCCACGACTACCACGCGCGTGAGGTCACAGGGACGGAACGGGAGCAATGGTGGGAGCGGTGTGTGGCGGCTTTCCCGCCATACGCCGACTACGCGCAGAAGACCGACCGGGTCATACCGGTGTTGGTACTGACCCGGGCGGACTGAGCGGCCCCAGATCAGGTTGTGGTCGGTGGCGGCCCGTAGCGGTTCTCGGCGGGGTCGCCGGGCTTGATCCAGAAACCGAAGATCAAGATCAGCGTGCCGATGAAGCACAGGAAGTTCAGCAGCTGCAACCACCACCACCAACCGGAGTGATCGGTGTCATGCAGGCGGCGGACCGTGACGGCGATCGTCGGCAGGAACAGGAGCAGGCTTGTGAAGGTCTGGATCCATCCGACGCTCGCGTACTGGACCATGACCATCCCGCCGTCTGCTCCGACATCAGAGAACTTGTAGACATGGAGCCCGAACATGCTGTCCAGGATCCAGGCGACGATGGACACGATGATGGTGAACAAGATCCAGTACCAGAACTCGCTGCGTGACGCCCGACCGCTCCACGTGAAGTACTTGCTGAACCCCGATGAGATCGACTGTCCGAAACCCATGGTTCCTCCTTGCCTTTCACATGATCATGGCCCTTCGCCTGATCATGGCCCCTCCCTGATCATGGCCCCTCGCTTGATCATGACATGTCCCGCATTGCGTATGGGGGAACTTCGCTGCCACCATCCCCCTGCGGCACTTCGCCCAGTGCCGTTCGTGGAGCGCACCGATGACCGAAGCACACCCCCGGGATCCCCGGCGCTGGTGGGCGTTGTCCGCGATGTGCCTGGCGATATTCCTGGTCGCCGTCGACGGAACCGTACTGAGCCTGGCGACCCCCAGTATCGTCAAGGACCTCCAACCCACGGCCACCCAGATCCTGTGGATCGGCGACATCTACTCGTTCGTCCTGGCCGGGCTCCTCATCACGATGGGGAACCTCGGAGACCGCTGGGGCCGCAAACGCATGCTGCTGATGGGCGGCACGTTGTTCGCCGTCATCTCGATCGCCGCCGCCTATGCCGCCAACGCGGAGACCCTGATCATCATGCGCGCGTTGCTCGGAGTCGCGGGGGCCACCCTCATGCCCTCCACATTGGCGCTCATGCGCAGCACGTTCACAGATGAAGGCGAGCGCAGCTTCGCCGTCGGCGTTTGGAGTGCGATGGGTGCCGCCGGAGCGGCTGCGGGTCCCCTCTTCGGCGGCATCCTGCTGCAGAACTTCTGGTGGGGCTCGGTCTTCCTGATCAACGTCCCGATCATGGCGCTGGTGCTGCTCATCGGGCTGCCGACCTTGCGTGAGTCCAAAGACCCTGACCCCGGACCTCTCGACGTCCTCTCCGTCGCCTTGTCGATGGTCGGGATCCTCGGCATCGTGTACGCGATCAAGGAGACCGCAGTACACGGACCCTCCGCCCCCTACTACGTTGCAGGTGTCGTAGGAACATCCGCTTTGGTCTGGTTCATCCTGCGTCAGCGCAGGCTGAAGCATCCTCTGGTCGACGTCCGGCTCTTCGCCAGCGGCCCGTTCACCGGTGCCGTTCTGGGAATGCTCCTCTCGGTGTTCGGGTTGGCCGGAGCGCTGTTCTTCTTCTCTCAGTACCTCCAGTTCGTTCTCGGACTCGAGCCGCTGCAAGCTGGTCTGTTCGAACTCCCCGCCACACTCGCGGCTCTGATCGCCGCTCTGGTCGCCGGTCGCTTCATGCGCGCATTCGGTCGAGGACCTGTGACCGCCGTCGGGTTGCTCGCGATCGGCGTGGGCATGGCCGCTGTCGCTCTGTTGCTCGAGAGCCCGAGTTTCCTGCTGTTCGCCATCCCCCTGATCCTGATCGGGGCGGGAGACGGTGTGGCGTTGACAATCGCGTCGGACACAGTGCTCGCAGTGGCTCCGAAAGACCGCGCCGGTGCCGCGTCGGCAGTGTCGGAGACCGGCTACGAACTGGGGACCGCACTGGGAATTGCACTGCTCGGCAGCGTGCTCACGGCGGTTTACCAGGCGACACTGGGACTGCCAAGTGGTGTACCCGAACGTATTGCGGCAGCGGCCGAGGAATCCCCTGGCGAGGCCTTCGAGTCTGTTACCGCCGCTCCCCCGGCGCTGGCCGAAGAAGTAGTGACCGCTGTCCAGACCGCCTTCACCCATGCGCTCAGCGTGACGACTCTCGTGGGTGCCGCCATTCTTGTGATCGGAGCTGTGGTCACCTGGCGACTGCTGCCCGGCAAGGACGACGAGGTCGCCGAACTACCCAAACACTGAGCCCGAGCCTCAGTTCGCACTTGAGCCCTCAGTTCGCACTTGAGCCCTCAGTTCGCACTTGAGCCCTCAGTTCGCACTTGAGCGAAGTCCTTGTCAACCACGGGACTTGGATTCCGGTGAGATCAATCGGGGTCGCATCGGCTTGACAGCGCGCACCACTCGAGACAAGAAGAGGGGCCGGGACACCAGAAAAGGCCGGGACAGAATCACCCGCACACCCAATCCGTGGCACTCCACCTGCGAGGCCCCGGCACCCACCAAGACCTTCTGACACTGATCGGAGTACTTCATGTCCACGATCAGGATCTGTCCGCCGGGTCTGGTGACTCGGAACATCTCACGGATCGTTCGGTCCCGGTTCATCGAGTCCGTCAACCCTTGGATGACACTTCCGGCTGTGACGACATCGAACGAATCGTCGGGAAACGGCAGAGCCGGCACGTCCCCGCAGACGAGTGCGACTCGGTCAGCCACCGAATTCGCCGCAGCATTGGCCAGGATCACCGCGTCGCCATTGCCGCTGTGATCGCGGGAAGTCCACGCATCGACGCCGACAGCTCGCCCTCCAGGCAACTCACGTGCAAGCGTGATGAGGACCGGGCCGCGACCGGAACCGATATCCAGAACCCGTTCATTTCCCACCAACTGGAGGCCATCGACCAGTTCACGCCACACCGTGAGCTTGTCACCTTTGGCCCCGTACAGACTCAATGCCGCCTGGGCGAACAGGATGGCCGCAATGACCAGCACGATCGGGCTCCCGCCCGCGAAGAGTCCGTAGCCAAGCAGACCCGCACCGGCCACCGCGCTCAAGATCGGGAGGTAGGGCGCGTCAATCCCGTAGTCGCCGACGATTCGTCGGGCCACACAGCCTCCCTTCGCGCCTCCATCCGGGCACACATCCGAGCCTTCCTTCGAAGGCCACTTCCCGCCGGTCTCGCTCCGACGCTCTCCCACCGCGGGTCCCCCTGCGAAGGTGATGTGATCGGCCTCAGTGTCACGGTCGATAGTGTCGCCCGTCGATGGGCCATCACGCGCGTGGAGCCTGCGCTGGGCACCCCGGGCCAACCGCGCCTGTGGACCTCTTCCGATCGCGCCAACCTGCGCGGAGCCCACCGAGGAAATCGCCCGACGGAGGAAATCGCCCGACGAAGGAAATCGCCCGACGAAGGAAATCGCCCGACGGAGGCAATCGCAGGGTGGCACGTGCCAGGCAGCCGCCCTAGGCTGCGATAGATCGATGAAAGGGACACCCATGGCTATTGACGACGAAGGCATCACCGGCAGCGAGGGAGTCGCCGACGGCGGCGCCAACCCAGGTGGACATGATGGCGGAGCCGACGGCGGCGCGGACGGCGGAGCCGACGGCGGCGCGGACGGCGGAGCCGACGGAGGCGCCGGCCACGATGGCGGTGCGGACGGCGGAGCCGACGGCGGTGCGGACGGCGGAGCCGACGGAGGCGCGGATGGCGGAGCCGACGGAGGCGCGGACGGCGGAGCCGACGGAGGCGCGGATGGCGGAGCCGACGCAGGCGCCTGATGCCACAAGTGACGGCGGGCCTCAGGTCACCCTGCGGCCTGCCGTCATGCGGTGTCTGAACATCGACCTCGCCCAGTTCGAAGCGAACTACTGGGGGCAGCGACCACTGCTGTCCCACACCGCGGGATTCGGGGACCTGTTCAGCGCTGCGGCAGTCGATGAGGTGATCGCCGTCCGGGGTCTGCGGACTCCGTTCTTGCGCATGGCCCGGGGCGGAAGTGTCCTTCCGGCGGCGCAGTACACGTCAGGCGGTGGCGCTGGCGCGCGGATCGCAGACCAGGCGGACAGCGCCAAAATCCACTCCCTCATGACCGCGGGCGCGACCCTTGTCCTCCAGGCGCTGCACCGGGTCTGGCCGCCACTACGCGAATTCGCGGCAGAACTGACCCACGAGATCGGGCATCCGATACAGATCAATGCCTATGTGACCCCGCCGGAATCGCAGGGCTTCGCCGCGCACTACGACACGCACGATGTCTTCGTTCTCCAAGTGGCGGGCACCAAGCACTGGACCCTCCACAACCCCGTCACGGAACACCCACTGCCGGGCCAGGAGTGGGAGAAGTACCGGGGCCTTGTCGCTGACCGCGCCGCTGAGGAGCCGTTCCTGGCCACCGACCTCTCCCCGGGTGACGCGTTGTACTTGCCGCGCGGCTGGCTCCACAGCGCGGCCACCGCAGCGGGCGTATCGATCCACCTCACTGTCGGCGTCCACACCCTGTCCGGCCGGGACGTGACGCGAGCGGCACTTGATCGAGTCGCTCGCGACCCGGAGCTGCGGCGCAACCTTCCTCTGGGAGCCGGTTCGTCCGATGAAGCGCTGACCGCCATGGTCGAACCGATCCTGAAGGAGATCTCGGTTGCGGTGTCCGCCCTTGCGCCGACCGAGGTGGCGGCAGTGCTGGTGGAGGGCTTCGACCAGGACACCCCATGCGAACCGATCCCGATCCTGGGACAGTTGCAGGCCGACCCGGCCACGGTTGCGGTGCGCTGGCGCACTGGGTTACGTCCTGAGATACATGTCTCGGCCGACCGGGTCACCGTGACCGCCGGAGCACACCGCGTGGAGGCGCCACAGCATTTCGAGCCCGCCCTTCGATTGCTGCTGGACGGAGGAGTTCTCTGCTCCGCGACCGCCCCGGGATCTGCGGATGCGACCCCTCTGATCCACCGCCTGCTCGTCGAGTCGTTGGTCGTTCCCGTTGAGTGATTCGACACCCTTCCGCTGCGGTGCCGCCGCGCGCGAGCGGGGAGATCCGCTGAGCGCGACAGCGGCTCCTGCCACCGGCTATCTGCTGGTGGAACATGGCGGACCGTGGCCGAAAGGCGCCCTCGCCGACCTTGATGATCCGGCCGGCCCGGAGTTGGCCGCCCGCGCCCGTCGCATGGGGGCTCGACCGCTGCTGATACGTCGGCACGGGCGCGCCGCCGCGACGGGAGCGCCGGCCATCTTCGCGTTCGTGAACTCGGAAACACGCCAGGTGTCGTGGGGCACCTACCGGGACTTGGGCGAGATTCTGGAACACGACTGGTCGCAGGGGTTTGCGATGAACCAGCCGATCTATCTCGTGTGCACACATGGGCGGCACGACCGTTGCTGCGCCATCGCCGGTCGACCCGTTGCCCGCGAGTTGGCCGAACTGCGCCCCGACCATTCGTGGGAGTGTTCGCACTTGGGCGGGGATAGATTCGCGGCCAACGTCCTGGTCCTTCCCCACAGCCTCTACTACGGCTACGTGGGTCCGCTCGATGCGGGATCGGTGGTGGCGGCCACCGAGCGCGGGGATGTGCGACTGTCGCTGTTGCGCGGTCGCTCAACGGACCCGGCGCCGGTGCAGGCAGCCCGCGCAGCTGCTTACGAGGAGACCGGGCTGCGCGGCATCGATGCATTCACTGTCATGAGCAGCGAGCGGGTCGCTCCCGCGAACTGGAGGATCACCCTGGCGGGGTCGGGATTGACCCTGCAGGTCGATGTGGTCGCGCATCGGGTTCCTGACCAGCGATTCACCTGCGCACACGAGAGGCCGGTGACGATGGTGGAACACCGCGCCGAACGGGTGAGCGCCCTGGACGCATGACCACACTCGTCATCCCCTGAGCGTCGCCTCCCACAGGTCCTCCACCGGCCAGCGTTCTCCCCACTGCGGCACGGCGATCTGGTAGTAGGAATGCTCCTGTGCCCCCGGGGGAGCATAGAGTTCACGCAAGCGTTCCACCCGGAATCCGTGCCGACTCAGGATCTCGATCAGTTCGCCATGTGAGGGGTGGAACTCGATCCCGCCGTCACTCCAATGGATTCGGCGGACATCGGGCTGACTGCGTTGCAGTACCTCGGTTGCCGGACCCTCGTCCTCAGGGACACACAAGGTGACCAAGACGCTGTTCGTGAGGAAGAGCAGACGACCTCCGGGCCGCAACAACCGGGCGGCCTCGCCGATCCAGCCGGCGGGATCACACCACAGGCTCGCACCGTACTCACTGATCACCAGATCGAACGAGTCGTCGGACAGCGGCACTGCCACCGCGTCAGCGAGCACCAGCGGGAAAGAGGGGCCGTACTGCCGCTGACACCGGGCAGCCGAGGCCAGTTGCTCGGCCGAGACATCGACGCCGACCGGGTGAGCGCCACGACGCGCCAGCCACGCCGAGAAGTAGGCGGTGCCACAGCCCAACTCAACGATGTCGAGGCCGGCCACATCGCCGATCGCACCCACATCGGAGTCGGGGATCGAGAAGATCCCCCAACCGATGTCAGGGCGGGACCACATCTCGTCGGCTTGCTGGTCCGTGTATTGCTGGTTGACGTGACGCCACAGGTCGGCATTCACGGCGGCGTCGGTGCGGTGATCGGTCACGACCTGAGCATGGTGCACCCGCGCCCTGTCTCGCCACGCGGCTGCCCCGATCGCGGGCGCTCACCGGGGTGGCGTGAACACCTCGCCGAACACGGCCTTGAGCAGCACCTCGACCAGCGCCGGCGGTGCCGACTCCATCAAGGCGTTGATTCCGGCCATCTCGTCGGGCAACCCCACGGCGCCCCCGTCACCGGTGAAACCTGCAAGTTGCAGCAGCCCCGCAACGGCGTCCTGGTCCAGAGCGGCGACGTCGATCATGCCCGCCGCCGCAGCGAGCTGGGGGTCTGGATCGGCCCGACCCTGGCCGGTAGCGGCTTCGGACGCGCGGCGCAAGACGTCAAGCAGTTCGTCGACCCGGGCCGCGATGCCGGCCGAGACGGTGATGTGGATGTTGGACGGCCCCCCATGGCGGGCGGGCTGCACCTGTAGCGACCAACCGAGCCGTTTTGCTTCGTCGGCCACGATGCGGACATCGGGACCTTGAGGGGCACCTGTGTCGGTGACGGCGAGCAGAGTCGCCTCAGGTGCTGCCACCACTGCCAGCCCTGGAATCCGCTCCACCCCCTCAGCCAACTGCAACACCCCGGCCCGCGCCTGCAGCGCCATGCGCCGCAGTCCCTCCCTGCCAAGTACATGCAACACCGCCCATGCGGAGGCAGCGGGCGCGACCGATCGGCTGCTCAGGAGCGTGTTGTTGATCAGGGGATAGCCGGGCCATGCGGCGTCGGCGAACCACTGGAAGGCGCGCAACTCGGAGTTGGCGTTCAGGATGATCGACACACCTTTGGGCGCGTAGCCGTACTTGTGCAGATCCATCGACGTCGAGGTCACCCCGGGGACGGACATGTCCACCGGGGGACGGCCTTCCGCCTCGAGGACGAAGGGCAACGCCCAACCCCCGATGCACAGATCCAGGTGGCACAGGATGTCCCGGTCCGCGGCTGCAGCCGCTACCTCGCTCACCGGATCCAGCACCCCATGCGCATAACTCGGCGCAGATACGACGGCCAGTGCGGTGCGGTCCGACATCAGGTCGATCATGGCGGTGGCATCCGCCCGGAAATGGTCGTCCATGGGTACATCGACGACCTCTAGGTCGAACAGATACGCCCCCTTGCGGAACGCCGAGTGAGCGGTGACGGGGAGCAGCAGTTGCGGTGTTCCCTCGTGGTTGCGCCGCCACCGCTCGCGGGCGCCGAGCACGGCCAGCATGCAGGACTCCGTCCCGCCACTGGTGACCGTGCCCACGGCGTCCGGGCCGCCACCGTGTAACTCGATCGCGGCCGCGACCAGATCGTTCTCTATGGCAGCGATGCTGGGAAAGGCGGTGGGGTCCAGCCCGTTGCGTCCCCATGCGGTGGCCGCAGCCGCCGTGGAGACCTCACGCACCACTTCCTCGCCGGTGTCGAAGTGATAACTCGTGGCCTTGGTGAAATCCAGGTCGCGCGCTCGCAACTCGGCGATACCCGCCAAAGTCTCGGCTGGTGAGATGCCCTGTTCGGGCAGTGGTGGCAGACCCATGACGTCCTCCTCGCAGGTGATCCCCCAGTCCTACCGCACATCGGATTCCGACTCCCGACGGCGTCCGGGTTACCGTAGGCGTCGCCCAACCCCGGAAGCAGCCCGCCAGAGGATCAGATGACGCGTCACCCCGGACAGATCTCGATCGTGAGTTCCGCGCTGGTCCAGGCCGCGGGGATCGCCGTCAGACTCACCCGCTGGTGGCTCGCGTACCCGTTGGCGTTCCTCATGGTGATCATCGCCGCCCTGATCGTCAGTCCGGTGGCTCCCGCTTTCGACTCCGCGTCTCTCTCACTGGTGCGCCAGATCCCGGTCATCTTGCTGCACGCCGTGCTGCTGGCGTTGATCGTCGCCTGGATCAAGTGGTGGGAGCAGCGCCCCACTCGCACTGTGGGATTCCTGGGCGCGGGTAGGAGGGACGTGCTGCGTGGTTTCGGTCTCGGGGCCGCGGTGGCGTTCGGGATCGTCGTCGTGCTGCTGATGCTTGGATCGGTCCACCTGACCCCTGCCGAGGGTGGCCCTGTGCGTTGGGGGGCGCTCCTGCCCGCGCTCGTGATGGTTGTCGTCTGGCTCTTCCTCGCTGCTGTGCAAGAGGCGCTGTCTCGGGGATTCCTGCTGCAGGTGACCGGGCTCCAGATCAGCGCATGGGCGGCGATCACCGGGCAGGCGGTTCTGTGGGCGATCGTGCGGGCTGCTGCGCGCGGCGACATCGACGTCATGACACTGGCCAATCTCGTCCTTGTGGGCGTTGTCCTCGCCCTGGTGGCCCTGAAGCGCGGCTCCCTGTGGCTGGTGGTCGGGCTCCAGGCCGGCTGGAGTTGGCTGGAATCCACACTTCTGGGCATGGCCGCGATCGGCGGTCCGGACCCGGTCCTCCATCTCGTCCCGACATCGGCGAGCTGGCTGTCCGGGGGTGCCGCAGGACCCTTGGCGAGTCCGGTGGTGACACTGGTTCTGATCGTCGTCGGCGTGCGCCTGGCTCTGCGGTATCAGCATCTTGAGATCCGGGCGGTCCACTGATTCAGCACATCACATCGCCTTTGGCCCACGGTTCCAGCGCTTTCGGATAACGATTCCGATAGTGATCAGGTATGGTCGGGGCAATCCCGGAGGTGTAGTGCATGCCCCAGCCCCCTGTCCCCCAGACCCCCTTCGAGCTCTACGACATCGACATCCTCCTCGATGACGAGGAGCGGGCCATCCGCGACACGGTGCGTCGCTACGTCGACGACCGGATCAAACCGGACATCGCCGACTGGTTCGAGTCCGGCGAGCTCCCGGCCCGCGAACTCGCCCGCGAAATGGGGAATCTGGGACTTCTCGGGATGCACCTGACCGGCTACGGCTGTGCCGGGATGAGCGCGGTGGCCTACGGCCTGGCCTGCCTCGAACTCGAGGCCGGTGACTCGGGAATCCGTTCCCTGGTCAGCGTCACCGGGTCGCTGGCCATGTTCGCGATTCACACGTTCGGCTCCGAGGAGCACAAACAGCAGTGGCTGCCCCGCTTGGCGACAGGCGAGGCGCTGGGATGTTTCGGCCTCACCGAGGCCGACTTCGGGTCCAATCCGGCAGGCATGCGCACGTCAGCGAGACGCGAAGGCGGCGACTGGGTCCTCAACGGATCCAAGATGTGGATCACCAACGGGAATGTCGCCGACGTGGCAGTTGTGTGGGCCCGGACCGATGAGGGGATCCGGGGTTTCGTCGTTCCCATGGACACCCCCGGCGTGACCGCGAACGTGATCCACAAGAAGATGTCGCTGCGCGCGTCAGTCACCTCGGAGTTGGTGTTCGACTCAGTGCGCCTGCCCGCCGACGCCGTGCTGCCCGAAGTCACCGGCTTGAAGGGACCACTGTCCTGCTTGAACGAGGCACGCTTCGGCATTGTGTTCGGGACCCTTGGCGCGGGCCGCGACTGCCTGCAGACTGCGGTCGACTACTCGCTGAGCCGCGACCAGTTCGATCGCCCCCTCGCAGGCTTCCAACTGACCCAGCGCAAACTCGCCGACATGGCAGTCCAGTTGGGAAATGGGATGCTGCTGGCCCTGCATTTGGGCCGACTCAAGGACACCGGCCGGATTCGGTCCGAACAAGTCAGCGTCGGCAAGCTGAACAACGCCCGAGTGGCGCTGGACATCGCGCGCGAGGCCCGCTCGATCCTCGGAGCCAACGGCGTGACGCTGGAGTATCCCGTCATCCGGCACATGAACAACCTCGAGTCGGTGTTCACGTACGAGGGGACCAACGAGATGCACACCTTGGTGGTCGGCCAAGCGCTGACCGGAATCCCTGCCTACCGCTGATGACAGGAGGCCTACCGCCGATGACAGGAGGCCTACCGCCGATGACAGGAGGCCTACCGCCGATGACAGGAGCGCTCGACGGCATCGTCATCGCGGACTTCAGCCGGATCCTGGCCGGCCCCTATTGCACGATGCTGTTGGCGGACCTGGGTGCCGAGGTCATCAAGGTGGAGCGCCCGGGCACGGGCGACGACACTCGGCATTGGGGCCCACCGTTCGACGACCGCGGCCGGGCCACCTACTTCGAGTCGGTCAACCGCAACAAGACGTCCGTGGCGCTCGACCTGGCCACACGCGACGGACGGGCGTCGGCCCGATCGTTGGCGCTGCGGTCCGATGTGGTCATCGAGAACTTCGCACCCGGGACAATGGCACGCTTCGGCTTGGGGTACGACGAGCTCCGATCCCTCAGGCCGCAGCTGGTCTACTGCTCTATCAGCGGTTTCGGCGCTGGAGCAGGTGCCGGGATGCCGGGCTACGATCCTGTCGTTCAGGCTGTGGGCGGGCTCATGAGCATCACCGGGCCGGACGCCGCCCACCCGAGCAAGGCCGGAGTAGCCCTCGTCGACATCATCGCCGGCTTGCACGCCGGCATGGGAATCCTGGCCGCGCTGCGACACCGAGACATCACCGGACAAGGCCAAATCGTCGAGGTCAACCTGCTGCAGTCATTGCTCTCCGCCTTGGCCAACCAGGCCCAGGCGCACGTCGGGGCGGGCGTCGTGCCGCACATGCGCGGCAACGAACACCCGTCTATCGCCCCCTTCGAGACGTTCGCGACCGCCGATCGCCAGATCATGATCTGCGCAGGCAACGACCGGCAGTTCGCGGCCCTGTGCACGGTGATCGGTGATCCGGAGCTCGCGTCCGATGAGCGATTCCAGACCAACGCAGCCCGGGTCTCCCATCGACCCGAACTGGTCACGTCCCTTGAGCAGATCCTCGCCAGCCGACCTGCTGCCACCTGGCTGGCGGAACTCACTCAGGCGGGCGTGCCGGCTGGGCCGGTCAACACGATCGCGGAAGCGTTCGACCTGGCCGCCGATCTGGGGCTTGATCCCGTGGTCGAACTGGTCGACTCCCTCGGCGATGTCCGACCTCAAGTCGCCCACCCCGTGCGGTACTCGCGGACTCCCGCACGCTACGACACGCCTCCACCGGACCTGCCGTCTGATCTGTGACCCGAAGCCGCGACCCGGACCTCGCTCACGCCGCTGCCTGATCGTCCTGGCCGACTTCCACCATCAACTGCCAGGCGCTGAACACAGCCGAGATCAACGTTCCGATGACCAGCGAGACCATGACGAACAGCAACTCGAATTGCCCGGTCGTGATCAGGCCCCCGACCGCGGCGAACGCCAGGAAGAGCGCGTAACTCGGCCATGAGGTCCGGAGCGATGACGCGCTGCCAGTCCCCGCTTCCCGGGTCGCGGTGACGATGATCCCGAGCGCCACGACCGACAAGACGATGACACTGGCCCCCAGCGTGACCGGAACCTGCTGCGGGATCTGAAACACGATCGCCAATTCCATGATCAGCACGAACTGATTGAACGTGCGGATGGCGCTGTGTCGCAGTTCCGGGTTGGCGCGACTCATCACGGTGCGCAGATTGATCGAGACAGCGACGAAGAGCAGACCAGTCAGCGTCGCCGCCATGCCCCCGATCAGGACGTACGCCGACTGCCAGGTGGCTACATCCGCAGCGAACGACGCGTTGTCCACCTGGTCAACCGACCGATTCCAGCGCCGCTTCCGAGAAGACCGCCAGCCCGAGCTCGGGCCGGTACCCATGCACCTCTTCGATGTCGAGCTCTTGCAGGAACTCGATGATCTCCCGACTGATGACCTGACCCGGCACCAAGACCGGGAATCCCGGCGGGTACGGGATCACAAACTTCGACGACACCAGGACCTTGCCGGACTCGATGATGGCGAGCGCGTCACCCAGGGGGACGTAGTCGTGGTTCTCCGTCTTGTAGGCAAGGAAGAACGCGCGCCGAATGTTGCCCTCCGGTGTTGCGGGATTCGGTCGGAACGCCGAATAGAACTCGCTGAAGTCCGGCAGTGGCGGCACGTCGTCCCGCAACGCCCGCACGCGCTCGGCGTGCATGGCCAACTCGGCCGGACTGCTCTCGAGCTCGTCCTCATCCAACTGACGGGCGATGTCCCTCAGGGCTGACAGCAGGTTGTCGATGGACGACCACGTGGTCCCGATGTTCGTCATCAGCAAGACACTGTTCGTCGCGGTCTTGTTCACCTGGATTCCGAAACGGTCCATCAGAGCACCAACCTTGAAGTCGTCGCCGCTCATACCGGTGTTGGCGATGTACAAAGTGAGTCGGGTCGGATCGAGTACGAGCTCATCCGTGAAGAACGCCCGCATGACGTCGACTGGACCACGCATGCCCGCCTTATCTCGATAGCTCAGCTCTGATTCCCGGTACTCGGCCGGGATCATGTCATCCGGGTCGAGCACGCTGAAGTACTTGCTCAGCAGGGGATCGGTCGCCACCTGATCGCGCACCACGAACGCCATCTGCATCGCGTTGCTGATCCGTCCGTACCCCTCCAGTTCGACCTGCCGGCGCGCGAGATCCAACGACGCCAAGATCTGGTAGTTCGGTGATGTCGTCGTGTGGGTGAAATAGGCCTCATGGAACGACTCGGACACATCCGACGCGAAGTGCTCATCCCAGTGGTGAATCATCGATCCCTGTCGCAGTGCGGACAGGGACTTGTGGGTGGACTGCGTGGCGTACACACGCACCGCGACCTCATTGGGGTCAGGCAGCAGTGCGTTGTCCAACCATGTGGCGTCATCGTCCGGGTCCAAGGTGTCGAACCACTGCCGCCATTCTGCGTACTGGCGTCGGTAGTAGTGGGTGTCGAGCAGGTTGCGCAGATTCGTGGCCGCCCACATCGCATTGCGCCGACGCAGGGTGGGATGCAACTGCGCGAAGGCGAACCACGCTTCGTCCCACAGGAACACCATGTCCGGTTTGATGGCCAGGACCTCCTGCATCACCCGCATGGGGTGGTAGACGATGCCATCGAATGTGCAATTGGTGAGCAGGAGCATGCGCACTTCATCCAGCCGACCCGCGCGCTTGAAGGCGAGCAACTGTTCCTTGATGTCACGCACCGGAACCCCGCCGTAGATGCCGTACTCGGGCAACGGGTAGGCATCCAGGTAGACCGGGTAGGCGTCCGACAGCACCAGCCCGTAGTGGTGGGACTTGTGGCAGTCGCGGTCGATCAGGACGATATCGCCCGGGCGGCACAGTGCCTGCACCACGATCTTGTTCGAAGTCGACGTCCCGTTGGTGGCGAAGAAGGTCTCCTTCGCCCCGAAGGCGCGGGCGGCGGCCTCCTGGGCATCGCGCAGGGTTCCGGTGGGCGACAGCAGCGAGTCGAGGCCTCCGACGGTCGCAGAGGTCTCGGCGAGGAAGATCTGCTCTCCGTAGAACTCCGCCATGTCCTCGATCCACTCGGAGTTGAAGACCGAGTTCCCGCGTGCAATCGGCAGGGCGTGGAAGTTGCCGATCGGACGCTGGGCGTACTTCTTCAGCGCGTCGAAGAACGGCGTTCGGTATCTGCTGCGGACCCCGTCCAGCGTCGCCATGTGCATCTCGCTGGGGTGCTCGCGACGGTAGAAGATGCGCCGGAAGACGGACTGGTCCTCCGAATCGGCGAGGTGACCTTCGGCATCCAGCGTCAGATAGAGATCGAGCTCCGGTCGCAGGTCGCTGATGGCCCGCGCCAGCATCGGCCCGTGCAGGTGAACTCCGATCGCACGTTCAATGCGCAGCAGCAGATTGGCTCGATCCCGGAATATCGCCAGGGGGCGTTCGGAACGCAACGGAAGATCACCGCGGATCCACACCGACTGGATCTGCGGATTCGCGGCCACGGCCGCCATGGCGTCCTCGACCGAGGGGACTTGCAGCAACTCGAAGACGAAATCATCGTCCCGGGTCCGGGCCTCGTGCATGTCGCGGCGGATCTCCCGCAACTGCCGCGGGCTCAGGGTGTCCGCCACCAACACGGTGAAGTAGTGGCGACGCTTGCCCTCGGCGAGCAGGTCGTCGACATCCAGGGTCAAGTCGAAAGCATCATCGAGGATCGCGGCAGCATCGCCCAACTGGCTCAAGAGGATGTCGAGCCGATCGGTTTCGGCCGCCAGCAGCTCGACATCGCGTCCCGCCATGAGCCGCCGGATGACTTGGATCTCGTCGATACCGGGGAAGGCGAAGAAGCTTTCGAACGGTTCCAGCACCGCCAGGTGATGGTTGATCTCAGCGATGATCTCGTCGGCCGACTCCGGTTCGACGCGCATCCGGTCGGCGGCCTCGCGAATTCGCGCCCAGTGGTCGAAACGCAACTGGGCTGTGTTGACGTGCACCTCGGGCATCGTCTCGGCAGCGAGGTCGGGGGTGGATTCGGCTTGAGCAGTGGACATGGACGTACTCCTGGTCGATAGCTCCGAGCCTAGTCACACCGATTCGTCGTAGCCTCCCGGTCAGCGTTCAACTCAAAACGTCGCTGACGTACAGCTCCACCATCCGGATCGCCTCATCCAACAGCGCCCGCTGCACCCGCCCGTCCCGCGTGGCCTCGTCGAGTGCGGCGGTGAGGGTGATGCTGACCACGACTGCAGCCCGATGGGCGCGTTGTTTGCTCAGCGTCGGTTTTCGTCGCTGCAGGTGTCCCGCCACCCGTTGCACCGTGCCGTCATCGACCTCGCGCTGGGCCGCACGCAACTCTGATACGGCGCTGATCACGGGGCGCAATGCGAGGTAGTCGGAGTCCTGCACACGCAGGCGGGCCGCGGCGAACGTGGTCCGCCTGATCAGGGCACTCCAGTCGTTGGTTTCCGCGGCTTCCCTCACGTAGGGGGCCAGCGCCTCCTCTCTGCGTTGCTCGGACTGCCGGAACAACTCCAGCATGATGGCGTACTTGTCCGGGAAGTACGAGTACAGAGCGTTGATGCTCACCCCGGCCCGTGCGGCTACAGCATTCGTGGTCAGGGCCTCGAGTCCGTCCTGAGCCAGGATCTCCGACGCAGCGGAACAGATCCGTTCGAAGGTCTTCTTGGAACGCTGCTGCACCGGACGACGCCGCTGACGGCCGGACTTTGCCATTTCCTGCATGACCGACTCCTCCCCGTTACCAGAACACGATAGGCGAGGAATCGTCGACAGGCATTGGATGCACGGTCATCGCCGCGGTGGGGCCAATCCCTCGTCACGTAGTTCCAGTTCAGCCAGCGCGCGTACGATCGCCGGATCTCGTCTGCGCCACTTGCCCGCCGGATCGGGATCGATTCCGGCCAGAACACGCAAAGGTTGACGCGCGAGAGCCCGCAGCGCGAACAGGTCGAGATCATCGTCAGAGTCGACGAACCGCTGCGCCGCCGCCGCTCTGCGCACGAACCGGACGCGTAGCGGCAACCAGATCACAGCCAGTGTCGCGATGGGCCCGACCGCCAACATGATGGCCGTGAACCACGCCAGCCGAGTGACAGCCTCAACCTGACCGCGACCGGCATCCGCGATGTTGGCCCCTGCGTCGCTCATTCGGTCGAAGGGTCCTCGCACGGTGTCGCCGACGACCGGCAGCCCATTGATGGCTTCACCCGCACTGTTCATATTCTCAGCCAGGCTGGTCCCGGCGGATTCGATCGCCTCCCCCGGCGCCCCGAGCAGCAACACCAAGTCGAACAAGCGAGTCGCGAGCCAGATCCACACGAGGGACCACAGGACGAATCCGAGGTCGGCCAGTATCTGCCGATGCCGTCGCGCTGAGGTGTCCGCATACAACTTCATTTCCCCATACTGGCGCAGCCAGCAGTCCCCATACTGGCGCAGCCAGCAGTCCCCATCCGTGCGCAGCCAGCAGTCCCCATCCGTGCGCAGCCAGCAGTCCCCATCCGTGCGCAGCCAGCAGTCCCCATCAGTGCGCAGCCAGCAGTCCCCCATTTCCCGATTGGCCGATCCACTTCCCAATGGATGAGAGTCCACCCAGGCGTATGGTCTGTTCATGTCGAGCCGCCCGACCCGAGGGGTACCGGCCGCCATGGCGCGCGTTGGTGAGCAGGTCACGAGGGCCGGTGAGCACGTTGCGCGAGCCCATGAGCAGTTCGTCTCGCGGGGTCGGATCGCCAGTCCCCAAGTGCGCGCGATCGTCGCCGAGTCGTGGCGCCGGAGTCTTGCGCGCGGCGTCGATCCAGCCGCTGCTGCCGCTCCTGTGGTGCTGACGGACGACGAACTGTCCCATGCCCGGGAATCAGTGAGGTTCGCTGCGACCCTCCCAATGATTCGATCGCTCTTGACAGACGCGGCGGTCGAAGCCGGGCACCTGGTGGCGCTGGGCGACGCGGACGGACGCCTGCTGTGGGTCGACGGGGATCGACAGTTGCTGACTCGGGCAGAGCGGATGGGCTTCAACGAGGGGGCTCTGTGGAGCGAAGCAGCCGCCGGGACCAACGCACCGGGAACGGCCTTGGCCATCGATCAAGCCGTGCAGATCCACACACATGAGCACTTCGTCGGGGCCGTGCAGCATTGGAGCTGCACCGCCGTCCCCATCCACGACCCGGCGACCGGCGACGTGATCGGCGTGATCGACGTGACGGGAGGTGAACACGTCGCCTCAGCCATCGCGCTCGCCATGGTTCGCTCGACGGTGGTCGCGGTGGAGCAAAGCATGCTCGCGCTACCGCAGCCGCGGACGGCGGAGACTGCGCGCCTCGAAGTCCTGGGCCGCGACCGCGCCGTGCTGCATGCCCTGGGAACATCTCGGCAGCTCAGTCGCCGTCATTCCGAGCTCCTCCTGCTCCTGGCTGTCAATCCGGGCGGTCTGAGCGGGGACCATCTCGCGCTACTGCTGCGCGAGGAAGACGTCTCCCCGGTAACAGTGCGAGCCGAGATGACGAGGTTGCGCCGAATAGTGGGGGCGGGCATGGTGCAATCCCGTCCCTATCGGCTCACCAGTGAACTGCGGACCGACGTCGGTGAGGTGCTCGCCGCCGTGGATCAGGGCGACATCTCAGGTGCCCTTCGTGCCTACCGCGGACCGGTCCTGCCGTCTTCGCAATCCCCCGCTGTGGCAGAACTGCGCGGTGAAGTCCGGGCTCGGCTGCGACGCGCCGCCTTGGCCGGCTCTGACCCGAACGTCCTTCTGTCATTCGCCACCCACGAAGACGGCAGGGACGACCTCGATGTCCTGCGGGCCGCGTTGCGAGCTCTTCCCACGGACTCCCCGAAACGCCTCGGCGTTCTGGCGCGGATCGACCGGGTCAACGCCTTGTTCGGGCTGCCCACTCCGCGATCTGGAGACTCCCGACCTCGATAGGAGAAACTGCAACGTTGCTGCAACGTCGCGCGGCCTAACTTGACGGGCACCGGAACAACCGGCCGATCAGGAGGTCATCACATGACGGTTTACGCCCCGCCCGGATCCCCGGGAAGCGTCGTGTCCTACGAGTCCCGCTACGACAACTGGATCGATGGTCGGCGAGTCGCCCCTGTCAAAGGCCAGTACTTCGACAACATCTCGCCGGTCAACGGCAAGCCGTTCTGCGAGATCGCCCGCAGCACTGCGGAAGACATCGAACTGGCACTGGATGCCGCCCACGCCGCGGCAGCCGTCTGGGGCCGCACCTCGGCCGGCGAGCGTGGCGACATCCTGCTCCGCATCGCCGATCGCATGGAACAGAACCTCGAGGCCATTGCCGTGGCCGAGACGTGGGACAACGGCAAGCCGGTCCGTGAGACCTTGGCCGCTGACATCCCATTGGCGATCGACCACTTCCGTTACTTCGCCGGGGTCCTGCGCGCCCAGGAAGGCACACTGTCGCAACTCGACGACGACACTGTCGCCTACCACTTCCACGAACCGCTGGGAGTGGTCGGCCAGATCATCCCCTGGAACTTCCCCCTGCTGATGGCCGTGTGGAAGATCGCCCCGGCCCTGGCCGCCGGCAACGCCATCGTGCTCAAGCCGGCTGAGCAGACTCCGGCCTCGATCATGTGGTGGATCGACCTCGTCGGCGACCTCCTGCCGGACGGCGTCCTCAATATTGTCAACGGTTTCGGCCTCGAAGCGGGAAAGCCCTTGGCCTCGAGCAACCGGATCGCCAAGATCGCCTTCACCGGCGAGACGACGACCGGCAAGTTGATCATGCAGTACGCCAGCGAGAACATCATCCCGGTCACGCTGGAACTGGGCGGGAAGAGTCCCAACATCTTCTTCGATGACATCGCGATGAAGGACGACGACTTCTACGACAAGTCACTCGAGGGTTTCACGATGTTCGCTCTGAACCAGGGCGAGGTCTGCACGTGCCCGAGCCGGGCCCTGATCCAGGAGTCGATCTACGACAAGTTCATCGCCGATGCCACCGAGCGCACCAAACTGGTGGTCCAAGGAGATCCACTGGACAGCGACACGATGATCGGCGCTCAGGCCAGCAAGGAGCAGCACGACAAGATCCTCGACTACATCAGGATCGGGCAGGACGAGGGCGCCCGTCTGGTGTGTGGTGGTGAGTCCGTGGATCTCGGTGGGGACCTCTCCGGTGGGTACTACGTCGCCCCGACAATCTTCGAGGGCAAGAACTCGATGCGGATCTTCCAAGAGGAGATCTTCGGGCCCGTCGTGTCGGTGACCACGTTCAGCGATTTCGACGACGCCATGCACATCGCGAACGACACGCTGTACGGGCTGGGGGCCGGTGTGTGGAGCCGCGACATCAACACCGCGTATCGGGCGGGTCGCACCATCCAGGCCGGTCGCGTGTGGACGAACTGCTATCACGCCTACCCGGCACATGCCGCATTCGGCGGCTACAAGGGATCAGGGATCGGGCGCGAGACCCACGCCCAGATGCTGGACCATTACCAGCAGACGAAGAACCTGCTGGTGTCGTACGCTCCGCAGAAACTGGGGTTCTTCTGATCCTGAGCGGAACTCGGTCAGCGCTCGAACGACTCGTGCGTGACAGTGGCCGGGACCACTACTGCTGCGGGCTCGCGATCGCGGGCCCGCAGCACGGTCGCCAGAATCACAGCCAGAGCCGCCATGTCATCGGTCAGGCCAATCGGCCCCGTGATGATCTCAGGGATGAAATCCACCGGGATCAAGACGTAAAGCAGCGCCAGGACGATGATCGTCAGGTCAGGTTTCGTCAACCTCGACATCCGCCACACTCCCCAGGTAAGGCCCGGTGCTCGAGTTCCACGCCCGAACAGCCGCGCTCCACTGCATGAAACAGTGCCATGCGCTTCTTGATTCCCGCGCCCGATGGGACCGAAACCCCGGGGGGCATCGTTTCCCCGGATACCCTGGCCCCGTGCCGACGTACGAATTCCGCTGCCGTTCCTGCGGGGACACGTTCACCGAGTCCCGACCGATGAAGGACTCCGGTGATCCGGCGACGTGCCCGAGCGGCCATCCGGACACCGTTCGCCTGCTCTCCGTGGCCGGCGCCGTGAGAGGTCTGGGATCGCCCGAGGCCCCCGCCGGCGGTGGATGCTGCGGCGGGGGCTGCTGCGGATGAGTCGGCGTCAGGCCGAGGCGGGATCGGACTCGACTGCCGGTGACCGGCCCATCTGACCGGGCGCGGGGAACGTCTCGACGTCCGTCACCCGGAATCCCTTTCCGACGGACACCAGCACGTGGGTTCCGTTGGTCTTGACCATATGAGCCTCGTATCCGTTGCGGTCCTTCTCGACCCGGATGACAGTGGCGCTGGGCAGTTCGGCCTTCGCGGCCGCCCTCACCTTCTTGGCCTTGGCGCCAGTCACCGGCTTCCCGTGGTGCCCCGGACCCATGCGGCCGGGACCACCCATAGCCGGGCCGGTGTGTTCGCCGGTGATCTGGAAGTCGGCATCCAACGTCACATGGACCATCGTCCCGTCCGACTTGCGCACATGCGCCTCATAACCGCCGTCCTGTTCCTCGACGAACATCACCGTCGCGTCGGGATACTGCGCCTGCACCGCTGCGGTCACCTTGTCCGCCGCCTCACCGGTCACCGGCGTGCCATGCGGTCCGCCCGGACCGCCGGGGCCCATCGCGGGGCCCGTGTGTTCGCCCGTGATCTGGAAGTCGGCATCCAACGTCACATGGACCATCGTCCCTTCGGACTTGCGCACATGCGCCTCATAACCGCCGTCTTCTTCCTCGACGAACATCACCGTCGCGTCGGGATACTGCGCCTGCACCGCTGCGGTCACCTTGTCCGCCGCCTCACCGGTCACCGGCGTGCCATGCGGTCCGCCCGGGCCTCCCTGGCCCATGCCGTATTGGCCGGCCATCGGGGCACGTTGACCCATGACAGCATCCTGGGAACCCGTGGCCGCAGTGGCCAGGTTCAAACCCGCCAGCGCCAGTACTCCACCGGCAGCGGCCGCACCGGCCACGATCGCGATCGACTTGGTCTCCATGTCTACTCCTCGTGTTGTCGATGACCTGACCATCCCGCGCCAACCTGAGTATCGGCTGTGAATCCGATTCGGGTCCCCTCCACTGTTTCTGGCTGCTCGCTTCCTGGCTCGCTCGCTTCTGGGCTGACAACATTGTCTCGTTCCGAGGAGTCCTTCCACTCATGCCCTGACGCAGTTGGTGACCCGAATTCGTGACCCGACTGTCGTTGTCGGCGGCGGCGTGGCATGCCAGACCTACCGGCCGACCCTGCTAGATGTGAACGAGCAGTCACGGCTGGACCAAGCGCCGGCCGCCCAAGCACGAGACAAGGAGTCGAAACCCATGGCAGACGACAGCGTCCACACCGACGAGAACACCAGGCCGGGCGAAACCACCGCCCCGGACGACAACACCAGCCGGGTCGAGAACCCTGCTGAGGCCCTCATCGAGATGGAGGAGGCGGTCGAAGCCAGTCCCGAGGAGCGGGCCGCGCTG
>JBAOHO010000025.1 GCA_037045355.1 Candidatus Nanopelagicales bacterium | reverse complement strand
CCCGCCGCTGCTGCGATGACCGCGAACCACCCGAATCCCGTGTCCGGGAACATCCTGGTGTGCTCGGTGTCCATGCGAACCACCCCTGTTCCATTGTGCGCCTCGAACGTTGCGTCGCGGGTAGCCTCACGCGTGGAGGTGGGTCCGATGCGCGCGATGTCCCCGGTGGACCATGCCTGGTACCGCATGGACTCCCCGGAGAACCTCATGATGGTCCACGCGATCATGTGGACCGACGAACCGTTGGACTGGGATGCGGTGAGGTCGGATGTGGCCGAAGGGATGCTCGAGCGGTTCCCCAAGTTCCGCGAACACCCCGTTCCGGCGGGTCTGCCGCTGGGGCGGGCGGGCTGGGAGACCGACCCCGGCTTCGATCTCGACCGACATGTGATCTTCCATACGTTGCCGGCTCCGGGGGACCGCGGTGCGCTCGAGGACTACATCGGCGCGCAACTCCCACAGTCGTTGGACCCCGAACACCCGATGTGGCAGGTGCATTGCATCGACGGCTACGGCGAAGGGTCCGCAGTCCTCTTCCGCATGCACCACAGCATCGCCGACGGCATCACTCTGACGCGGGTGCTGCTGTCGTTGACGTCCTCACAGGACACTCACGCCGGGTTCGTCGCCCCGCCGGCAGGTTCCGGTCCGGTCGACATGGCGGTGGAGCTGTCCCGCACCGCGGTCAGGCAAGGGTGGCGCACCGTCCGTCATCCGTCGCGGGTCCTCGGCGCCACCCGCGCCGGCCTGCGAGGCGGCCGTCGCCTGCTGCATCTTGCGACGATCCCGCAGAAGCCACGCAGTGCGTTGGCAGGCGGAGTCGGACGGGCGAAGAACGTGCGCTGGACCGATCCGTGGCCGCTCGACGAGGTCAAGTCGATCGGCCGCGCCGCGGGAGTAACGGTCAACGACGTGCTGCTCGCGACACTGTCCGACGCGCTGGGTCGCTACCTGGTCGAGGAGGGCACCCCGCTGGACGCGGTGCGGGTCATGGTGCCCGTGAATCTGCGTCCCCTTGACCAACCACTGACCGCGGATCTCGGCAATGTGTTCGGGGAGTTCATCGTGTCGCTGCCGACCGGCGAGATGCCTGCGGACGTCCGCTTGAACCGTATGCACGCGATCGTGGAGGAACTCAAAGGCTCCCCGGAGGCAGTGGTCGCCTACCTGACGCTGGTGGCCATCGGTCTTCTCCCCGGCCCCGTGGAGGATCTGTCCACCCGGGTCTTCAGCGGCAAGGTGGTGGCAACGGTGAGCAACGTCCCCGGCCCACGCAGCACGGTCCACCTGGCCGGCACTCCGGTAGCGGGCATCATCGGCTGGGTGCCGGGGGCGTCCGACGTGGGGCTGGGGGTCTCGATGTTCTCCTACGCCGGGGGTGTTCGGGTGGGGATCCTGGCCGACGCGACACTCATCCCGGATCCCGACCGCTTGTGCACGCATCTGCAGGAAAGCCTCGTGGACCTCGCTGCGTCGGTTGCGAGGTAGACAAACACGACTGCGGCGCACCCCGGTCAGGAGTGCGCCGCAGTCGTGTGTCGGCTCAGGCCAGGTCGAAGCGGTCCAGCATCATGACCTTGTCCCACGCCGCCACGAAGTCCGCAACGAACTTCTCCTTGGCGTCGTCGCTGGCGTAGACCTCTGCCAGCGAGCGCAGGATGGAGTTCGATCCGAACACCAGGTCCACCCGGCTCGCGGTCCACTTGAGTTCGCCGGTCTCCCGGTCGCGGCCCTCGAAGATCTCGTCGGTGTCCGAGGTGGGCTGCCAGGTCGTCCCCATATCCAGCAGGTTGACGAAGTAGTCGTTCGTCAACGCGCCGACCTGTCCGGTGAGCACGCCGAGATCCGAGCCGTCGTGGTTCGTGCCGAGGACGCGCATGCCACCGAGCAGCACGGTCATCTCCGGCGCGGTCAGCGAAAGCAGGTTCGCCTTGTCGACCAGCAGGGTCTCCGCTGGAAGGGTGTTGCCCTTCGCGAGGTAGTTGCGGAAACCGTCGGCCTTGGGCTCGAGCACCGCGAACGACTCCACGTCGGTCATCTCCGCACTTGCGTCGGTGCGACCCGGGGTGAATGGGACGGTGATCTCCAAGCCCGCCGCCTTGGCGGCCTGCTCCACACCGGCGCAGCCGGCCAGGACGATCAGGTCGGCCATCGACACCTGCTTGGAGCCCGCGTTGAACTCCTGCGCGATGCCCTCCAGGGTCCCGAGCACCTTCGCCAACTCCGCCGGGTTGTTGACCTCCCAGTCGTTCTGCGGCGCAAGACGCACCCGGGCGCCGTTGGCGCCACCGCGCTTGTCCGAGGAACGGAAGGTCGATGCCGAGGCCCACGCGGTCGACACCAACTGCGACACGGTCAGGCCGGTGGCGAGCACCTTCTGCTTGAGGGCCGCGATGTCCGCGTCGTCGATCAACTCACCGGTCACGGGTGGGACCGGGTCCTGCCAGATCAGTTGCTCCGCGGGAACCTCAGGGCCGAGATAGCGGGAAACGGGACCCATGTCGCGGTGTGTGAGCTTGAACCACGCCTTCGCGAACGCTGTGGCGAACTCGTCGGGGTTCTCCAGGAACCGCCGGGAGATGGGCTCGTAAATCGGGTCCATCCGCAGCGCCAAGTCGGTGGTCAGCATCACCGGGGCGTGGGTCTTCGACGGGTCGTGCGGGTCCGGCACCGTGGTGCTGGCCGCCGGGTCGGTGGGGACCCACTGCCAGGCGCCGGCCGGGCTCTTGGTCAGGTCCCAGTCGTAGGCGAACAGCGTCTCGAAGTAGCTGTTGTCCCATGCGATCGGGGTCGGGGTCCACGCTCCCTCCAGGCCACTGGTGATCGTGTCGTCTCCGGATCCGGTGCCGTAGCTGTTCTGCCAGCCCAGACCCATCTCCTGCAGTGGCGCCGCCTCCGGCTCCGGGCCGATGTGGCCCTCGGGGACGGCGGCACCGTGCGTCTTGCCGAACGTGTGGCCGCCGGCGATCAGCGCGACGGTCTCTTCGTCGTTCATCGCCATTCTGGCGAACGTCTCCCGGATATCGCGGGCGGCCGCCAATGCGCTGGGCTCGCCGTTGGGGCCCTCAGGGTTGACGTAGATGAGGCCCATCTGGACCGCCGCCAATGGGTTCGCCAATTCGCGGTCACCGCTGTAGCGCTCGTCGCCCAGCCAGGTGTCCTCGTTGCCCCAGTTGACCTGGGTCGGCTCCCACACGTCCTCGCGTCCGCCGCCGAAGCCGAACGTCTCGAAGCCCATGGACTCCAGTGCCACGTTGCCCGCCAGGACCATGAGGTCTGCCCAGGAGAGCTTCTTGCCGTACTTCTTCTTCACCGGCCACAGCAGCCGGCGGGCCTTGTCGAGGTTGGTGTTGTCGGGCCAACTGTTCAGCGGCGCGAACCGCTGGTCACCGTTGCCTGCGCCACCGCGGCCGTCGCTGATGCGGTAGGTCCCCGCGCTGTGCCACGCCATACGGATGAACAGAGGGCCGTAGTGTCCGTAGTCCGCCGGCCACCAGTCCTGCGAGGTGGTCATGACCTCCAGGATGTCCTGCTTGACGGCGGCAAGATCGAGGGTTTTGAACTCGGCGGAGTAGTCGAAGGACTCGCCCATGGGATCCAGCATGGGGGAGTTCTGGGTGAGGACCGACAGGTCGAGGGATTCCGGCCACCAGTCCCGGTTGGAGACGGGGCGGTGGTGGACGACCGGGCACTGACCTGTGCTTGCAACATCTTCAGACAACGTGTTCCTCCTGTGGTTGGGTATGGCGGTCAAACGGGTTGTGTCGTGCAGGCGGGGCAGGTGCCCCAGTAGATGACTTCGGCTTCGTCGAGGGTGAATCCGTGGTCGTCGGCGGGGTGCAGGCAGGGCATCTCGCCCACAGCGCAGTCGATGTCGACGAGCCGCTCACAGGAGCGGCAGATGAGGTGGTGGTGGTTGTCCCCGACGCGGCCCTCGTAGCGGGCGGGGGAGCCGGCGGGTTGGATGCGCCGGATGATCCCCTTGTCGACGAGGACACCGAGCGCGTCGTACACGGACTGCCGGGAGATGGTGCCGAGTTCGCTGCGAACTGCCTCGGTCACACCGTCGGCGGTGATGTGCGGGGTGTCGCTGACGGCACGGAAGACCGCGAGCCGCTGTGCGGTGACCTGCAAGCCGCTGCCGCGCAGCACGCTCCCGAAGTCCTGACGCATGACGCGACCCTAACCCGAGATGTGGACATTGTCCAGAATTGGACATAGTCCACAATGATCAAGATTTCGCAGTAGATGCCGAAACACTGTCTATGGACACCCACTTCGGGCAGGCCATGCGGGGTGGCGTGCGTGTACCTGAACAGCGGGCGGCGGTGACGGACAGATTCGACCCTTTCCGCGACCAGAGTCTCCAACTGGTCATGAACCATGCCCCGGTGGCCATGAACCTGGCCAGTCCGGAGGGTGAGCTGCTGCGCGTGAACCCGGCGATGTGCGCGTTCCTGGGCCGCGATGAAGACACGCTGCTGCGCACGAAGTGGCAGGCTCTCACACACCCCCACGATCTCGGCGTGGACATGTCTCTGGTGTCCGACATCCTCGCCGGGGCGCGGGACTCCTACCGCCTCTCGAAGCGCTTCGTCCGGCCCGATGGGCACGTCGTATGGGGGGATCTCTCGGTGGCAGGTGTGCGCGATGACGACGGCCGGGTCATCTACTTGATCGCGCAGATCGTGGACATCACCGAACTGGTGCGCAATCGGGAGGAACTCGCGGACTCCCGCGAGCACTACCGCATGCTGGCCGAGTTCACCTCCGACGTGGTGCTGCAGGTGGACGGGTCAGGTGTGATCGAGTGGGCGTCCCCGTCCGTGGCGGCGACGTTCGGTTGGGACCGCGGCGAAGCGGTCGGGCACACCATCGGCGACTTCGTGTCGCAGGACGACCAGGCGGTAATCGGCGCGGCGCTCGATCGCAGCGCAGAGGAGGGTACGGACGCGACCGGGAAGTTCCGGGTGCGCCGGCGCGATGGGCAGTGGCTGTGGGTGCATGCCACCGCGAGTTCGGTGTGGGATTCCACGGGACGGCTCGTGCGCGTCGTGCGCCTTCGCGATGTGGATGCCGAGGTGCGGGCTCAGATAGAACTTCAGAACAGTGAGGAGCGGTTCCGGGCGGCGATGCGGGCGACACCGATCGGGATGGCGCTGATCACCCGTGGTGGCACGTTCCTGCAGGTCAACAGTGCGCTGTGCCGGATGTTGCGTCGCGACGAGGAGGCGTTGCTCGGCACCAGCATCACATCTTTGACTCATGAGGGCGATCGTTGCGTGGACCTGGAGATGTGGAATCTCCTGCACAGCGGCAGTGTCGAGTCGGTCACCAGGGACAAGCGCCTCGTGGACGCTGACGGGGCCACCGTCTGGGTGCAGAACGCCCTTGCCGCGGTCAAGGACGAGACGGGGCAGGACACAAGTTTCGTCGCGCAGTTCCTGGATGTCACGCAAACGCGCTCGGCTCAGGAGTCGCTGGCCGTGCTCGCCCACAAGGACTCCCTGACGAACCTGTGGAATCGTCGCGCTGTGCTCGAACAGATGCAGGAGGGCCTGGCCAGGAGCCCGCGGCGCGGCACATCCCGGGCGGTCCTGTACTGCGACCTCGACGACTTCAAGCCGATCAATGACCGCTATGGCCATGCCATGGGCGATGCGTTGCTGGTGGAGGTCGCTCGGCGCATCGAGTGCTGCGCGCCTGACGACGCCGTCGTGGGCAGGATCGGCGGAGACGAGTTCCTGGTCTTCCTGCAGTCCTGCTACTGGCGTGGAAGCCGCCACCGCGGTCGCGCAGTGCGTGCTCGACGCGGTCAAGCGGCCGATATCACATCGATGGTGTCCAGTTGTGCATCACCCTGAGCGCCGGAGTCGGCCTCGCGGCCCCGGGTGATGACGCTGACGCAGTCATCGCGAAGGCTGATCAGGCGCTGTATTCGGCGAAAGGCACTGGCCGCGACCGCGTCGTGGCGTGAGAACCGGGAGGGGTCATGTGTACGGATCTGCGCTTGACGAGACTTGAGCAGCTGCACGTGTCCGGCCGCACGCTGGACTTCGCCTACGAGGTCGAGTCGATGGTCGAGGTGGTGCCCCGCGACCAACAGTGGACGGCGACCGCATCGCCCGGTGTCGAACCGCACACGTGGAGCAACCACCTGGGGTTCGTGGCGCTCAACTTCTTCGGCCTCAAGGACTACTTCGCGGACGGCTTGAACGAGGCCGGATTGTCGGTGGCCACGCTGTGGCTGTCCGAGACCCGCCTGCCGGTGTCGCCACCTGAAGGTTCGGCCCCCGCGATGGACTTCATCAACCTGGCTGGCTGGCTTCTGGGGACGTGCTCAACGGTGGAGGACGTGAAGGCCGCCCTGGCGTCGGTTCGGATCTGGGATGCGCCAGTGGGGATGCTGTGGCCCGAAGGTCGCGCCATGCCGGAGGCTCTGAAGCCGTTGACCAACTGGTCGGCAACGGAGCATCTGAGCATTCATGACGCACACGGCAACGACCTCGTCGTCGAGTTCGTCGAGGACACCATGCACGTCTACGACAACCACGCGGGGGTCCTGACGAATTCCCCGGTCTTCCCCTGGCACATGACCAACCTGCGCAACTACATAGGTCTGACCAACGCGGAGGACAAGCCCTACAACCTGCTCGGTATGCAGGTCGTCCCCACCGGGAACGGATCGGGCCTGCTCGGTATGCCCGGGGACGTGACACCGCCCTCGCGCTTCGTGCGTGCCACTGTTTTGACCCAGACAGTGACCGAGGCCAAGGATCCGCGCGATGCGGTGAATCAGGTCTTCCACTGCTTGGACCTGGTGAGCGTGCCAAGGCATGTGGCCGCCTCGGGGGACTACACGCAGTGGTACGTGGCGCGGGATCACGACCAGAAGATCCTGTACGTGCGTACCTACGACGACTGGGGCACCGGTCGGCACGACCTCGCCGAATTGGGTGTCAGCGATCCAGGCCCGCGCCGGTCATTGCCGCTGGCCGCTCAGCCTGCCGGCGGGATCGCCGCCAGCACCAGCGATTGATACAGGTGCATGGCGTCGGGGATCTTGTCCGCGCCGCCCTGCAACTGTTGGAGTCCGACCAGGATCGCCAGGCCCACACTGGCCAGCAGTTCGGCCCGCTCGTCGTCGACACCGGAATGCCGCAGGAGGCTCACCAGATGCCGTCGCCGAACGTCATCGACGCGTTCCTGGGCTCGTCGGACCTGCTCGTTCGACATGCTCCATGCCCGGATCGCGGCCTCGGTCGCATGCTGATACATCGAGGCGAGATCCCGGGCGATCTCGATGCGTCGCAATTGCGATTCGGCGGTGGCTGCCGCCTTCATCTGCCGTTCCTGGTCGCCTTCCCAGTGCGCCAGAAGCACGGTCACGTAGTGGTCCCAGTTCGCGAAGTGGTGGTAGAACGATCCGGTTGACACGCCCACGTGGCGGCACAGTCTGTGGATCGTAAGACCCCTGTGTCCGGATTCGGCGAGGATCGCGAACCCGGAATCGACGAAGTCGCGCTGGGTTGCCCGGCGAGGGCGGGCGGCCGTCGCGGCGACGTGGGGCTGGGACATGTCCTGACCTTAAGTGCAGTCGACTCGTCAGGCCTCACTCGTGGTGCCCACGATGCCCCCGAGGACGGTGAGGGCCCGCTTGGCCGCATCCGCCTCCTCGCGGCGACACAGCCGCGTCAGGCGCTCCACATGCGAGGCGAGTTCGGAGATCTCGTGCTTCACGATGGCGATCTGCTGCGGCTCTGAGAGTTCGGCGCGGGCTGCCTCCGAGGCGCCGAGCCCGCCACGCGACCCGGCGATGGGGGATTCGACCTCGGTACCTGCCTCGACAGTCACGGCCTCTGCGTTGTCGATCGCGGCGATGGCAGATCTGAGGGGCGGTATGACTGCCGTGTCACGGCGGCGCATGGCGTCGGTCAGCGCGTGACGTAGGTCCTCTCGCACGGGCACGCGGCCAGTGTGACACCGCGCTGAGGCCGACGCTGCAGGGTTTTCGAGCCGCTGCCGTCTCGCCTAGTCGTCCGTGCCGTACTCGGCGTCCTGGGTGATCGCGTCACCGTCGCCGATGACCCGGTTGGGATTGGTGACCTGGCTGTCGCCCGGAGGCTCCGCGGCGGACTTGCGGTGATGGCTGTCGATGGGCGTGGGTCGCTCCTGCATGACCTCTCCTCAGTCGGATGTGGACCACCTACCCGTCGCAACGGTGTGCATCCACAGATCGGCCTCGGCCGCTGGTGAGGTCGCGCAACGGCCCGGATTCTGGGGGCATGAGCTTCAAGGACCTCCCCGCGAACTGGCCTGAACTACCACTTGACGACAGCCGATTGATCAGGGATGTGCTGGATCTGTTCGTGTCAATGAAAACGCGGTACGACGGTGCGCTGGTGGTACTCATGTGCGATGCGAACCGGCGGATCACACAGCCGATCCTGGTCGACGAAATCGAGCTGAATCCGCCGGCCGACACCGATGTGATGCTGAACAACCTCGTGGTGGCCATCCTCGGTGCGTGTGCCGAGTCGTGTGTTCTTGTGGCGCTGGCTCGCCCGGGTCCCCTGCGTGTGGGCGCCCGTGACGCGGCCTGGGCCCGATTCATCGAAGAGGCCTGCAGTGATCGTCTGCCGTTGCTGGGCGTCCACCTCGTCACGCCGAGGGGATCCCTTCCGTTGAGCGCAGCCCCCTCTGTGGCCTGATCGGTGCCCCTTGGCTCAAGTGGGGGGTCGGGAGTGACGAAGAACTTCGGTAACGGCCTGAACAATGAGGTGGTTGTCATGAATGAGGCATCGGCAAGGAGTGCCTTGATCGTGGTCGACGTCCAGAACGACTTCTGCGAGGGCGGTGCCCTGGGGGTTGACGGTGGCTGCACGGTGGCTGCGTGTGTCGCGCCGTTCGTGAAGGAGCACCGCGAGGACTACGCGCTGGTGATCGCCTCGCGCGACTGGCATCACCCGGACAGCGACAACGGCGGGCACTTCGCCAAGCCCGGTGAGGAGCCCGACTTCTCCACGACGTGGCCGGTGCACTGTGTGCAGCACACCCCGGGGGCCGACTACCACCCGGACCTGCATGACGTACTGGCGTACGTGGATGTCCACGTCGTCAAGGGGGACGGCCGGCCCGCTTACTCGGCGTTCGAGGGTGTGACACTACCGGGTGGACAGACGCTGCAGGCGGTCCTGACCGAACACGGGATCACAAATCTCCATGTGGTTGGTATCGCGACGGACTACTGCGTGTGTGCGACTGCCGAGGACGCCGAGTCGGCGGGGTTCACGACCACCGTCTTCGAGGATCTGTGCGCGGGCGTGGACCCCAAGACCACGCAGGCGGGCCTGCACGAGATGCACGACAACCATGTGCATCTGCGGACCGCACTGGGCTGACCGACCGTACCGCAGGAATCCCTAGAACTGGTCGAGCAGGTTGTAGGAGGTCGGATCGTCCGGCAGGACCCAGGCGAATCCCTCCAGGAAGATGATCGCGATCACGTTAGCCGCCACCAGGATGATGAAGATCCACACCACGATCGACGACAGTGTGAGAGCGCCCTTGCTCTCGGGGGCCTCGGGGAGGCCAACGGGGGCGAGGATGCTGAGCACGGCGACGAACAGGATCACGATGTAGAAGGTGATGAGAGCCCACGTGTAGAGGTGGTAGCCCATGACCGCCGAGCCGTAGCCAGGGTCGCCAGGCTTGATGTGCAGCAGGATCTGACGCACCGAGACCAGGGCACCGGCCGCGGCACCGAGGATGCCCAGACCCATGCCCTGCATGTAGCGGGCCGCGGTCAACTCGCCGCGGCGGGCCTGCATGATCACCCACAGGGCTCCGAGAGTGCTCAGGATCATCCCGTAGCGCTGCAACATGCACAGCGGACAGGGGAACTCGCCTTCGACGAACTGGATGGTGAACGCCCCCAGCAGGACGCCGACGTATGCCAGGACCCATGCGTGCAGTCCCCAGAAGATGAGTTTCGGAAAGGTCTTCGACATCAGAAGCTCAGATCCAGAGGCGAGGTCACGTGATACCGGAACAGACCGAGCATCAACACCAGCGCGACGATCCAACTCGTGAGAATCCACTTCCGTGCCGCCCCGCGGTAGATCAGAATCGCGGTGACGAGCAGCAAAACCATGATGATGATGTCCATCGCTCCTCCTCGTGCTGAAGCGTAGAGCGTGGCTGGTGCGGACGGTCGTTTCGCAGGTGACGCAGTGTTGAAGTAGGGCAAGCTCCCTGGGGCAGTACGCCGGAAATGTGTGCCCCATTGTGACTGTGTGTGATCGCGCTCAGCGTGTGCAGACGGCAGCTGTGACACGTACGGTCATCCCATGAGACAGCTGCGGCAGTGTCATTCACGCAGGTGTGTTTGGGGGCGCACCGCGAGGGCTGGTGCAGGTGGGTCACGATTGCCTGGAATGCGGCCAGTCTCTGGGGGTAGGTGCCCACAGAAGCAGTCCTGAAAGGGTGGCGTCATGGGAATCGTGTGCGCTGATCTGTTCACTACGCTCGATGGCGTCTACCAGGCGCCGGGGGCTCCCGACGAGGACCAGGAGGGTGGCTTTCCGTTCGGTGGATGGCAGGGCTTCTACCTGGACGCGGAGGCGGGGGAGGAGATCTCGTCCGGCATCGAACGCATGGATGCCCTGCTGTTGGGCCGCCACACCTACGACATCTTCGCGGGCTACTGGCCGCACCAGGCGGACGATCCGATCGCTGTGATCTTCAACGCACTGCCCAAGTTCGTCGTGTCACAGTCGATGACCAGCGCAGCGTGGGAGCGGACCGAGGTTCTGACCGAGGTCGAGCAGGTGCGACTGCTCAAGGACCGCTTCCGTGAGATGCATGTGATCGGCAGTGGTCGATTGGTCCACTCTCTGATCGGCGCCGATCTGCTCGATCGGCTGAACCTGATGGTGTACCCATTGACACTGGGGACCGGCAAGAGTCTGCTGCGGGACGGCCCAGCGGTTCCTGCGTCCTTCAAGTTGGCGCAGGCCCCCCGGGTGTTCCCGAAGGGGGCCGTGCAACTTGTCTACGACCGCGTCGGACAGCCGGTGACCGGCATCGACATCGGGCAGATGTAGGTCCCTCAGGACGAGCCCCCAAGGCCCTGCCTATCGCCGTGTCCGGCGATGTGACCCGACCGTCCCGGCATCTCCGCGGCGTCGGCGAGCAGCTGGCTTCGGTACTCGTCGAGCACCGGGCGGCGAGACTCCGCCACCGCCGGAATGAGGTCGCTCACCAGTGCGAGCAACCGCCGGTGCACCTGTATCTCACCCGACCCCGCGGTGAGGATCTCCACGAGCGCCAGGTCCACCAGTTCGGTCCACGTCGGACGCGACACCACGAGCCGGCCGGGATCGAGCTCGAAACTGATCGCGCCCATACGTTCGTCGGCAGCCACCCGCAGCACACCCTCGATCTCGTCCAGCGAGCGCACCGCGGTTGTCGGGTCGTTCACGGCTGGCGACAGCGCACGCAGGGCGACATCGACGAGCAGGCGTAACGCGTACAGGGGGTCGTATACCAGCGAGCGCTCGGAGTCCACGACGATGGCGGCACTGATCCGGCGGTCCAAGGGCTTCGGGGCACCTTTGACGCGGGCGATGGGTGTGCCGGGCGTCACTGCGTCCCCGACGCGGACCACCACATCGATCTCGCACTTGTGGCGTCTCACCAGCCGGATGAGTCTGGCCACGTCGACGGCCACCACCTGACCGTTCCGGCCGACGTAGGACACGATCTCGAAGTCGTCGTTGGTGTCATCGGGTAGGGCGTCGGACTTGCGCAAGGCCAGGGTCGCCTCCTCGCCGATCGGTGTGGCGGTCCCACCGCGAGGGATGTAGTGGGCGCTTCGCCGCAGGGCCCGCTGGGAGGACTCTCCGATGGAACTGAGTACCGCGTCCACGCGGATGCGCCGGCCAACGACATGCAGCAGCCCGATGAAGCCGATGAGGCTGACGAGCAGCAGAAGAGATGGCCAGCAGGACGCCGCCGGAGGGCACGAAGTCCTCCCGGTTGAGCGAGCCGGTGTCGATGAGTGTGAGGAACGAGAAGGTGATCGTGGCGAGGAACAGGGCGAGGATCCACTGGACCGCGCGGGCGCGCAGGAAGTAGGCCACCGACCGTGGGGAGTACGCACTGGAGCCGAACTGCAGGAGCAGCACCACGAAGGAGAAGACGAAGCCCGTGAACGTGATCATGCCGCCACCGATGGCGGCAAGGATCGTGATCGCGGCGCCGGAGGAGAACTCCTGCACGCCGCCCTCGGCGTACAGCGCTTCGTCAATGTTGCGAACAGCCTCGTTGAGCATGAGGGCAAGCACGATGCCCGTCAGAGGGATGACCCACGACGCGCGCTCCCACCACAGCCGGAACTTCGCCCGGCTCAGAATGCTCATGCGCCGATTCGATCAGATGCGGCCATGTCGTCGTCGCGGGGGTCAGACATCGGCGGTGAACATTCGCAGTCGATCGGCGAGAACGTGACGCTGTGCGGTCGTCAATTGAACGTACGACTTCACCACACTCTCCGGGTCATCCAGCACGGTCGGGTCTATGGCCATCGCGGTCTTCATCTCGTCGAGTGCCTGGTCGCGATATCCGAGACCCATCAGGGCCAGCGCCCGGAAGTAGGAACCCCACGCCTCGGTGGGGGTCTCGATGCGCGCGGCCTCAGCCAGTGCCAGTGCGTCGTCGCCGCTGAACAGGTTGTCCATCACCAACAGGACACGTGAGTATCCGGGCAGGTCCGGGTTCAGGCGCAGTGCCTCCCGCAATGCATCGATGCCGCCGCGCCAATCGCCGGCGTGAGCCATCAGCGTGCCGGCTGTGCCGAGGATGGACGGGTGGAACCCCGCGAGACTGGCCGCCTGCTGTGCGTGTTCTTGAGTGGATCCGGGTTGGTCGCTGAACAGGGCGACGGTCGCCAATGCCAGGTGTGCGGTGGCGGATGTGGCGTCCCCCGCCAATGCCTCGTCGGCTAGTGATACTGCCGTGGCCTTGTCGGCTTCGACGTCTTCGCTCAACTCGTACGCGGCGCGCAATGACAGGGCATGTGCCAGGGCGGCGAGGATGGTGGGTGAACGGTGGCCACCGTTCACCAATCGCGTCAAGCCGTCCGCGGCCGGGATCACAGCGGTGCGATCACCAGAGGTGAACATCGTGTAGTACGCCTGCATCGCGCGCCAGTCCGGTTCCTCCGAGGCTCCGGACTGCGCGAACCGGCTCAGGATGACTCCGTTGTAGTCGCCGATCCTTCCGGCGATGGACTGCGCCCAGTGCCCGACGTCGAAGGCTGCTGCATCTGCCGCGGGGTTCTCGCGGGCCGCCCACACTGTGGCATCCGAGGTCATGTCCAGGACAGTGATCTCCACTGCGGGCGCGTCCTCCACCATCGCGATGTGGAGTACGAACCGAACGTCGAGGCCGTCGGCCACAGAGGTGGGGTGATCGGTCGCGATGGGGCCGATCACGCGCAGTCCCGGGAACGCCTCGAGCTGGCGGGTCATCTCCTGTGACAACGCCTCGCTGAAACCCTCGGAATCGCCGGTGGCCGCGGTGACCACGACCGCCGTCTCCAGTTCGGGTCGGCGCGGCGAATGTACTGTGCTGAAGACTGGGATGTACGTGCCGGCGGGAAGGTGGATACGCACCGGGTCATGGGCGGTGGCGTTGTACGCCTCGAGTGCTTTGCGGACACGGGTGGCCCGGACCCGCACACTTGCGTCGAACCGGCCGTCGAAGTCATCCGGACGGTCCATGGCGCCGCGCCCCACTGTGCGTTCGGACAGCCGGTCGCCGCGCCCGGCCAGCGTTTCCGTCACGACGAATGCGAGGAAGTTGCGGCTCTGGGGTGCGCTGAGGAACGCGTCGCTGTTCAGCACGCGCTCCAATGCTGCGAGGACCTCATCGGAGGTCACGGCGTCTGTCATCGTCATCACCCTGCCACGCGGATCATTCGGGTGGAGACAGCCTATGGACCCGTCGTGGCTGTAACGGTTACACAGCCCGAGTCTGGGATTGCGGGTACTGCCGGACTGGCTAGCGTCGAAGAATAAGCCATGTGAAGGAGCAGAAGTGACAATCCGACCGAAGATCGAGGCAGCGCTGTCCGCCACAGGTGACCGCCTCAGGCCGGGGTCCGGAGCCGACGTCGTGCACCACGCGAAGAACGACCTGATGACCATCGACGGCACGTCCGAGGACCTCAATGGCCGGTACGCCTCCGAAGACGTGAGGATCGCGTCGCCGGGCATCTTTGAGGCGAAGCACCCCGACGGCGATCCCGTGACCATCAAGAAGAAGCATGAGGGCCTGCTCGTTGTCTTCTCAGACAGCTTCATCTTCGTCCGCGGGATGGGCTTCGGCGCGCGCGAGGTCAAAGCCGTCAACAAGAACGAGGTCACGGTGGAGAAGGTCACCATGCTGCTCGACGGTGCCCAAGTGCCGGGATTGCGCATCACGGCACGCATCGGGAAGCCGAAGTTCGCCGTCGCGATCGCGGAGGAGAAGACCGTGAGCAATCCCGCCGCGCAGGCGGAGGTGCGCGACGAGATCTACGAGATCCTGGCTGGGTAGTCGCGCAGGATCAGCGCCGCTTGCCTTTGTAGTAACTGGCCTGGACGGCGTACGGGGCAAAACCCGTCGTTGATGGCGCGGACACAGTGACCTTGACGCGCAACTTCTTGTACCCGAAGGTCCGGATCACCACCTTGCCGTTCTTGGCCCGGATCACCTTGTAGGTCTTCGTGCCCTTGGGTGAGCGCTTCGGAGTGGCCTTCACCTTTGCTGTGATCGCCTGCCCGGCATTGGTGGTCGCATTCGCGGGGAGGATGACAGTGCGTCCCTTGCGCTTGATACGGGAGGGCAGTGCGGCCGTCTGGGCCGACTGCTCGCGCAGTGCGTTCGTCGCTGGATCGTTCTCCGAGCCCGACGTGGGACCAGGGCCGGGCACGACGGGTGCCGGCGCAGTGATTCCGGAGCCCTGTACCGGGATGATCAGTGTTGGGCTGTTGGCGGCATCCGACACGATGGTCAGGTCCGCGGACTTTGTGCCCGTAGTCGCCGGGCTGAACGTGAGGTTGACCTCACAGGTGCCGCCGGCGGGGACCTTCGCCGCAGTACAGGTTTCCGACGCGATGGCGAACGATGCGGAATCGCCTCCTGCGAGGGATGTCTCGAACACCTCAAGTGCGGCACCTCCCGTGTTGCTCACGGTGACCGAGATGGGGGAGGACGTCGAGCCGACAAGTTGGTCGCCGAGGTCCACAGCAGGATCGGCAGCCACCAGTGGCACGGCGCCCGTCGCGTTGATCGGCACGATGTGCGGACTGCCCTCGGCGTCGGACACGACATCGACCTGAGCAGACTTCGTACCGGCGGAGGTCGGCGAGAAGGCGTACCAGACCTCGCACGTGTCTGCGGGTGCCAATGTGGCCCCCCCGCACGCGTCGTAAATGACCTGGAACTGTCCGGCGTCCGGCCCGGTCACATCACTCGAAGTGATCTTCAGCGGTACGTCGCCGGTGTTGGCCACGGTCAGGATCTGCTCGACCGAGTCGGTGCCGACGGGCTGGCCGCCGAAGTCGAGGGGGCTGGGAGTCGCGCTCAACTGCGGCAGGGCGCCGGTGCCGCTGAGCGGGATCGGCATGGTGCGCTCGTAGTAGACCGGGGATGGTGGCGCGTTCTGGCTCTTGACTTCCAGGGTGGCGGTCTTGGGTCCGGGGCTGCTCGGCGTGAACTGCACGGAGATGTTGCAGTAGGAGAACTCACCGAAGTTGTTGCTCGTGCAACTGTTCGCAGTGATCTTGAAGTCAGCGGCGTCGGGGCCGGTGAAGGAGTTCGTGGTGAAGTCGATGGGGAACCCGTAGTCGTTGCCGATCAGGAACGTGAACGACGTGGACGCGACGCCGACTTTCTGGATTCCGAAGTCGTGAGAAGCGGGAGTCGCTTTGGTGTACGGCGGTGGATCAACCGCCTGTCCGGGGCTGGTGGCTGCGATCCCCACCATCGCCATGGCGACGGCCGCGATCGAACTCACAAGAACGCGGATTCCTGTCATGACAGACCTCTCTCCACCTGAAAAGACGATCAAACAACGCCGGTGAGGGTGCAGTCAATCACGCGTTCGGTTGAGGACCGGGCGAACACGAACACCGTGTGGCTCCCGAGA
>JBAOHO010000024.1 GCA_037045355.1 Candidatus Nanopelagicales bacterium | reverse complement strand
CCTCGACCGCTAGAGTCTGCGCCGGAGCTCACGCACATTGGAGCGCGGCATGAAGAAACGCGAGTTCGTCATCAGCATCGGGCTGATCGTGGCGTATGTGGCTGGATTGTTGGTCTGGGACAAGGTCGTGCCGACGTCCGTGGAGGACAGCATCAACACAGGCATCGCGTGGTACTACGCGGGCTTCTCGGTGCTCTTCGTGGCCTATCTGGCGGTCTCGCGGGGATGGCGCCGGGTCGGGCTGGTCGGCCGCGACCGCACGCCCGCGATCCGGTGGGTCGTAGTGCTTTACGTGATCCAGGCTGTGCTGCTGGCTGCCTTTCTTGGGCTGGTGTTGTCGGTGTACGACGGTCCGAGCAAGGTGATGACGTTCATCCTGATCAATGTCGTGTTCATCGCGTTCAACGAGGAACTGCTGTTCCGCGGCTTCCTGTGGGACTCCTTGTCCGGGCTGCGCCCGGCTCCCGCGATCCTGCTCACCTCACTGGTCTTCGGGCTGGTTCATCTGATCAACGGGGTGACCGGTGCCGCCTGGAACGGGGTCATCGTGCAAGTGGTCTTTGCAGCCATCGGGGGGCTTTTCGACGCAGTCGTCCGCTACGGCACTGGAAGCCTGTGGCCGACGATTCTCACCCACTATCTCCTCGATACCGCCGGTTCCCTCGGCGCGGACACGTCCATGGTCGGCGTGGGCCTCGGGATCCAAGTACTGACCGTCATCGCTGCCATCCTTGCGGTGATAATCATCTCGATCCGGTACAAAGACCCGGTGCAACCGCAGGCATCGATGCCCGAGGATGCCGTCGCGGCCTGAGTCTGGGTCTCGCGAGCAGGGGTTCGTACCCTTTCTCGCCGGGCTTTTAGATCCGCACCCGATAGGCTCGCGGGCATGTCATCCGTAGAAGAGATACCGGAGGCGGCTGACATGGAGCCGGCGCAACGCCCGCCGTTGGTGGAGTCCTGGCCAGCGATCGGGCGCCTTGCTTTCATCTCCGTCTATTGTCTGGTGATCATCATTGCCGGCTTCGGCCACTGGGGGCCTTCGACGGTGCGGATTCTGAACGCCATGGTGGCGGTCCTGTGGGGCTTGCTCCTGATCACGTGGATCCTGCAGGTGCGCGGCCAAACGGGTCGGTTGCGAGTTCGTCCTTCGCCATCCGGCGCTACCCATGCTGCTGATCGCCCCGCTGTTCCTGATCCTCTTCTGGGATCCGATCTGGTTCATCGTGATCGTCGTGGCCTTCATTCTGGAACTGCGCCAACTGACTGCGGGCGACGGCTTCATATTCTCTTTCGTCCTGATCGTGTTTGTAGGCCTAATGTCCGCGCTGACGATGGTGGAGTTGGAGAACAATCAGCAGGCTTCCGGCTTCCATGGCCCCGGGGACGCCTTCGTGTGGGCTTTCGGCGGTCTTGCTGCACATCGACACTGGGACGGACTTCACCCCCACCACGGCGGACGGGAAGTTCCTGGGTGTGGTCGTCAGCGTCTGCGGCATCCTGGCTGCGAGTATGTTCACCGCCAAGCTTGTCGCCTGGATTCTCGGTGACGACAAGAGCAGCCCCGCCGAAGGTTCCGGCTGTGACCGCCGACGACGCGGAGGCCCTGCGGACCGAGGTGGCTGAACTGCGGGAAACGGTGTCGCAGCTCAACCAGACCATCCAGCAGCGGGCCGGCGAATCTACCCCGAAGTGACTGTTGGGCCACCCTGACGTTCGAGGTCGTACCAGGTCGGTACCGAACGCACGGACTAACATGCGGCGGCCAGGTCATCAAACCCAGGATTTCCCCTGGTCAGGTCGGTATCCATTTCGGCGAACCGGACCCGCTGCAGTGCACTTCGGCACGCGGAGCAGACATCGGCACACACGGTCGGCGGTGGTGTCACAAGAATCATGAAAGAGTCTGGGCAAGGCTGTCGATTCGGGGGCAGGGTGTTCGTCGACGTTAATGACGGAGCCGGACAAGTCGGCCCGCGACCCAGTGCAGGAGGTAGTTCATGGCCAAGTACGCAATTCTGATCTACAGCGACCCGACCGTCTACGCGAACATGTCGCCCGAGGCGTGGGGCGCGCTGGTGGACGCGCATAGCACGTTCACCAAAGCGGTCGTTGAACTCGGTGGGTCCCTAGCGGGCGGGGAGGCGCTGGAGCCCACGACGACGGCCACCACGATCAAGGGTGGCAGCACGGTGACGGACGGCCCGTTCGTCGAGACGAAGGAGGCGTTGGGCGGCTTCTACCTCGTCGAAGCGCGCGACCTCGACCACGCCATCGAGATGGCCAGACTGTGCCCGGCCCCCGCCGGTGGCGTCGAGGTTCGCCCCATCGTGGACCCGACGACGAACCCATATTGATCGCTCCCCGCGACCAGCCGACCGCGTCCGCCACTACAGCGGACGCGGTCGCTGCCGCGCTCGCGCAGGCCCACCGCTCCGAGTGGGCCTTCGTGCTGTCCGCCACGGTGCGCGTCGCGGGCAACCTGGACCTCGCGGAGGAGTGCACACAGGAGGCGTACATCAGCGCGCTGCGGGCCTGGACCCGGGACGGCGTCCCGGAGCGGCCGGGCGCGTGGTTGACCACGGCTGCGCGCAACCATGCGCTCGACCGGTTGCGTCGGGACGTCACCCTCCGGCGCAAGCTCCCGCTGCTCGTGGAGCCGGCAGCCGTCGATCCGCACGAGCCGGCCGAGCTGGACTGGCCCGACGTCGATGTGCCGGACGACCGGCTCCGTCTGGTGTTCACCTGCTGCCATCCCACCCTCGCCCCCGAGGCTCGCGTCGCTCTCACGCTGCGACTGGTTTGCGGTGTTCCCACGCCTGAGGTCGCCCGTGCTTTCCTGGTGTCCGAGTCGACGATGGCGGCACGGATTACCCGTGCCAAGAACAAGATCTCCGCCGCCCGGATTCCGTATCGGGTTCCGGGCAGGGCGGAGTTGCCCGAGCGCCTGGACAGCGTGCTCACCGCTGTCCACTTGCTCTTCAGCACCGGACACACCGCCGGCGAGGGGGACGCGCTTGTCCGTGAGGAGCTTTGCGACCGGGCCCTGCACCTCGCGCGCACCCTTTCCGCGCTGCTCCCCGAGCAGGCCGAGACCCGCGGCCTGCTCGGCCTGTTGCTCCTCACCGACGCGCGCCGGGCCACCCGGACCGACGAGCAGGGTCGGCTGCTCCTACTCGCTGACCAGGACCGGACGCGGTGGGACCAGCGCGCGATTCTGGAGGGGCTCACGGTAACGGCCGGGGCACTCGCGTCCGGCCCACCGGGGCGATTCACACTGCAGGCGGCGATCGCCGGCGTGCACGCGATGGCGCCGTCCCTGGAGCAGACCGACTGGCCGCGCGTCGTGCACCTCTACGACCGTCTGTTGGCCGTGTGGAACACCCCGGTGGTCGCGCTCAACCGGGCGGCCGCTGTCGCGTTCGCCGACGGTCCGGCCGCCGCCCTGCCGCTCCTCGACGAACTGTCGACCGATCCCCGGCTCGCGGACTACCCCTACCTTCCCGCCACCCGTGCCGACCTGCTGCGTCGCCTCGGCGACGCCGCCGGCGCGGCTCAGTCGTACCGGCGCGCGATGGAGCTCACAACGAACGATGCAGAGCGCGCCTTCCTGGAGCAGCGCCTGGCCGAGGTCAGCCGCACCGCTGGCCCCGAGCCGGCGCCGGGCTGAGGACGGCAGGCTCGGCGGTCACCGACGATTTCGGCAGAGAGACCTCAATCCCGCGCCCGGCTCGGCTGCACCCGCTTCGGTTCGACAGGCGTCTTCGCCAGTGTTCACGCCGCTGACGGTGTGCGTCACGAGGGGGAGTGGGGTGCGCTGTGCAACAAGAAATTCCGGCGAATCCGTGGGGTCATTTGCCCTTGAACTTGATTGTGGTTGTGGGTCCTTTGCCACCCGTGCCGACAGCCGTGATCTGGAACCGGTACTTCTTGCCCTTCTTCACTGTGGCCTTGAATTTTGTGTTGGGTGTGGTCTTCCAGGCTTTGTACTTCTTGCCGCCGGGTTTGGAGATGCGTACCCGGTAGGAGTCTGCGCCGGAGGTGGCCTTCCAGGTGATCTTCGCGCTGCCCTTGCTGGCTTTGGCCTTCACGCCGGACACTTTGCCGGGTGGCGGTGCGAGGGACGGGGTGTTCGACGCCTGGGGAGGCTCGGACACATTCGGAATGACGGCAGGGGACGGCCCCGAGGGTTCCGAGGTGCCGATGCTGTTCTTGGCGGTGACGGTCACGGTATGGGCAGTCCCATTATTCAGCCCGGTGATTGTGCAGGCGGTGGCGCCGCTGGTGGTGCACGTGCTTCCCCCTGGGGAGGCGGTCGCCACGTACTGGGAGATCGGCTGGCCGCCGGTGAATGACGGTGCCTGCCAGGACACATTCAGTTGCGAGTCGCCCGGGCTGGCCGTTGTCGAACGGGGCGGGGAAGGTTTGATCGCGAGGACAGACACCGAGTTGCTCAGGGAGTTGGTGACGTAGGCGCGCGTGCCGTCTGGTGACACGGCCACATCCTCGGGACCATCGCCAACGGGGATATCGCTGCCCACGATCTGGTTGGTTGTGGTGTCGATGATCGACACCGTGTCGCTGTTGCGATTGGTGACGTACGCGCGCTTCCCGTCAGGGGTGATGGCAACGCCGGACGGTCCGGTGCCCACCGAGATGGGGTTGTCGAGAGTCTGGTTGGTTGTGGTGTCGATGACCGACACCGACTTGCCATTGAAGTTCGTGACGTAGACGCGGGTGCCGTCCGGGGTGATCGCCACCGCGAGGGGGGCGCTGCCGACGACGATCGGCGAGCCCGAGACGGTGTTGGTGGTGGTGTCGATCACCGATACGAATCCACTGCCGCCGTTGGCGACGTAGGCGCGGGTGCCGTCCGGGGTGATCGCAACGCCTGTTGGTTCGTCGCCCACAGTGATTGGACTTCCGATGATCTGGTTGGTGCCAGTGAAGATCACCGATACCGAGTCAGTTGGGGTTCCCATTTGGGGGTTCGTGACGTAGGCGCGGGTGCCGTCCGGGGTGATCGCCACCCCCGCCGCGCGGCCGACGAAGGCTATTGGGTTCCCGATCACGGTATTGGTCGTGGTGTTGATCGCAGAGACAGTGCCACCGAGATTGTTGGCGACGTAGGCGCGGGTGCCGTCCGGGGTGACCGCCACCGCGCTTGGGCCGTCACCGACGGAGACGGGGTAACCAGTGACCTCATCGGTGGCGGTATTGATCACCGAGACCGAGCTGGCGTCGTAGTTCGTGACGTACGCGCGGGTGCCGTCCGGAGTGAACGCCACCCCCGTCGGGCTGTCACCCACGTTGATCGTGTCGCTGACCACTGGCGTTGCCGCCACTGGAGAAGCCGTCACTGCCAGCACGGCCAGGACCGTCGGCGCCAACAGGAAGATCCTTGCATGATGCACGGGGCACCTCCGAGTCATCCGTGAACATCGAACCTTACGCGATCTTCGCTCCCTCGGGGTAGCTCAAGGAATACGGTCGCACAATTGCAGGCCTACCTGGGGTCACTCAATCCCGTGCCC
>JBAOHO010000023.1 GCA_037045355.1 Candidatus Nanopelagicales bacterium | reverse complement strand
TCACAGCCGTCTCAGAGGGTGACCTTGCGCCGAGTGCGAGGAGATCGTCGGCACTCGTTACCGGATCATGCTCGGCCGATCTCCTCGGCCACGATCTCCGCTCCCATCCCCACCAGTGGCAGGCCACCACCGGGATGCGCCGATCCGCCGACCAGGTAGAGCCCGGGCACGGCGGTACGGTTCGACGGGCGCAGGATCGTCGACAGTCGGCCGTTGCTGGACATGCCGTAGATGCTGCCTCCCGGGGAGGCTGTCGTGCGCTCCAGGTCTGCTGGCGTACGGATCTCCCGCCACCGCAAGCGGCTCCGCAGATCGACGCCACGTGCGGCCAGGACCTCGAGGATGTGATCCGCGTAGTCCTCGCGGTGGGTGTCCCAATCCAGGCGCGTGGGGTCGTGGGCCGGGGCGTTGATCAGCACGAACCAGGACTCGGTGCCTTCCGGGCGCATCGACGGGTCATCGGGCACGCATGCGTATATCGCCGGATCGGGGAGAGGTACGGGATCTGAGGCGAACAGCCCGTCGAACTCGGCGTCGTAGTTCTGCGGGAACCAGACGTTGTGGTGCTGGATGCCGTCTGTGTGGCCGTCCACGGCCAGCAGCAACACGAAGCCGGAGAAAGAGGGCTGCATGCGGGAAAGACGTTGCCGGGCTGTCTTCGTGCGTGGATCGTCGACGAGTCGGCCGTACACGGTTCGGGCATCCGCGTCAGCGACGACGATGTCGGCCGGGTGTGCACCGGTGGACGTCACAACCCCGGTGACGCCTGAGTGGTCGGTCTCGATCCGCTCGACGGTCGTGTTGAACTCGAACACCACGCCGAGGTCCTCGCAGCGCCGGTGCAGCGCGGAGGACAGCCCGTGCAGCCCGCCCCCGATGTGCCAGACCCCGAAGGTCTGTTCGACGAAGGGGATCGTCACCAGCGCTGCGGGAGCTTTGCGCGGGTCCGACCCCGTGTAGGTCGCGTAGCGATCCAGGATCATCCGGGCCCGCGGATCCTGCAGTGTGGCCCGTCCGAGGCCGCGCAACGTCTGCCAGGGGGCGACCGTGCGCAGGCTGCGTGTCGACTTGGCCAGGGGGAGCAGGTCCCGGTAACCGTCGAGTGGGCGGCCGAGCACGTCCGAGCGGGTCAAGGACCAGATGTCCCCAGCGCGCCGCAGCAGCGCACGCCACTCGTGGCTGGCATCGCCGCCGATGCCGTCCTGAAGCGCACTGGCGCAGGCGCCGACTCCGGCTCCGGGCAGCGTGACGCTCGATCCGTCCGCGAAGTGGTATCCGAAGGCGGGGTCCACCTCGCGCAGATCCACCGAATCCTCGAGGCTGCGACCGGTCTTCAGGAACAGGTCGCGGTAGACCGCAGGCAGCGTGAGCGTGCTGGGACCGAGGTCGAAGCGGAAGCCGTCGCGCTCGAATCCTGCGTTCTTGCCGCCGGGCCCGATGCCACTGCTCGTAGCACGGTGACTCGGTGACCCTTGGCGGCCAATCTGGCGGCCACTGCGAGGCCACCCATACCCGCGCCGACCACCGCCACCCTCGCCACGTCTGAAGGTTATCGAGCCAGGTTTCCCGCCCGATGCGGCATCCCGCCGAGCACGACGGACCACCACAACGGTTTGATGTCCTCGTGGCTTCGCGATCCGATGAACTCCCCACCTACGACTGGGCCAGTCGGCCTGCCGGCGGAGGCCGGAGTCGCGCCGGGCGAGTGGTGCGTCGGCCTGACGCGCGTCGGAACCTGGGATCGACTACGAGGATCTCCCCGACGCTCCCGTTGACACCGACGAGGATCTGGTGGCCGATCGCTGATCCGAGGATTCGGGTTCTGGGGGCCTACTTCCATGAAGGGTGGCCCTTTGCTGTCCCGGGTGCATGGCTGCGCCCCGCGGCCTGGGATCGGCTGACCGCTGCCACCGACGCGCTGCCCACTGGGTTCGGTCTCGCGGTCTGGGATGCCTGGCGCGACCCCCGCTTGCAGGCTGCGTTGCACGACCGGGTCTATCAGGACACGAGCCTCGCACCGGGTTTCGTGGCGTACCCGGATCCCGATCCCCGTCGGTGCCCGCCACACGCCAGCGGAGGCACGGTCGATCTCACGCTCACGTTCGACAACGAACCGCTCTCCTTGGGCACGAGGTTCGATGCCTTCGTGCCGGAGGCGGCTGCGACGGCGCTCGAGCCCGACGGCCCGGCGCTCGAACGTGACCTGCGTCGTCTGCTCTCCAAGGTCATGTCCCAGGTGGGTTTCGTCCAGCACCCACAGGAATGGTGGCATTGGGAATACGGCACCCGGTACTGGTCGGCCGTGACGGGCGAGCCGGTGTTGTTCGGACATGCCCGGCCTGCGGACGGGGTGTGAGCCGTCCCCGCATCACCCCGATATCGAGCGTCCCCGCCATGTGATCGTGCCGCGGCGGTGAGCCCGGACTGACCGGGCATACAACCACAGCAGCGCCGTGATCGACAGTGGATGTGCCGCACATGCCGGCAGGGACTGTTGTGTGCGCCTCGCCACCGCGAGCCGGCCGGCCACGGCGACGAGGTAGCCCGCGACCCCCACTGCGCGGGTGCGGCGGTCACGGGCGAACAGTGCCGCCGCAGGCGGGAGGAGGTACAGAGCGGCGAGTGTGCCGACCGTGCCCGGACCGAAGGCGTCGTGCAAGGACTTCGTGTAGCCGGCGATCAGATCGCGGTCATCGACGTACATCCGGCACTGGGCCACCTGCGTACCGTCTGCCATCCCCGCGCGGTGCCCCGTCCGCTTGAACTGTCGGACCAGCGCCAGATCTTCGAGCACCTGATCCCTGACCGCGGCATGGCCCCCGGCGGCGTAGTACGCATCTCGGCGCACCGCAAGCACCTGTCCGTTGCCCGCGGAGAGCATCGGATGGGGGGTGTTCTCCGCCAGGCGCAGTGGCAGGAAGCTGAGCCAGGACCACTGCAGGAGCGGTTGTACGAGGTTCTGCAGGACGCCGCTGACCATCTGGTGGGGATAGGGGCACACCAGATCGAGGTCGGTGAGCAGTCCGGCCGTGCGCACGGCGGCATCGGAGCGCAGGACGACGTCGGCGTCGACGAAGACGAGTACATCCCCGGTGGCAGCGTCGGCCAGTCGCTGACAGGCCCATGGCTTTCCCAGCCATCCCGATGGGGGCTCATCGGTCCCGCGGATGACACGCAGTCCGGCCGCTTCGACCATGGCGGCGGTTGCATCCTGTGAGTTGTCGTCGAGGACGATGACCTCAGTCACGCCTTCGAGGCCTTGCAGGCTCGCCAGCGTCGGTGTAATGCGCTCCGCCTCGTCACGCGCCGGCACCAGCACGCTGATGGCCGCGTCCGCGCTGCTCAACGGCCGGCGCAGGTGACGCAGGTTGACCAGGCTGAGGGCCGTCGCGGCCGCGGCGCCCACTGCGCATCCTGCGACCAGCCATCGCACCCCGGTCACCGTCGCCACCAGGACAGTAGAGCGGGCAGCCCGAGAACAGCCATACCCAGCCCGCCGACGATGGCCACGCTGGGCCTATCGAGGAACACGGCATTGGCGATGATCCCGCCGATCCACATCCAGCCGTACAGCAGCAGCGGCACACCGAGGGCACACTCCTGCCGTGGCAGCCGGTCGAGCACCCACATCAGAAGCAGGCTGCCGAGTAGCCATCCGGCGTAGTTCTGCAGTGGGATGCCGGGGATCCCCGGCAGCGCGGGTTGGGTCCGTTCCCAGACCCAGTAGCCCTCGCCGACCATCTGCGGGTCGAGGAAGAAGTCCCACGTCGTCAGGCCCACCGCGGCCAGGGGAACCACCCAGCGCTGAGTGAGGCTGCGCGCCAGCACAAGACACGGGTAGGCCATCATCGTCCACGCCAGCGGAACGATCACAGGCACGCCGAGGATCTGTGGTCGCAGGAGTTCGGTGTAGTCGTAGGGCCCGAACGGGATGTCGGTGGTGTGTCCCAGTAGTTCGATCAGCAGACCGAAACCGGCGGAGATCACCGCGAAGCGCAGTGCCCATCCGGTGCCGAACTGCTGCCAGGCGTGGCTCAGACTCGCGGCCGCGAACAGCAGCACGACCAGGCTTGTGACGAGTTCACGATCGCCGGCCGGCACCAGGATCCACGTGATCTGGGCCAGAATGGCCGCACCTGCGAAGACCCACGGCACCGCGGCTGCCCGCTGGCGCGGCGAGATGTCCGTCACCACGGCGAGTCCCCGCTGACATCGACGACGGCGAAGCGGGCGAACAGTTCCTCGGAGTACCAGCCCGTGCTCCTGGTCTGTTCGATCACCGCGACGTGTTCCGGGCTTTCGTAGGCGAACGAGCGTAGGGCGGCGGCATCGCGCCAGACGCTGAACGTTCCCTGCAGACCGATAGC
>JBAOHO010000022.1 GCA_037045355.1 Candidatus Nanopelagicales bacterium | reverse complement strand
GGGCTGACAGGATTTGAACCTGCGACCCCTTGACCCCCAGTCAAGTGCGCTACCAAGCTGCGCCACAGCCCGTGCGGCGAAAATCAGAGTACCTGAACCCGCAGGGCCGCTGATCACCCCATCGGCAGATCCGGTCGGTCAACTGTGACGAGCGCGCCACTCAGCTCGCGACGATCCATGGCCACCACCGTTACCCCCTGCCTGGTGACTGCGAGCCCCTCTGGTTTGCGGACGGATTTGGCGAGGCGCTGGCGCTCCCCCACCACCCAGCGACCGTCGTTCCTGGTCAACTCGGCGATGCATGCATCCTGGTCCGACAGGGCGAGCAGTCGATCCCCCACCGGCGTGCAGTCGCTGATGTCGGCAGGAGCCGGTTCGAGCGCTGACCAGTGGTCCGGCACCAGTCGTCCCGGCTCCGGCGCTTGCCAAGAGCCGGCGACCGGGAAGGTTCCTGCCTCGAGCGTGTCAGCGGCCGACGGCGCGAACTCAACCGCGACAACGGGATCCTTCTCCTTGATGACGAGGAGGCGCCCTCCACTGCCGGGTATCAGGCCCTCACCGCGGGAGTTCGGATCCCGGTTCCACAGCTTCCTCAACTCCTCGTCATCGCTGACATCCAGATGCCAGACTGCCGCGACTCGGCACGTGGCAACCTCCAGCAAGATGACCACTGCCGGTTCCTCGCCCAGGATCAGCAGGCGCCCGGACCCCGCGTCTGCGACCGCCTCGAACTGGCCCGCATCGTCGGGCATGCCGGGGCAGTGATCAAGGTTCAACACCCTCCATTGATCGGGGACCCCGGCACGACCCACCGGGCCGTGGGCGAGCGTCAAGTCCTTGTCCCCCACCACCGCCAAGTGCTCGACCCCGTCCAGATCGAAGGTGCACAGCCCGCTGGCCTCGCGCACTGGGGAGTCGAAGACGGCCGTGACAGCAAGCCGCGCCATCACCGGTCCTTCCGCTTCGACCGCACGCGCAACTGAATCCGGATCGGAGTCCCCGTGAAGCCGAACTCCTCGCGCAGTCGCCGTTCGATGAACCTCCGGTAACCGGCCTCGATGAACCCGGTGGTGAACAACACGAAGGTCGGTGGTCCAGTTCCCGCCTGGGTTCCGAACAGGATCTTGGGTTGCTTGCCACCGCGCACAGGATGGGGATGCGCAGCCACCAACTCCTTCAGGAACGCATTTAATCGCCCCGTACTGACTCGTGTCTGCCATCCCTGAAGCGCGGTCTCGAGGGCGATCGTCAAACGGTCGACACGACGGCCGGTCAGAGCCGAGACGTTGACCCGTGGTGCCCACGAGACTTGGTGCAGGTCTCGGTCCAGTTCACGTTCCAAGTGATGACGCCGTTCCTCATCGACCAGATCCCACTTGTTGAAGGCCAGCACCAGCGCTCGGCCTGCGTCGACGACCATCGAGATGATCCGCTGATCCTGCTCGGCCAACGGCACGGCTGCATCGAGGACGACCACGCCCACCTCCGCGCGTTCGAGCGCGGCGTGCGTGCGGATGCTCGCGTAGAACTCGTGACCCGATGCCTCGCGAACCCGCCTACGGATGCCGGCGGTGTCCACGAACAACCACTCGGTGCCATCGATCACGACCACTTCGTCGACTGGATCGACTGTCGTGCCCGCGACATCGTGGACCACCGTGCGAGTATCACCGGCAAGCCGATTCAACAGACTCGACTTCCCGACATTGGGCCGGCCGATCAGAGCAATCCGGTGCAGCCCGACGGCCGGGACTCGGCGGCCCTCGTCAGGAAGCAGTGCGACCACCTCGTCCAGCAGGTCGCCACTCCCTCGCCCATGCAGCGCGGACACTGCCCTAGGTTCACCCAGACCGAGCGACCACAGGCTCGCGGCCTCCGTCTCGGTGGCAGTGTTGTCCGCCTTGTTCGCCACCAGAAGCACCGGCTTCTGCGAACGGCGCAGAATCCGTACCACCTGTTCATCGGCGGCGGTGGGGCCGACTGTGGCATCGACGACGAACATCGTCACATCCGCATCGCGGATAGCGCGTTCGGCTTGGAGCGACACTGAGGCTCCCCTTCCCACTGCCGCGTTGTCCCAACCGCCGGTGTCCATGAGCATGAAGTCGCGACCAGCCCAATTCGCGCGGTACGACACGCGATCACGCGTGACACCCGGGACGTCCTCGACGACGGCTTCGCGACGTCCGAGGATGCGGTTCACGAGCGTCGACTTACCGACATTGGGTCGTCCAACGACCGCCACCACCGGCAGGTACTCGTCCGCCTCGGTCTCGAAGTCCTCGTCGATCCACTCCTCATGCGCGGCGCGCTCCGCCGCGTTCTCAAGATCGGTGTCCGGGGCGTCGACGAACCACTCCCGGTCACCGGGGTCGACGACCGGGATCGGTTCGGATTCCTTCACCGCGATTCCTCCCGAACACTCAGCACCAACAAGGCGACCGCATCGATGGTCTGGGCGAGGTCCATGTCGGTCGCGTCGACGAGAGTTGCGTCATCGTGCATCCGCAGCGGTGAATGAGTCCGAGTGCTGTCCTTGCGGTCGCGTTCCCGCAGGGCCTCCTCCGTGGCTTCCACACCAGAAGAGGGCCGTCGTTCCTGGGCGTCCTGGGCCGCGCGGCGAGCTGCCCGCACTGCGGGGTCGGCGGTCAGGAACACCTTGACGTCCGCATCGGGAAGCACCTCGGTGCCAATGTCCCGACCCTCGACGACGATCCCGTGACCAGACGCGATGGCCTGGGAGACCTCAGCGCGTTGGAGGCGTCTCAGGAGTGCCCGCACGTCGGGTACTGCACTGACCGCACTTACTGAGTCGGTCACCCGAGTTCCCCTGATGGGCCCTCCGACATCGACGCCGGCGATCCGGATCGTCGGGTTCTCGGGATCGGTGCCACTGATGATGTCCATGTCAGTGAGCAGCGCCCGAACGGCCCTCGGGTCCGACGGATCGGCACCACGTTCCAGCACCAGCCAGGTGGCCGCGCGGTACATGGCCCCGGTGTCGAGGTAGCGATAGCCGAATCTCGTCGCCACGCCTTTGGCCACACTCGACTTGCCAGAACCGCTGGGACCGTCGACGGCGACCACCAACGGACGTTCGCTCATTGGGCGAGGTCCCGGCGCAGGACTTCGGCGCCGCGCAGGTAGACGTGTTGGATATCGGCTCGGGGCACGTCCAGGTCAGCGTGCATCAAGACCCGGACCGCGCGCGGCAGGGCGCCTGCGACGCCGATCTCACTCGCGCACAGCAGGGGCACATCGGTGAAACCGACATCTCGGGCAGCTGCCGCCGGGAAGGCGCAGGACAGGTCGGGGGTCGCGGTGAAGATGACGCTGATGATGTCGTCTGCGGTGATGTCGTTGCGCCGCAACATGACGGTGAGGAGTTCGACTACTGCATCACGCATCTCGTCTGCATCGTCGGCGATGAGATGCGTGGCTCCCCTGATTCCGCGCAGCGCCACAGGACCTCCTTGTCCGCCGCCAGCGTAGTGGTCAGCCGCCTTGCTCTGCACCCGCGGGATCAGTCGCCGCGTAGAGGTCGCGCACCTGTCGCTGGGTCAGTTGCCGCACACGCCCGGGCCGCAGCCCATCGAGGCGCAGTGGACCCACGCTCAGGCGCACCAGGTCGATCACGGGGTGTCCGGCGGCAGCCAACATGCGTCGGACGATCCGATTACGTCCTTGGTGCAAGGTGATCTCGACGATGGCCCGGTCGCCATGACTGCTGACGACGCGAAACGCATCCGCCGCCGCAGGTCCGTCGTCCAGGTCGATCCCGGTGGTGAGGGTCCGGGCGACGCCCTTGTTGACGGGGCCGGGGACCGTTGCCCGGTAGGTCTTGGCCACTTCATGGCGGGGATGGGCGAGCCGATGTGCCAACTCGCCGTCATTCGTGAGCAGCAGCAGCCCGGACGTGTCGGCGTCGAGGCGCCCGACATGGAACAGCCGCTCGGGACGATCCGCGACGAACTGATCCAGGCAGGGGCGCCCCCGGTCGTCGGACATGGCGGACATGACTCCGGTCGGCTTGTTGATCATCAGGACGACAAGGTCCTCGTTGCGCGGCAGTAGGTCTCCATCGACTCGGATCTCGTCGTCCGGGGACACCCGCACTCCTTGCGCGCGCACGGGACGGCCGTTCACGCTGACGCGTCCGGATTCGATGATGAGCTCGCACGCGCGGCGACTGCCCAGACCGGCTCGGGCGAGGGCCTTCTGCAGGCGTTCGCCGTCAGTCGATGAGGTCATCCAGGGAGCCCAGGTCGGGAAGGTGGTCCGCGATCGGCGGGAGTTCCGACAGCGAATCCAGGCCCATTCGATCGAGGAAGTAGTCGGTGGTCACGAACCGCGTGACGTGCTCGCCTCCGGACTCCTCGGTGATGAGTCCGCGAGCCTGCAACGTCTTGATCACACCGTCGGGATTGACTCCCCGCACGGCCCCGACTTGCGCCCGACTGACCGGTTGGCGGTAGGCGATGATCGCCAACGTCTCGAGTGCGGCCTGGGACAGTCGGGACTGGCGGCCATCGGTGACGTAGCGGGTGATGAGTTCGCGGCAACTCGCGGCCGTGTAGAAGCGCCAGCCGGAGTCCACTCGTCGCAACTCGATGCCACGGCCGTCGCCCAGGTATTGCATCGCCAACTCCGCGAGGCAACTCTCCACCTCGACTTCGGGCCTGCCCACCACTTCGGCGAGCATGACGGCCGGCTGCGGCTCATCGGCGAGGAGCAGCAAGGCCTCCAACGCCGCGGACAACGATGGGGCCCCCAGGGGCAGTTCCCTTGTCGGAGTGGAACCCGCGGGGTTCGACTGTTCTGTCGGAATTCGCTCGCGCAGGTCGATCACATCGGGCTCAGCCGTGTCGGAGTCGACCGTCTCGGACGCGATGGCGTCGGAGTGAACTGTGTCGGGCTCAACTGTGTCGGGCTCAACTGTGTCGGGCTCAACTGAATCGGACATAGTCTCTGTCTCCTCGCTGGGCAGGTTCGTCGCCTTGGTCGTCTTCGTCGCCACCGTCGACTTCACCCGCGTCGGCCTGGACTCGTGCGGATCCGGCAGCGACGGACCCTTCCTCGGTGGATCGCTGATCGGCGGATTCCTGGTGGGCGGACTCTTCGTCGGCGGACACTTCACCGACGGACTCTTCGTCGGCGGACACTTCACCGACGGACTCTTCGTCGGCGGACGCTTCACCGACGGACCCTTCGTCATCGAACTCGTCATGAACATCCACTCGGCCGTCATCCGTCCCGGTCCACCGGATGAGCAGATCAGCGAGTGGACCGGCCTGTTCGAAACTGACGGCCGCCTCGCGATACAACTCCAGAAGGGCGAGAAATCGGGCAACGACATGGGGGACGTCCGGGCAGTCGGACACCAGAGCCCGGAAGGTCATCTGTTCCTGGCGCCGGAGTCGGGTCACGATGATCGCGGCCTGGTCGCGAACACTGATGGCCGGAGCGTGGATGTGCGTGACGCTGACTTCCGGCTCTTCGCGGGGTGTCAGAGCACGAATGGCCGCGGCCGCGAAATCGTCATGAGATCCCGGAATCTCGACGTCGGGCAGTAACCCGGTGAGTTCACGGTCCATTCCGACGCGGGCCGGAACCCGCGGAGCCGCCTGGTAAAGGCGGTCCATGAAGAACTCCGACGCCTCCTTGAAGGCGCGGTACTGCAGGAGACGCGCGAACAACAGGTCACGGACTTCGAGCAGGGCGAGATCTTCTTCGTCCTCCTCGGTGTCCCCCGGGAGCAGGCGAGCGGCCTTGAGGTCGAGCAGGATCGCCGCGATGACCAGGAACTCGGTGGTCTCGTCCAGATCCCATTCGTCGCCCTGGTCTCTCAGGTGTGCGACGAAGTCGTCGGTCACTTGATGGAGCGCCAGCGCGGTGACCTCGAGCTTGTGCTTGGCAATCAAGGACAGCAGCAGATCGAACGGGCCGGTGAACCCGTCGACCGAGACCTCGAACACCGCTCCCGATGCCGCCTCGGCGGTGGTGTGCTGCGGCGGGGCAGCGGGGAGGGCAGACGACACCCGACGACGGTAACCCACGGTGGGGTCGGGGCCGCGCAAGGCGCGCGTCGCGTCACCGCCCGCGGGGATGGGCGGTCAGGTAGACCTCACGCAGATGATCGATGGTCACGCGCGTGTAGATCTGGGTGGTGGTCACCGAGGCATGGCCGAGCAACTCCTGCACGACGCGGATGTCCGCGCCTCCCTCGAGTAGGTGGGTCGCGAAGGAGTGCCGCAGCGTGTGCGGGTGAACATCAGTGAGGTGGGCGGTGGCGGCGGCGCGCTGCAAGATCGCCCACACACTCTGTCGCGACAGGCGACCTCCGCGCGGGTTCAAGAACAAAGCAGGCGTCGCTTGGCCCTTGGCCGCCAGGCTCGGGCGCACCCTGATGAGGTATGCCTCGCAGGCTGCGATCGCATGGCGGCCGACAGGGATCAATCGCTGCTTGCGACCCTTCCCCATCACGGTCAGAACGCGGTGGGACAGATCGAGGTCGTCGACATCGCTGCCGGTGAGTTCGCTGACCCGGCAGCCGGTTCCGTAGAGCAACTCCAGCACCGCCCGGTCCCTGATCCCGGCAGGAGTGTGTGGGTCGGGGGCCACGAGCAGCGCCTGCACCTCGGCGACACTCAGGCCTTCGGGCAGCCGGTCCGGTGGCCGGGGCGGATTGACCTGTCCCGCCGGGTCGTGGTCGACGATTCCTTCGGAGACCGCGAACGCATGGAACCGTCTCACGGACACCACCGTGCGTCCGACCGAGGACTCCGCCAGGCGCGCTCCCCCGTCTCCCCCCCGCAGGTGTGCCACGAAACTGGTCACCAAGGCGCTGTCGATCTGCGACGCGCACTTGACGCCCTGAGCCGCCAAGAACTGCTGGTACTTGTCCAGATCCCGTCGGTAGGCCGAGATCGTGTTGCGGGCCAGTCCTCGCTCGACCGTCAGGTGATCGAGGTATTCGTTGACCTGGGCGTTGAGCGGTGTCGGCTCCATCCCCATGGGCAGTCAGCCTACTGAGTCGCGGGAACCTTACTGAATCGACGGAACCTTGCTGAATCGAACGAACCTTGCTGAATCGAACGAACTAGGTGGTGTTGGCTTGGTCCTACCGCCCTCGTCAGGCACACTGCCTGGGTGATCGACCCCTTCCTCACGCTGGGTGGCCTCTTCGCGGGCACCGTCGTGGGGCTGACGGGGCTCGGGGGTGCGGCCATCGTCACGCCCATGCTGCTTCTGCTGTTCAACGTCCCCGCTCCGGTGGCTGTGTCAACCGATGTCGTGTCGGCCGCGGTCATGAAACCGGTGGGTGCAGGGGTGCACATCAAGCGCAAGACGCCCTACTACCCGGTGGTTCTGTGGTTGACCATGGGCTCCGTGCCCGGGGTGCTGCTGGGTACGTGGCTGTTCGCCTTGCTGGTCGCGGACGCCGAACAGGGCGATGAGATCCTCAAACGCCTGATCGGCGTCGTGCTGCTGACCGCCGTCGCCATCACGGTGATCCGGATGCGGCTGCGCAAGTTCGCGGACGTCCATGCCGACCGGGCCTTGGAGTTCAGCCGTGGCCGGCTCGCCATCGCAGCCTCGGTGGGCCTTGTCGTGGGCACGCTGGTCGGACTCACATCGGTCGGCTCGGGCACTTTGATAGCGGCCAGCCTGCTGATCCTCTTTCCGGCGATGCTGCCCAGTCGACTTGTCGGAACCGACTTGGTGCAGGCAGTTCCGATGCTCATCGTGGGCGCGTTGGCGCACTGGGGGCTCGGAGATGTGGACCTGACTGTCCTGCTGTCTCTCATGCTCGGTCAGATTCCGGGGGTGTTCATCGGGGCGCGGGTATCGAGCCGTTACAACGGCCAGGAGTTGCGCTGGCTGCTGCTGGTTTTGGTCGGGGCTGGTGGCTTGGCGCTGCTGGGGGCGCCGACCTGGGTGGCGACCACCGTCACGGTGGTGGGTGTGGTTGGGCTGGGGGTCCCGATCCTGGCCCGGGCGTTCCGGGCTCGGAGGAATCCGCAGCCGCAGCCGGATTCCAGCCCTGACGCGAAGCCCGAGCCCGCCGAGGAGCCGACCGGCACCGCGTGAGCCCCCCGCCCCCCGGTCCAGTTGTGTGGTCGGAGGACTCAGTCCGAAGGCAGCCAGACGCGGTCTTGGCTGATCAACTGATCCCGGGTGGGCCACGGAGTGTCCGCCGGCCGCAGGCCCTGCCAGCCGCGGGCCTGGGCTGCCGCAGCCGCAAGGACTCCCGTGGCCGACGTCGGGTTGGCCAATGCGCCCGCCAGGACGAGATCGACGGCGTCCGACAAGGGGACCCACGCTGTCGGCAGGTCAGCCTCCTCCCCCGAGCCCGGTGGCCTGCCGCCGGGAACCTCGTGCAGGCCCCGCGCGAGGAAGCAGCGAAACGCCTCGCTGGTCCCGCCCGGCGAGTTGAACCAGTCGGCCAGCACATGCCATTCGTCGGCGAGCAGGCCGGCCTCCTCGACGAGTTCTCGCTGCGCCGTGCGCAGGGCGGACTCCCCAACCATGTCCATCAGCCCGGCGGGAGGCTCCCACAACTGAAATCCGACGGGATGGCGGTACTGGCGGATGAACAGGACCCGATCGTCGTCGTCGAGCGCCAGAATGCCGACTGCCCCGGGATGAACGATGTAGTCGCGGACGACCACCTCGCCGCTGCTCAACTCGACGTGGTCGGTGCGCACGGCCCAGCGCAGCCCGTCGAAGCGCGGGATCCGCTGCGTCACTGGGCGGGGGTCGAACTCGTCGGCGATACCTGTCGAGTCCGTGTTGTCCGTGTTGTCTGTCGTATCTGTCATGACCTGGCCAGGCGAGAGGTGGTCGTCGGATTACGCGGGATCGGCGGGTGTGGCACTGCTGGAGATTTGGGCATCTGAAACCTGCGCATCCTGCGACCGCAGTTTGAGCGCCGCCTCGACGAGTCCCGCGAACAGTGGATGGGCCCGCGTCGGCCGGGAGCGGAACTCGGGGTGGGCCTGGGTTCCGACGTAGTACGGGTGGACGGTCTGGGGCAGCTCGACGAACTCCACCAGACGCCCGTCGGGAGAAGTGCCGGAGAAATCCAATCCGGCGGCCGCGAGTTTGGGTCGCAGGGAGTTGTTCACCTCGTACCGGTGTCGATGACGTTCGTCCACGTACGGGGCGTTGTACAGCCGTTCGACCAGTGATCCCGGGGTGAGCTTCGCGGGGTACAGTCCCAGCCGCATGCTGCCGCCCATGTCACGCGCCCCCGAGACGACGTCCATCTGTTCGGCCATGGTGGCGATGACCGGGTGTTCGGTGGTCTCATCGAACTCCATGGAGTTGGCATCGCCCCACTTGAGCTCGGTGCGGGCGAACTCGATCACCATGCATTGCATCCCCAGGCACAGACCCAAGGCCGGGAGCCCGTGCTCGCGGGCGTGGCGCAGAGCACCGACCTTGCCGTCGATGCCGCGGACCCCGAAACCTCCGGGGACACAGATCGCATCCACATCGGCGAGGTGCTCCGCGGCACCTTCGGGGGTGGCGCAGTCGTCGCTGGACACCCACCGCAGATTGACCCGGCAGTCGTGGTGGAAACCGCCGGCCCGAAGAGCCTCGGTGACGGACAGATAGGCATCGGGAAGGTCGATGTACTTGCCGACCAAGGCGATGTCAATCGCGTGGGCGGGCTCGTGGACCCGACGCAGCAGAGCGTCCCAGTCGTTCCACCCCACATCGCGGAAGGGAAGCCCGAGTCGGCGCACGACGTAGGCGTCCAGACCTTCGCTGTGCAGGACCTTGGGGATGTCGTAGATCGACGGGGCATCGACGGCAGCGACGACGGCTTCGGTGTCGACGTCGCACATCATCGAGATCTTGCGCTTGATCGGCGACGGGACATCGCGGTCGGAGCGCAGCACGATGGCGTCGGGCTGGATGCCGATCGAACGCAGCGCCGCCACGGAGTGCTGCGTGGGTTTGGTCTTCTGCTCACCTGACGGGCCGATGTAGGGCAACAGCGACACGTGCAGAAAGAAGGTGTTCTCGCGACCGATCTCGTGGCGCACCTGGCGGACGGCCTCGAGGAACGGGAGAGACTCGATGTCGCCGACGGTGCCGCCGACTTCGGTGATGACGACATCGATGTCGTCGGTCGCCATGCGCAGAATCCGAGACTTGATCTCGTTGGTGATGTGAGGGATGACCTGCACCGTGTCGCCGAGGTATTCCCCGCGGCGTTCCTTGGCGATGACCGTTGAGTACACCTGACCGGTGGTCACGTTGGCCGAGCCGTGCAGGTTGGTGTCGAGGAATCGCTCGTAGTGGCCGATGTCCAGGTCGGTCTCGGCGCCATCGTCGGTGACGTACACCTCGCCGTGCTGGAAGGGGTTCATGGTCCCGGGGTCGACGTTGAGATAGGGGTCGAGCTTCTGCATGGTGACCCGCAGACCACGGGCCTTGAGCAGGTTGCCAAGGCTCGAGGCGGTCAAGCCTTTGCCGAGGGAAGAGGCGACTCCGCCGGTGACGAACAGGTGCTTTGTGGTCCCCGGACTCATGGGAGATCAGACTATCAGCGACCGTAGTGCGACATCTCGTCGCGAAACTGGGCGAGTCCCATCGGTCCCAGGCGGATGGCGGCCATGTGCCAGTCCTTCAGATCGAACTGTGGGCCCAGACGTTCCTTGGCGTCGGAACGCAGTTCCCACCACACTCGCTCGCCGACCTTGTACGAGATCGCCTGCCCCGGCATGCCCAGGTAACGGTCGACCTCGCTGGCGGCGAAGTCCGCGTCGAGCAGCGCCACGTCCATCAGTAGTTGACGTGCCATCTTCGGCGTGACGTGACCGCGCTGGCCGGGGAACCCCGCCGGAACAGTGCGTCCGGTGTGCAGTCCGATGTCGACAACCACCCGGACGGCTCGCATCAGCTGGGCACTCAGGAAACCGATGCGGGTGCCGGGTTCGTCGAACCACCCGAGTTCGTCGGCGAGCCGTTCGGCGTACAGCGCCCACCCCTCGGCATGTCCAGACGTGAACCCGAGCAGCCGCTGGAACCGCGACATCGACTCTTGCACCGCTGTCGCACCCAACTGCAGGTGATGGCCGGGCACTGCCTCGTGGTACCAAACCGACTCCAGCCACCACCGCGGGAACACCTCCGCGCCGCGGGTGGGGTACCAGGTGGTCCCGGGTCGAGACAAATCCTCGCTCGGCTGGACGTAGTACGGTGCCGCCGCGGAACCCTCGGCGGCGATCCGGACGTGGCATTCCCGAACGCGCGGGTCGATGTCGAACAGCACCTGATCGACTCGGTCTGTGGCCTGTTCAGTCAAACGCTGAAGATGATCGGTGAGCGCGGGGACCCCGTAGATCTGGTAGGTCGGGTCGTCGCCCAACGCCGCCCGGAGATCACGCAACGGAACCTCGGGCAGAATCCGGTCGGCCTCGCGACGAAGCTCGACACTCAACCGACCGATCTCATGCCACCCCCAGTCATAGGTGTCGTCCAGGTCCAGATCGACCCCGTTGAACGCGGCGGACGCGCGCACATAACGTTCCTCGCCGACGGCGTCCTCGGGATCGGCCATGGCCGCATAGACATCGGACAGCCACACGGCGGTGTCGGTGAATCCGGCGCGGGCCCGTTCCACGGCGTCGTCGGGGATGTCTCGCCCGGCGACGTAGGCAGGCAGCCACGCCTGCGCGTAAGTGGCCATCTGTTCGGCCACCGCCACGGCTTGTCGGCGGGCGGCAGGACAGTCTTGGCGGACGCCCTCATGCAGAGTTTCGCGCCACCCCGCCAACGTGGGCCCCACCTGGGTGAGCAACTGCGTGGCCACGTGATCGTCGGTGGCGAACTCCAACGCCATGCGGACCTGTTGGGGCGGGCTGGCCAGCACGTTGATGGTGCGCAGGTAGTCGCCGGCGTCCGCAGCGGCCAGCGTGTGTCCGAACTGTTGCCCCATGACCTGGAGGGCGATTCGGTCCGCGTCCGATTCGACCGGAGTTCGGGCAGCGCGATCGGCCAGATCACGCAGATGATCGAAGCGGGCGATGTGACCAGCCGGACTGAAGTCGGTGAGAGTGGGAGTGGTCGACCCGAGCCCGAGGATGAGGCCGAGGCAGGGGTCGTCAGCCGCAATCAGATCGACTGCCTGATCGGCCAGCTCGAACGCCGCACTTGTCGTCATGGCTGCGCCGATTCCCTGGAGCGTGCGTGGGTCTGCGTGCCGGCGAGTTCGAGCAGTTCCTTGGCATGAGCCAAAGCAGCGGCGGAGTCCGGCTGCCCCGACAACATGCGCGAGAGTTCGGTGGTGCGGTCCTGTCCGGTCACTTCGGTCACGCTCGTGGCCGTGACCATCCCGTCGGAGCCCTTGCGCACCACGATGTGTTGATCCGCGAAGGATGCGACCTGCGGCAGATGAGTGACCACCAGCACCTGCGATCGAGTCGCGAGTCTCGCCAGGCGCCGTCCGACTTCGACCGCGGTGCGCCCCCCGATGCCTGCGTCGACCTCATCGAAGATGAACACCCCGGGCGGCGCGCTGGCCGCCAGTACAACCTCCAGCGCCAGCATGATGCGGGACAGTTCGCCACCTGACGCGCCCTCGCCGACGGGCGCCGCGGCGGCTCCGGGGTGGGGGCTGAGCAGGAATCGGACGACGTCGACACCGGCCTCGCCGAAGGCCACCCGGCGGCCGTCGGAGAGCGAAAGTCCCTTGTCGTCAGGGCGCTGCTCGACCTCCACGCTGAACCGTGCGTCGGGCATGGCCAGCCCGGCGAGTTCGTCGGTGACCTCCTGGGACATCGAGTCGGCGGCCTTCTCGCGTGCTCGCGTCAGGCGCTCGGCGGTCGCTGCGAGCGCGGTCAGGCATTCGGACACCTTGGTCCTCAGCTCTTCGACCGCCTGCTCACCGCCGTCGATCCCGGCCAACTCGGCTCGGATCGTGTCCGCATGGGCCAGTACGTCGTCGACGCTGGGTCCGAATCTGCGCAGTAGCGGCGTCAGCCGAGCCTTGCGCAGGTGCAATGCCTCCAACGCCGCCGGATCGGCCGATAACGAGTCCGTGTAGGTGCGCAGTTCACCGGCGAGATCACGACTCGACTCGTGCAGGGTCAGGAGCCGGTCAGCGTATGTCTGCAGCGAAGGGTCGAACCGCGCCGCGTGGCGCACGCGCTCCGCGGCTGCGGCCAACGCCGAGACGGCTGCATCATCGCCACCGATCAGAGCCAGGGCGGTGGACATGTCGTCGTTCAGGGCCTCTGCGTTGGCCAGGCGCGTGATGGCATCACTGAGTTGTTCATCTTCCGCCGGGACGGGGGCGACGTCGTCGATGTCCGCGAGTTCGGCCCGCAGCCTGGCGATGCGGTCGCTCCGGTCGCGTCCTGCTCGCGTCAGTTCGACCAGTCGATCGGTCAGCTTCAGGTACTCGCGATACCGGGTGTTGTACTGGGCGCCGAGGTCCGCGGCTTCAGGTCCGGCGAAACGGTCCAGCGCCGCGCGTTGTCGGCGGGCGCTGCGCAGTTGCAGCTGATCGCTTTGCGAGTGACGTTGAGCGAGGGACCCGCCGATCTCGGACAGCAGCGACACGGGAACGGTGACTCCCCCGGCGGTCGCCCGGCCTCGCCCGCTGCGTGGGACCACGCGCCCGATGACCAGTTCGGCGGTGCGGGTGTCGTCGTCGATGTCGTAGCGTCCGCCGGACTCGGTCACGGCCGTCACTGCGGGTGAATCGGCGGGCAGGTCGATGACCGCATCCACGCGGGTTCCCTCCGCGCCGAGTAACGCTGTGTCGAAACGATCGCCCAGGATCAGCCCTAGGGCCGAGACGACCATCGTCTTGCCGGCGCCGGTTTCGCCGGTGAAGACCACCAGCCCCGGATGGAGGTCGATGTCCGCGGCCCGGATCACCCCGAGCCCGTCGATGCCGAGGTGCCGGATCACGTGATGTCCCGGCCGCGCCAGCCGGCCACAGGGAGGTGGAACTTGGCGACCAGGCGGTCGGTGAATTCCGATTGATGGACGCGGGCGAATCGGATGGGCCGATCGAGGGAGGTGACCTCGACCCGGCTTCCCGGGGGCACGGGATGGGTCCGTTGCCCGTCGCACCAGATCACGGCATCGGGACTGGTGTCCGCGAGGTCCAGTGCCACCAGGTTGGTGGGATCAACCACCAACGGGCGAGCGAACAGCGCGTGGGCGCTGATCGGCGCCACGATCATCGCGGAGACACCGGGCCAGATGACCGGACCGCCCACGCTCCATGCGTATGCCGTCGAGCCGGTCGGAGTCGCCACCACGACACCGTCGCAGCCCCAACGCGACAACGGTCGCCCTTCGATCTCGAGCATCACATCGATCATGCGTTGCCGCGCGGCCTTCTCGACCGATGCCTCGTTCAAAGCGAAGGTGCGCCATACCTGCTCGCCATCGACGAGCACCCGCACCGACAACCCGGTGCGTTCCTCGACGCGGTAGGTCCGGTCGACGACTGCCGCGACCAGGTTCGGCACGTCGTCGGTTTCGAGCTCCGCGAGGAATCCCACGTGACCGAGATTGACCCCCAGCAGCGGAACGCCCGCGGCGACCGCGTACTCCGCTGCCCGCAGGATCGTGCCGTCGCCCCCGACCACGACGACCAGTTCGCAGGTGCAGTCGTCCCGCCAGGCGGTGATCGGGAGATCGACTGAGGCTGAGGCAATGTCGTCAAGTTCGACCTCGGGCACCCGGACGCAGATGCCACGCTCGGACAGCTGACCGGCGAGTTGCCGCGAGATGTTCAGCGCGCCCGCCCGCCCGGAGTGGGTCACCAACAAGACCTCGCGCTGACTGCTCACCCGGCAACGCTAACCTTCTCGGCCGACAACGGTTGGTTCAGGAGCGCGAGTCGCCCACATCGGGCCACTTGATTCGCTACTGTTCGGACGTTGACCGGACCTCATGACCCGGTCTGCGAAGGGAGCCCCCCGGTGAATGGTGCAACCGCAGTGTCGGCTCCGCGCCGATGGCCGGCGGTTCTGATCCTCCTTTCGGTGCTCGCGGCGCTCTTCACTGTGAGTGCCGCACCCGCGCTGGCGGCGGAGGAGCAAGGCGCCGAAATCCGAGGGACGATGCTCGATCCTGCGGGTCAGCCGATCCCCGGCGTGAGTTTCCAGGTGACCAATGCCGCGGGGTTCAACGGCGACGACACCACCAACAAGCAGGGCCAGTGGGTCGTCCCGATTCCCGGCCCGGGCCAATACGTCGTCACGATCGACACCACGACACTGCCCGAAGGCGTGACTCTCACCGACCCGGAGAAGACCTCGCTGACGGTCAATCTGCTGTCGTCGTCGAAGACCGTCGCCTTCCCGACCGGCGAATCGTCGACCGTCCGCGAGTCCTTTCTGGACCGATTCCTGCAGCTTGCCTCCGACGGATTGGTGTTCGGGCTCATCATCGCGCTCGCCGGCGTCGGCCTGTCGATGATCTTCGGAACCACCGGTCTGACGAACTTCGCCCACGGTGAGATCGTGACCCTCGGTGCCATCGCGACGTTCGTGTTCAACAACATGCTCAGTCTGCCGTTCCCGCTGGCTGTCGCCCTCGGGGTCCTCGTGTGTGGCGCCTTCGGCGCGCTGAACGATCTCGGCACTGTGGCGACCGCTGCGCCGCAAGGGCGTCAGCCTGATCGCCATGCTCGTCGTGTCGATCGGCTTCGGCATCTTCTTGCGCTACGTCTACCTGTTCTTCTTCGGCGGGGACACCGAGCAGTACGCCTCCTACAGCGGTCAGGCGGGATTGGCTCTCGGCCCCGTCGACATCACACCCAAAGTGATCGTCGGCAGCATCGTCGCGGTGATCGCGCTGATCTTGACCATGATGTGGCTGGCACTCACCAAGAACGGCAAAGCCAGCCGCGCAGTGTCGGACAACCCCGCTCTCGCATCGGCATCGGGCATCAACGTCGAACGGGTCATCAATCAGGTTTGGATCATCGGAGCCGCCCTGGCGGGCCTTGCCGGCTCGCTGTACTCCATGAGCGTCGGGGTCAACTGGCTCGAGGGATTCCAACTGCTGTTGCTGGTGTTCGCGGGTGTGATCCTCGGCGGCCTCGGCACAGCGCTGGGCGCCATAGTCGGGTCCTTGGTCGTCGGAGTGCTGATCCAGGTGTCCACCTTGTTCATCCCCACCGAGATGAAGACCGTCGGCGCTCTGGCGATCATGATCATCATCTTGTTGATCCGACCGCAGGGTCTACTCGGACGACGAGAGCGAGTGGGGTGACGACATGGACTTCAACCTGATCCTCAACCAGTCCATCACCCAGGGCCTTGGCGTCCAGGCGGTGATCTTCGCCCTGGCCGCTATCGGCCTGAACGTCCACTTCGGCTACACGGGGCTGCTCAACTTCGGTCAGGCGGCGTTCTTGGCAGTCGCCGCCTATGGTCTCGGGGTCACGGTCGCGACCCTGGGTCTGTCCTTGTGGGTCGGCATCCTGGTGGGCCTCCTGGCGGCGGTGGTCCTCGCCCTGTTGCTGGGCATCCCGACGCTTCGCCTGCGGGCCGACTACCTGGCCATCGTCACGATCGCCAGCGCCGAGATCGTCCGACTCGTCGTCAGGTCCGTGACCCTACGCGACATCTTCGGCGGCTCCGACGGCATCAACCGATTCGCCAACGACTTCTACGCCCTCAACCCCTTCAGCGCCGGACTCGCGCTCGGCCCGTTGACCTTCAGCCAGAACGACCTGTTCGTCGTCGTGGTCGGATGGCTTCTCGTGGCCCTGTCGTGCCTCATCGTGTTCCTCGCCATGCGATCTCCCTGGGGCCGCGTCCTCAAGGGCATCCGCGAGGACGAGGACGCCGTGCGCAGCCTCGGCAAGAACGTCTACTCCTACAAGATGCAGTCGCTGGTCCTCGGCGGCGTCCTCGGCTGCCTCGGAGGGTTCATCTTCGCGATCTCGTCGCAGTCGGTCCAGCCGGACAACTACGGCACGGACCTCACGTTCTTCGCGTGGGCCGCGCTGATCCTCGGTGGGGCCGCCCGCGTGTTCGGGCCCGTCCTGGGCTCCATCCTCTTCTGGTTCCTCCTCGTGTTCATCAACGTGGCCCTGACCGAAGCAGTCCGCGTCGGATACATCACCTTCATCGACGGCACCCAGGTCGGGCAGATCCAGTTCTGGATCCTGGGCTTGTCCCTCATGCTGCTGATGATCTTCCGACCGCAGGGGATCCTGGGCGACAAGCGGGAGTTGGCGTTCGATGTCAAATAACGAGAAACGTGAGATCGCCCGCGCAGCACTGGCCGGCGTCTCCCATGACGCCGGAGCCGCCAAGCCAGACCCCATCTTGATCGCCGATGGCGTGACCCGGCAGTTCGGTGGACTGACCGCCGTCAACGTCGAGCACGTGGAGATCCAGCGCGGTGCCATTACGGCGCTGATCGGCCCGAACGGTGCCGGCAAGACGACCTTCTTCAATCTGCTCACCGGGTTCGACCGCGCCAACGAGGGTCAATGGACGTTCGAGGAACGCCAGATGGCCGGCATTCCCCCCTACAAGGTCGCCCGGATGGGAATGGTGCGCACCTTCCAACTGACCAAGGCGCTGTCCAAGATGACCGTCATGGAGAACATGCTGCTGGGCGCTCCGGACCAGCGGGGCGAGAACTTCTTCCGCAGTTTGATCCCGGGCCTGTGGCGGTCTCAGGAGCAGACCAATGAGGCCCGCGCCGAGGAACTGCTGGCGCACTTCAAGCTCGACGCCAAGAGTGAGGACTTCGCCGGGTCCCTGTCGGGCGGGCAGCGCAAACTTCTCGAGATGGCCCGCGCCCTCATGGTCAAGCCCAACCTGGTCATGTTGGACGAACCCATGGCCGGTGTGAACCCAGCCTTGAAGCAGTCCCTGCTCGACCACATCCGTGAACTGCGCGAAGCCGGCATGACGGTGCTGTTCGTCGAGCACGACATGGACATGGTCCGCGACGTGTCCGACTGGGTGATCGTGATGGCCCAGGGCCGCATCATCGCCGAGGGCCCGCCGTTGGAGGTCATGCAGCAGCAGGCCGTCATCGACGCGTACTTGGGCGAACACCACGACGCCTCGCTCGACACCGGGAGCGCCCGATGAGCACGACCGATCCTTACGATCCCCTGGACCCCATCAACCCACTGGAGCCCGGGTCCGACAAGTTCATGCAGCAACTGCATGTCGATGCCGAGCAGGACACCCGCTCGAAGGAACTGACCACCCGTGACCATCACCTGGCCACATCGGGGAACGCCCTGCTGCGCGCCGACGAGGTCGTGGCCGGTTACATCCCGGGCGTCAACATCCTCAACGGCTGCGACTTCTACGTCGACGATGGCGAGATGGTCGGCATCATCGGGCCCAACGGTGCCGGCAAGTCCACGCTGCTCAAGGCGCTGTTCGGACTCGTGCGCATCCGCACGGGAACCGTTACGTTGAAGAACGAGGACATCACCAACCTGCGCGCGGACCGGCTCGTGCGCCAAGGTCTGGGGTTCGTCCCCCAGACCAACAACGTGTTCCCCTCGCTGACGATCGAGGAGAACCTGCAGATGGGCGCCTACCTCGCCCCCAAGAACTTCAAGCAGCGGTTCGACTACGTCTGCGGGATCTTCCCGCGACTCGGCGAACGGCGCAAACAACGCGCGTCGGCGCTGTCCGGTGGTGAGCGTCAGATGCTGGCGATGGGCCGAGCACTCATGATGGAGCCGTCGGTACTGCTCCTCGACGAACCGAGCGCGGGCCTCTCCCCGCACTGCAGGACGAGGTGTTCGTCCGCGTGCGGGACATCAACAACGCGGGCGTGACCGTGATCATGGTCGAGCAGAACGCTCGCCGTTGCCTGCAGATCGTTGACCGAGGCTACGTGCTGGACCAAGGACGTAACGCCTACACCGGCACCGGCCGCGACCTCGCGCACGACCCCAAAGTCATCGCCTTGTACCTGGGCACGCTGGGCGCCGAACGCGACGAAGGCACCAAGGACCTGTAGCCCCATCCCCGTCAGCGACACCGGATCATGTGCCATCGTCGGCGGAGTTCCCACCGCCCTGCTCAGGTCATCCGCACACCGCCGTGGCCCACGATCGCGATTCGGCTCGGCGACGGCGCGCCGGATCACTGCCGCTTCCGATTGCCTTCCAGTAATCGAACCAGCACACTGTGTGACCTCACGGCTCGCGTGATCCCGGTCAAACCCGGGTTTCAGAATTCTAGTGTCAGTGGACCAGTGGAGGCTCTCGGTGGCCCGACAGTTGCGACGACCCACACCGCGGCGATGGACCCGTTACGTCGCGGCGGCGCTTGCCGGCTCCCTGCTCACGACGGCAGCGCCCGTCGCGGCGTTGGCCGAAGAACTCTCCTCGCAACCGAGACCGCCGGCCCCGACACCGCCCCGGCAGACCCGAGTCCAGCTGTGTCGCAGCCACCGGTCGGTGCCGCCGCCACCGTCCCTGCGGGGTTCTCCGGGGACGGAGGCAACCCCGCCGATCTGCTCGTCGCCAACCGGGTCATCGTCGATCCGGGCGTCCCACTGAGCGAACTCACCACCGATGAGAAGACCATCTGGCGATCGCAGTGGAACACCGTGGGCCCGGCGTTCGGAGCGGATGTTCAGGTGGACAACACAGTTCGCCCAGGGGGCCAGGCCACGGTGACTATCCCACTCGTGCGACGAGCCAACCCAGGCGTCCGCGCCAAAGATGTCCAAGTGCGGATCACGGCCGAGAGTGGCCGGATCTCCGCGGTCAAGGGTACTCGCTGGTCCTGTGACCCGAGCAAAGACGACACCGTGTGTGCCTATCGCAGGACCGTAGGTTCCGCGACCAGTCCGTCGAAGCTGACCGCCGATCTCGCCGTACGGGAAGGTGCCCGTGGCAAGGCTCGGGTAGTTGTCGTTGCGACCTGGAAGGAGCAGCGGATCGTCAACGCGATTGGGGGTGCGACGGGACCGGTGGGCACCTATCGGACCGATGGGTGGCGACCCGGCAGAGTCAAGGCAACGGAAACCAGCGAGTTGCTCCCCCGATTGCGGATGCGCACCGAATCGTCCGGGAACAACAAGGACAACGCCCTGGTCTCCGTCGGTTCAGGGACGACGATCCAAGACCGCGCCGTTGCCCTGAGTGCCATCGTCCCCAGCGCGGCGGGCCAGCCGGTCGACTTCGCGTGGAAACAGGTCGGTGGCCCCGAGATGCGGCTGACGGATCGGTCGATAAGCAACACCAACGGAGCCAGCAGCGTGAACGCAATCGCGCCCACAGACCTGGACAAGCCCGCCAGGGTGGCGTTCCGAGTGAGAGCCGCCAGCGGCGGCGCGGCGCTCACGCGCACTGTACGACTCACCGTTGTGCCCATTGAGCGAGCCAAGGTCACGATGCCGGCGGGTACGCAGAAGGAGATCCTGGACACAGCTAGGGTCACCGGAAAGGGAAGGACTTACAACAACTCCCGAACCGAGTTCACTGTCGAATCGCCCGGTGTGCTGGCCAACGGACGTGCCCGAATGCAGTTCGTCGCGCACTCCCGGAACACCCGAGTCAAGCGAGTGACCTGGACGCAGCTGTCAGGACCACCCGTGGTGATGAAGAAGACGGGCAAGACGACAGCCGTGGTGAAGGGCGACTCACAAGCCGGGGTGGCGACGATGCTGGCCACAGCGCAGGTCGCGGGGCGGGGCACAATCGAGCGCGCCGAGTTGGTCAAACTCGGAAGCGGCATCACCCGCACCGAGATCCTCCTCCGAAGCAAGAGCGTGGGAGCGCGCAGTTCCAAGACCTGATAGCCCCTTTGTGTGCGGTCGCAACGATCGGATCGAGCTCCACCATCACCTACACGTTCCCCGGTAGTGCCTCTGTGACCGTGAAGAAGGAGGACCTGGGAAAGAACAACAGCCCCAAGGACCTCGAAGACCTCACCAAGTCGAATTGCGACAAGTCCGAACAGGCCCTTACCTTCACCAGACGCCGTGCTCACCTACAACGGCAACACCTTCCGCAGTCTCACCGGTGAAATCAGCAGCGAGATGCTGGATCTGTTCGGCATGAAACTCAAGCTGGAGGATCTGGCGCCCGGTGCGTTCAAGACCGCCTGGGTACAGAAACTGGCCGGCAAGGCAGATCCCGCGTTCACCCTGGACAAGGACAAGACCTTCCAGGCCAAGTGGGAGTCCAAGGATTCCAAGTGGGGTTCTCTGGAGGGCGAGTTGGTCCTCGACTCGAAGATCGCCTCCCTCCCGATCCTGCCGTTGCCGACCGGCTGGACCCGTAAGCCCACCGCCTTGGCGCTGGCGACCAAGAAGGGGATCATCGGATACAACTCAACAGTCACGCTCACCCAGGAGTACAACGCCAAGCGCGAGGGCGATACCGAAAACGCCGACGGTCAAGCCCTTTTCGTCGGCGAACTGGCCAAGATGAACGTCTCGAAGCTCAGCGCTCATGCCGCCAACCTCGCTGTCCTGACCGCAGCGGATGGGAAACAGGTGAGTTTCAACGGCGACGCCGAGATCAAGGACTCCAGCGGAAGGTGGACGGGGTCCGTCGAAGCGAGTGCGACATGCCCGACGGACGGGTGTGCACTCATCGGAGGTGCTCGGCTCAAGAATGCAAAGCTGAGTTGGTCGCGGGAATCCACGTCGGATCAGGCGGGTGTCGCAGCGCGCGCCGGCGACGACGAGGAATCCACCCGCACCACAATCGCAGCAACAGGATCGTTGAGCGTCGAACACCTCGGAGACATCGACGTCGAAGGTTCTTTCACGGACGTCGGCAACTGGTCGTTGGCCGCCAAAGTAGCCCCAACCGTGAAGCGGCAGGTCAAAGCCGGTGTGACCCTGACGAAGATCTCAGGCGAAATCAAGGTCGAGACCCCCGAAGCTTCGAAGGACGATCCCGATCCTGACAGTCACCTGACGTTCGGCATCGGCGGCGAACTCGAGGGCTTCTCGGTCGGCAACCTGACCAACGGCAAACTCTCCGGTGAGTTCTCCAACATCTGCACAGAAGCCGACCAAGAAGCCAAGAAGTGCGACCGCTCCAACCTGCACCTCGCCATCGAGGCCACCGGGAAGTTGCGTCTGGCAGGCAAGGACGTCGACATCACGGCGCGAGGAATCGTGGACCTCGCCAACGATGATCTGGAACTTACCGGGGTCATCGGCTCGGCCGAAGGTTTCGGGCCACAAGAACTGAACATGAAGAACTTCGGAATCACCTTGACCAACAACTCCAAGATGGCGCAGTGCGTCGCAAAGTCGGACAAGGGTGAAACGGTCACTGAAGACGGTCAGCCCCTCCAGATCGGAGCCCTCGCCGATCAAGCCGATCCGAAGACGCTCATGGTCGTGATCGGAGCAGACGCTGAGCTGACGGGGACTCCTGTCAAGATGTACGGGCAGTACTCCAACGGCGGTCAACTATGCATGTGGGGCGCCACCAACGAGCTCCTTCACCAAGGGTGGGTCTGACGGTCGATGACGCATACGTCGCCTACAGCACATTTGAGGCCGACATCACCCTGCCGGGTGCCAAGCAGGTTCGCGTCGACGCGAACTCGCTGAATCTCGCAGGCGACTTCGCACTGAACCGGGAGCAGTCAGCTTCCGTCACCGGTTTGTCGACGCAGAAGGTCAGAGAACCCACTGACCGACCATGTGACGATCAATCTCACATTCGGCAAGGGGCTCACCAGTTTCAGCGCGAAAGCCGCCTACCAAATGGCACGCCCATGGATGATGTCGGGAACTCCTGACAACGGATTTGCCGTCTCGGGCCTCGAACTCTTCGCGAAGTTCGACGGTGGTAGCGGCACGGCCACGATTGGTTTCGGCGTCACCGGTAGTTATGACACCCCCGCCAAGAACGGTGTCGGCGCTTCCCGCACACCCGTCTTCGCCACCATCGACTTGGAAGCCGGCGGCAGTACCGGTTTCCAAGCCTGCCTGACGGTTGGTGTCAACGGCGGCCAGCCCGTCTTGAACGCCTTCGGCATCGCTGAGTTCAATCTCAGCAAGATGGCGATCGCAGGGTGCCTGGCCGCCGACCCGGTTCAGTCCTCCGTCGCGTTCAACTTCGAGGCGCAGTTGCCGAGCAGTTGGACCAAAGACATCGCGTTCATCAACTCACCAAAGGTTGCCTTCGGATTCAAACTCTCCCTCGACTCCCCGTGCCTGGTGGCGAGTGTGGGTGACGACCGATCCGCCACCGGCCCGGACACGCGTCAGACCGTGTTCGACCTCGCCAACGGTGGATTCCTCACCGCGAAGTTCCTCAAGATCGTCGTCGCCCCAGTCGGCTGCACCCTGCCGCTGTCCGACGGCAAGAACGACGAGATCGATCCCGGATTCGCCTTCGCCTTCGACGGGCAGATCATCGGCGCTGACGTGTACGTCAACGTCGCCGTGGCGCTGAAGCCGTTCGCGGTCAAAGCCAGTGTTGAACTGCCCGCGATCGAGACAGCCGGCTTCTCCCTGACCGGCTACGAACCAGGCACCCCGCTGCGATTCAGCATCGACACCGCCGCCGGCAAATACACGATCGATGCCGCCATCGAACTCGGGACCGAGTCGACCGGCGCTCGCGTCCGAGTGCTGGGCGATCTGGACACCAAGGCCAAGACCCTGCAGATGAAGGGCAACGGTGACGTCCGCCTCGCGGCGATCACCTTGGCGTCGGCAGATGTCGTGGCCGACGTCAAGTGGGGATCGGACCCCGCCTACAAAGCGAACGTCAACGGACTGGTCAACATCTTCGGAATCGTGACCGTGCGAGTGGGAGCGGACCTCACGTATGAGGACAAGAAGCTCAAGCAGTTCTACCTGGGTGTGGGGGTAAGGGCCAACATCGCCGTCGCCTCCATCGATGGCACGATCGTCATCGAGTACTGCCTGGGCACCCTGAACGACTTCCAGACCGTTGCGGACAACTTCGAAAGGACCAAGAGTTTCGACAACAAGAACTACTGCACCCGGGCAGACAACCACAAGCGGGTGCGGGTCTGGGGTTCGGTCGATCTCGGCTTCTTGATGTGGAAGACCCACAAGGTGGCGGTGCTCTACAACTCCGACAATGACCAACCGGTCTACGAGGACTACAACGTTCCGACTGATCGCACTCCCCCGGTTCGTCCCCACGGTGGATGACATGGTGAGACAGGCCAGTTACACAGGCATCAAGTGCTCATGGAGCGGCGCTGGTGCAGGTACCCCACTCAATCCTGAGAAATGCAAGAAGACCTGGATCAAACCCATCCAAGGCATCGGTTCCCGGCCATGTGTCGCGTCACAACAAGGGGTGGACTGGGACCCGGAGGACGGCTCGAACCCTCCCCCGACCGGGGTGAGCAAACTCCAGGTCAACTCCAACGGCAAGGCCATCGACCTACGGGTAGGTGACGGTTGCGAAATCCAGGTCCTGATGGGGCGTGGGGGAATTCGACGCAGCCAAACCGGACTCGGTCAACCTGGTCACCGTGAGCTGCAATCGATACAACGCGGAATTGGAGGCGTGTATCTGGAATGACCCGCGTAACGCGGGACGGCGAGCAGGTCCTCGTGGTACCTGGCACCGACAACAAGCCGCTGGGTACCACCTTGCCTGAACAGGCCGAAGCGGGCATCCAGCAACTCGTCATGAACTTCGCGGGTGAGAAGAAGGCCGCCGACCTTCCCGGCTTCCGGAAAGGGACGTTGGCCAATCAACAGTCGAACCGCTGCCTCGACGTGCCCTTCGGGGACAGCAGCAAACAGTTGCGAATCTGGGACTGCAACAACACCGCCAATCAGCAGTTCGAGTACAACCCGGACACGCAGCAACTCAAGGTCCTAGGGCAAATGCCTGTACCGGGATGACGGCCTGACGTGGTTCTACGCCAAGGTTCAGGACTGCGACAGGAGCAGCGCGAAACAGCGGTGGGAGTTGACGGATCGCGGCGAGATCGTCTCACTGGCCGGCGGTGGTTACGACCGATACGTGTTGGAAGCCCTACGGCACCGACAAAGGCTCACTGGTCTACGTCCGAGACAACAAGAACCGGGTGAGTATGAAGTGGTACGAACAGGTCAGCGACAAGTGACTCGCTGACTGCCCCGCCTCCCCCACCAACTGCTGCACCGCCCCCAGTACGGTCGGGGGATGGTCGACGAAGGAGCTGCCTCTATCGAGGCTGAGGGCGAGGTCGGTGCCCCCACCGAGGACCAGAGCCACCGGGTGGTGAGATTAGCGCGCAAGGTGCCGTTCACGATCATCGGGACTGTTGTGCTGCTGGCCACCGCGGTGGTCACGGGCACGGTCTTGCAGTCGGTCTGGGACAAGCCCTGGTTCCCGGAGGTCGCCTACGGATTGCCCGCGTTCGAGGCCGGTCGTTGGACCTCGGTGGCAACCGGGACACTATTCGCGATCTCCGCGATCGGGGTGGCGGTGGTCTTCGCCCTCATGTGTGGATTCGCCGAATACCGCATGGGCACCTGGCGAACGGTCGTCACGTTCTTCGCCGGACAGGTCATCGGCATCCTGGCCGCGGCAGCCTTCCTCGCCGTTGCGCGCGACCGTGGCTGGTACTGGGCCGACCAGACCGCACTGCTGCTGGACGTGGGATCCAGCGCCGGGGGTATGGCCGCGCTGTCGGCGGCGACCGCCACCTTGACCCCGCCGTGGCGGGGTCGGGCCCGGTTCCTGATCGTCATGTACTGCGCGGTGTCGTTTCTCTACGTCGGCGCCATCTGGGATCTCGAACACGCGATCGCGGTGACCTTCGGGTTGCTCGTCGGGCCCGTGCTGCTGGGCCGCCGACCCCAACTGCCTTCCTGGCAGGGAAGCAGACGCGAGTGGCGGATGCTGGCTGCGGCGTTCACGTTCTTCGTGGCACTCGGCGCCTTGGTGGGCGCGATAATCCCGGCGAGCGGACCGCTGGCCGAACCCAGCGATATCACCGACACCGACGGACCCGGATTCCTGGGAATCGTCCTGATCGTGCTCCTGCTGCTGTGGTCCGACGGGTTGCGCCGGGGCCGTCGGGTCGCCTGGCGCTGGGTGGTCGGCCTGTCCGCCCTGATCGTCTTCGGCGCGCTGCTACCCCCGTACACCGCCGACTCCATCTACACCGGGCTCCTGATGGCCGTGCTGCTGGTGATCCTGATCCTGGGTCGCAGCGCGTTCACGGCTCGAGGCAACCGGACAGTCGGCGCCGGAGTGTGGTCGCTGCTCGGACTGGGGCTCGCCGCATTGATCGCCTACTCCGCACTCGGGTTCCTGCTCATCAGAGGTTTCAGCCCGGCGGCGACCATCGACTCAGCCATGCTCGAAGCCTCCGAACGAATCACCTTGGGAACGGGAGAACTGATTCCCACGACGATTCTCGCCACGGTGTTCCTGGCGTCGCTGCCGGTGTTGTGGTGGGGCTTGGTCCTCGTGGCGTTCGTGCTGGTGCTGTGGAGCAACCAACTCCCGGCCCCCGGTGTCGATCGGGAACGGTCGTTGGAGCTCCTGCGCCGCTACGGCGGAACCAATCTGTCGTGGATGACCACGTGGCCCGAGAACTCCTACTGGTTCAGCCCCGATGGCCAATCCGTCGTCGCCTATCAGGTGCACGCGGGGGTCGCGATCGGTCTCGCGGACCCCATCGGACCCCCCGACTCTCTGGTCCCCACCTTGCGGCAGTTCGCCGACCACACAGAGACCCAGGGCACCCCCGCTTGCCTGTTCAGCGTCACCGAACCGGTCGCCGCAGCCGCTCGCGAAATGGGCTGGCGCACTCTTCAGGTCGCGGAGGAGGCCATCGTCGATCTGCCGGATCTGGAGTTCCGTGGCAAGGCCTGGCAGGACGTGCGCACCGCCATCAACCGGGCCAAGAAGGAGTCCGTCACTTTCGAACTGGGACGACTGGCCGACATGTCGGCCACCACACTGCGCCAGGTCCGCGCGATCAGCGAGGCGTGGGTGTCCGAGAAGGGACTGCCCGAGATGGGATTCACGCTGGGTGGGGTGGAGGAGGCACTCGACCCCGAGGTCCGCGTCGGACTCGCGGTGACCGCGGACGGGACCGTCGATGGGGTCACCTCATGGCTGCCGATCCTGGCACCGGGTGGTGCCGTGCGCGGCTGGACGCTGGACCTGATGCGCCGCCGAGACGGCGGATTCCGCCCTGTCACCGAGTTCCTGATCGCCTCAGCCTGTCTGGCGTTCAAAGACGAGGGCGCGCAGGTCGTGTCGTTGTCGGGGGCTCCCTTGGCCCGGGCCGATGCCGATGCGGAAGTCACCGCATTGGAGCGGGTCCTGGACTCCGTCGGCGAGGCCATGGAACCGCTGTACGGGTTCCGATCCCTGCATCAGTTCAAGGCCAAGTTCCAGCCCCGCTACGCACCGATCTCGATGGCGTACCCGGATGAAGCGGCGCTGCCCCGCATCGGGGTCGCGATCGGTCGCGCGTACCTGCCGACCGGGCTGACGGCAGTGCTGACCCATCGGTGAACGGGCGGCGCCCACTCACCACTCCGACTCCTCGCCGTTGCCCGGTTCGCCCAGGTTGCGCGACAGCGCCTTGTCGGCGTAACGCTCCCAGTTCTCCTGCAGCGCGTCGATGAGCTGGGTGACCAGCAGCGGCGACAGGTTCACCCGGGCGACCAGCACCCCCGGCAGTTCGGTGTCGGTCTCGTTGGCGTACTCCATGCGCACGAAGTCCAACGTGAACTCGTAAGGACTGTGGGCAACTGCCGCGAAGTTCGCCCACACCCCACCGCGTGCATCTGCGGGAACGTGGACATTGATGTGTTGCTCGGCACCGTAGTCAGCCATACCGGCAGGCTACTGCGTGACGCGGTCGGCACCCGGGAGGCTGAGACGGCTGTGGACTACGCGCCGACTCCGCCGCCAGCGTCGCCTTGGCCTCCCCCGCCGGTGCCGCCGCGGTCGGTCTCGGAGGACGACCCCGGTGGAGTGTTCAGCAGGCGTTCTTCGAACAGCTTCACGATCGTCGGGATGCGGTCACGCCCTTCGACGGGCATTTGGCGACCACCGGGTTCGGGGAAGTACAAGCCGATGAACAGCGGTCCGCGCTTGAGGTAGACGACAACGGTCGACGACTCCTCTCCGGACAGCTGCTCGGTCTCGTTGACGCGGTAGGCGAGGCGGTCCACGCCGGCCGTTCGCTGCCAGGAGCGATCGATATCCGCGGTGATCGATGATGAAGTGATCGTGCCCTGCGACAGGTCCATGCTCACGTCGAACTGACAGTCCGCCGTGCTGCTGCGGACCTCCGCGAACGCCTGCGCGGTGGCCGCATCGGATTCGTACTGGACGGCCTCGGTACTGAGGGTCGTCGTGCCTTGTCGGTCCTTCGCCGCGACCTGTAGGCGCCCCACCCGAAGATCCTCGCTGGGGTAGTCCCCCCCACACAGGTCCAAGGTGGGACCTCCGGCAACTGACCGTCCCCCCGGGATCGGTGCGACCGTGAACCGGTTGGGGACATCCTGCTGGCGCACGACCAGGTTGGCCAACGTGGCCTCGATCGACTGCCCGGGCGGTGAGGGGGCGGCGCTGCCGGAAGGCCCCGGCTGGGAAGGGGCCAGCGGGGAGGGTGTCGTTGGATCCGTCGGATCGGTGGCTTCCGGGGACGGGCTGGGGCGCGGGGACTGCGACGATGTCGATGTCGCGCGCGGGGTTGTCCCCGAGTCCATTCTCACGAGCGCCACCCCAGCGCCCAACACCACGAGGAAGGCCACGACGGCGGCGGCGATCCACAGCGGAGTACGGTTGGCGGCGGCCGTTGTCGCCGTGACCGGGGCGGGAGCCGGTGGGGCGGTCCCAGCCTGTGGGCGGAAGTGCCAGGCAGGCGGTGGCGGGGACGGGTTGGCAGGCTCGGACGGCGGGGGGCCGTACGTCAGGGCGAACGGCGTGGCGGTGACCGCCGAGCCGCTGAGATCCGTGAAGGTATCGGCTGTCCAACCGCTTCCCGACCAGAAACGGTACTGGCCGCTGTACCAAGGGTCCGGATACCAGCCGGCGGTCATGCTCGAACCTGGTGTGGTCCCCACGTCGACCTCCTTGCGCCGGCGGCTCTCATCTCATCACGACTTGACGCTGTGCGAAACCGCGGACTACAGGGAGGTCCCCAGCGCGGCACTGGAAACACCGCGAAGACCTCATCGTCCCCGAACAGTGTCTTTGTGTCTCCCTTACAGATGTGTGGCACATTCGTCCTGGAGCTCCCACCCTCCTGGAGCGCAGCGCATGGTGCGAGGAGACTGTCATGGAACCGACCGCGAGTGCACCCGGCGTTGGTCAGCCGATCCTGACGGATCAGTTGAACGACGCCATCGCCCAGGTCCGCAGCGTCGTCGTCGGACAGGACCGGATGGTCGAGCGGGCGTTCATCGGGCTGCTGGCAAACGGCCACTGCCTGATCGAAGGTGTTCCAGGACTGGCCAAGACACTGATGGTGTCCACCATGGCTCGAGTTGTGGGTGGGGACTTCTCGCGGCTGCAGTTCACGCCGGATCTGGTCCCGGCCGACGTGGTGGGCACCCGGATCTGGCGGCCGTCCCGAGAGGAGTTCGACATCGAATGGGGCGCGGTGTTCGCCAACATCGTGCTCGCGGACGAGATCAACCGCGCACCGGCCAAGGTGCAGTCCGCGCTTCTGGAGGTCATGGCCGAACGGCAGGTGTCCATCGCGGGGCAGACTCGTCGGGTACCGTCGCCGTTCCTCGTGCTGGCCACTCAAAACCCGATCGAGTCAGAGGGCGTCTACGCGCTTCCTGAGGCGCAGCGGGACCGGTTCCTCATGCAGGTGGTGGTGCACCATCCCACCTACGAGGAGGAGACGAGGATCGCGGAACGGATGAGCGTGTCCGCCCCCACTCCCCGCCAAGTCCTCAACACCGAGCAACTGCTGCAACTGCAGTCAGAGGCGAACCAGGTCTTCACCCACGAGGCCGTGCGTGACTATGCCGTCCGCCTGGTGATGACCACCCGGGATCCGGTCCGCTGGGGGCTACCGGACCTGGGTCCGCTGATCGAACTGGGAGCGAGTCCGCGCGGGACCCTCGGACTGTTGGCCGCAGGACGGGCGCTCGCCGTCATCCGCGGCCGGCGGTTCCTGGTCCCTCGTGACATCTATGACGTAGCGCCCGAAGTCCTGCGCCACCGCGTTCTGCTCACGTACGAGGCGCTCGCCGATGGTGTGGCCGTCGACCAAGTCGTGGCGCGGGTGCTGGGTCACGTCCCGGCCCCCGCTGTCGTGCCCGGTGGCGATGTGGCATGGGGAGGTGTGGCGCCGACCTCGGCGGTTGGATGAACGATTTCGGCGGTTGGATGAACACGGTCAACGGATCGTCGGAACCGGTCAGCGACCATGTCGGCCGGGCTGCTGTCCTGCGCCGCCTGGAACTCGACGTGGTCCGCCGACTCGATGGCCGCGTCACCGGCGAACACCACACCACCGACTACGGGCCCGGCAGTGAACGGGCCGGGGCCCGCGAATACCAGCCCGGGGACGATGCCCGATTGATCGACTGGAACCTCACCGCACGTTCCCACGTGACCCATGTCCGGGTCACGGAAGCGGATCGAGAGCTCGAGACGTGGGTGGTGGCTGACCGCTCCGGCAGTTTGGACTTCGGGACCCAACTGCGGGAGAAGCGCGATGTCGTGCTCGGGACGGCCGCTGCGTTCGGCGTGCTGACGGCCCGCGCCGGCAACCGCTTCGGGGTGCTCACCTGCGGCGGTACCCGACTGCACTCGCGACCGGCGGCAACTGGTCGCCGTGCCATGCTCGGCGCACTGGCGACCCTGTATGACACCCCCCGCGCCGAGGGGCCGCCACACGCGGGGGCCGACCTCGCTGCTGCGCTCGCCGCTCTTCGTCAAGTTCAACCCCGACGTGGCCAGGTCGTGGTCGTCTCGGACTTCCTGGACAGTTCGCACTGGCAGCGCAGTCTGCGCCAACTCGCGCTGCGCCAACAGGTGATCGCGGTTCACGTGACGGATCCGCGGGAACTCGAGTTGCCGAGCATCGGGATGTTGGGTGTGGTCGATCCTGAATCGGGCCGTACCGTCCACGTTCACACCGGCTCGGCACGCCTGCGCCAGCGGTACGCCGAGGCCGCGCATCGGCGACACCACCAGATCGTGTCCGCGATCCACGCCAGCGGCGCCGAGTACCTGCATGTCTCCACCGACCGTGACTGGCTGACCGATGTCGTCGCATTCGCGACCGGCCGCCGCCGTCCCCGAGCGGTAGGTGTCCGACGATGACGTTCCTCTCGGCCTGGCGGCTGTTGCTCCTCGTCGTCCCCGCGGTCCTGCTCGCGGTGTACGTCTGGCGTACCCTGCGTCGCCCCGCAGTGGCTGCGCGGTTCAGCAGCGCGGACCTGCTGGCATCCATCGTCCCGCGCCGGTCCGGTTGGCAGCGTCACTTGCCCTGGGTGGGGCTGCTGACCGCGATCGTGCTGGGTGTGCTGGCGTTCGCGCAACCGGCGGTGGCCCTGCTGGTGCCCAAGGAACGCGCCACCATCATGCTGACCATGGACACCTCCCGGTCCATGGAAGCCGACGACATCACTCCGAATCGGCTGGCTGCTGCTCAGGCCGCGGCCCGGTCCTTCGTCGCTGAACTGCCTCCGGAGTTTCAGGTCGGCCTGGTCACTTTCGACGCCCGGGCACAGTTGGCGCAGTCCCCGACCACCGACCGCCAAGCGCTGCTGGCCGCGATCGGCGCGATCGATTTGGGTGCTGGGACGGATACCGGCTCCGGACTGGAACTGTCGCTCGACGCCATCGAAGCCGTCCCCCCGGATGCCGACGGCGCCCGCCCGCCCGCTGCCATCGTGCTGATGAGTGACGGCACCCCGACCCTGGGAACGGCCGATCTGACCCCGGAGGAGGCCGTAGCTGCGCAGGCGGTCAGAGCCAAGGACATGTCGGTTCCCATCTCGACCATTGCCTTCGGCACTGACGAAGGCGTCGTCTTCGACGGCTCCGAGGCCGTTCCGGTGCCCAGTGACGCGGACGCGCTCCGGGCGATCTCTGAGGTCACCGGAGGTCAGGCGTTCACCGCGGAGTCCGCCGCCGAACTTGATTCGGTCTACCAGACCATCGGGACCTCGATCGGCTACGACGAGGAATTGACCGAGGTATCGGCTGCGGTGGCGGGGCTGGCCATGCTGTTCGCTGTGCTGGCCGCAGTGGCGGCGCTGGTGTGGGCTCCGAGCCTCTCCTGATACGCCGCTTGCTCGCGCGGGACGCCAATCCGTAGCCCCGTTGACTGGACCCCGCTATTTGTGTCGTGCAATAATCCTTGGGGTGGTCATAGCCTTTGCGCAATCCGCGCGGCGGCACAAGATCGGGTCCGGCATGTCGTGAAACACCCGTTCTTCACCGACCGAGTGCCAGCGCCCACCGGGTCGCTACAACCAGATGATCGGCTGGTGTTCCTTGGCGACGACCAGACCGGGCGACCGCTGGAGGTGATGGCAGTGGAACTGGACGACGGCGGACTTCTCGGCATTCACGCGAGGGACCTCCGAGCCAAGTACCAACCCGCGTATGAGGAGGGGAAGAATGCCCGCCAAGACTAAAAGCGGCACCGTCATTACCGACGAGATGTCAGAGGAGTTGGCCGACGAGGCCGAAGTTGGATACGAGTTGCGGCCAGGTAGGGGGCGCCCATCCCTGGCAGGCGACGCCACACCCTCACCCCAGGTCACGTTTCGACTGACGGAGACCTTGCGCAGGCAGGCTCAAGCACGGGCTGAGGAGGAAGGAAAGACCGTTTCAGCGCTGGCTCGGGAGGCTCTTGAGCGGTACCTGGCTTCCTGATACGCCGAGGTGTCTGGGCTCCGAAGCCGAGGAATACCAGCGACGCAGTCCATGTCCTCACCGCATAGCCCGGGCAATCACTCATCAGGGCTCAGGTACGGGCGAGGAGGAAGGCGGCTACGCCGTGGATCGGTGGTTCTCGGGCCATCCGCGGTCACCGATCGAGTCCCCCAGGCTCAGGGCCGCCAGGGCACCGTTGACGATCGAACCACTGTCGAGGTCGTGGGCGCGGTAGAGGTCCGGGATGGTGCCGGACTGACCGAACTCGTCGACACCCAGGGCCACTTGCGGGGCACCCAACGCGGAGCCGATCCAGGACAGGGCGTGCGAGGAAGCGTCATGGATCGACACGAGGGGTGCAGGTTCGGGGAAGGCGGCGCGCAGAGATCCGGGGAGGGACGGGGTGGTCGCCGTTCGCACAGCTTGCCGGACGGTGCGCTGCCAACTGCGGAACAGGCGCCCAGGAGAGGTGACGTCCACGACATGGGCGACAACGCCCTCGTGGGCGAGTTCGTCGGCAGCGGCCAGGACCTCTGGCATCACGGCTCCGCAGGCGACGAGGTGAACCGTCGGGGCACCCCACTCCGGGGCGTGGCGCCGAGCGAGATCCGGTGTGCTCCCACGCCCGTCGACCAATCGATACGCGCCCGCCAGGACCTGTCGCCGGATGACGGCATCCCCGAGCCGACGTCGCGCGTATTCGAAGGCGTCTTGCTCGATGGGGCGAGTACTGAGACGGAAGTACTGGACGAGTTCGGCGCTGAGAAGATCCGGGGCGGTTTCGGTGGCCAGTCCCGCGACGCGCGCGACAGAGTCGCAGAGCAGCCAGTCGAGGGCTGAGGCAAAGGCCGGTTCGTGCAGGACGGTTCCGGGAAGCTCCGTGCCGACAGAGGCCGTGATGGTGGATTGGTGCGCCCCACCTTCCGGTGCCAACGTGACCCCGGAGGGGGTGCCGGCGACGATGAATCGGGAGCCGGAGTAGGCGCCGTGAATGAGGGCGTCAAGTCCGCGCAAGACGAACGGGTCATACACCGTGCCGATCGGGATCAGCGGCTGGTCGTTGAGGTCTCGGGAGCGGCCCAGCGCACCGAGCATCATGAACAGGTTCATCTCGCTGATGCCCAGTTCGATGTGTTGGCCGGAAGGTCCTTCTCGCCACTTCACGAGGGCGTCGTCGGTCCACGACCGCCGGGGTCCCGGGGTGAAGACACCGACCCGGTTGATGAATCCGCCGAGGTTGGTGGAGGTGGCGACGTCCGGCGCGGTCGTGACGAGGAAGGGGCGCAGGTCCTCGTCGCGGGAAAGGTCCGAAACGATCCGACCGAAGGCCTCCTGGGTCGCTACCTCAGCGCCGGGTCTCCTCCGGGTGGAAGTGGGAACAACGGCGCTGAGCGACGAAGTGAACCGGGAGCGGCGCCAAAGCCGACCGCGCTCGGCGCACCACCGCCCCTCCGGGGAGGTGTCCGTGAATCGGGCCCACTCATCGTCCGGGTCCACCCCTGCCCCGGCGCGGAGTGTCTCGATCGCGGTGGCATCGAGCAGGGCCGAGTGGTTGCGGGGGTTCCCGGCGATGGGAAGGCCCCAGCCCTTGATCGTGTAGGCGAACACGACACTGGGGCTATCGGTGTGTGCATCGCAGGAGGCGTAGGCGTCGAGCAGCGACGGCAGGTCATGCCCGCCGAGGTCGGTGACGAGGGCGACCGCGTCCGGGTCGCTCAGCGGGGACAGCAACTGCACGACTTCCGCGGGCGCCCCTTCGAGGAACCGGGCCCGAGCGGCCGCGGTCTCGAGTCCGAACACCGACTGGTACTGCTCGTTGGGCATGTAGTCGATCCAGTTCCGAAGGTGCTCACCGCCCGGCATGGCGAACGCTCGCTGAAGCCTCTTTCCGTACTTGACCTCGACGACATGCCAGCCGGCGGCTCGGAACTGCGCAGTCCACTGCCCGATCCGGGTGCCGGGGATGACCCGGTCGAGCGACTGGCGGTTGAAGTCGACGATCCACATGACGTTGCCGAGACCGGTGTTGGCGGGGTCCGAGACGGCCTCCCAGACGTTGCCCTCATCCAATTCGGCGTCACCGAGAATGGCGATGAACCGCGATCGCTCACGTTCGCCGAAATGGGCGTCGACGTAGCGGCGGGCTGCAGCGGCGAACAGCGGAGCGGCCGGTCCCAGGCCCACGGAGCCGGTGGAGAAATCGATGCGATCGGGATCTTTGGTCAGCGAGGGGTAGGCCTGAAGTCCGCCGAACGATCGCAGTGTCGTCAGGTAGTCGCGATCCAGTCCACCGCCGAGGTAGTTGATGGCGTGCAGGACCGGTGAAGCATGTGGCTTGACGCTGACCTTGTCGGCTTCGTTGAGGTGAGCGAACCACAACGCGGTCATGACGCCCACCAGTGATGCGCTCGAGGCCTGATGGCCACCGACCTTGACAGCGCCGGGCGGACGTTCCCGGTTCGCATGGTCGATCATTCGCACGGCCAGCCACAGCACGCGGCGTTGGATGCTTTCCAAAGTGTCGACGTCAGACAACGCTGAGTCCTTGGTCGAGATCCACGATGAGGTCGTCGCCGTCTTCCAGGCCAACGGAAATGCGGAGCAGGCCTTCCCCGGGCTTGGCCTCCGCCGTCACAGGTCTGTGGGTCAGGGCAGCCGGGTTCTGAATGAGCGAATCGATTCCCCCCAGCGACACAGCGTGGGTGAACAGGTCGAGCATCGAGCAGAACTTCTCGGCTGCTTCGAGACCGCCGACCAATTCGAACGCGACCATCGCGCCTGGTCCGATCATCTGAGAACCCACGAGACCGTTGGGGTCACATTCGGGCAGCCCCGGGTAGTGGACGCGAGCGATCCCCGTCTGTTGGGTGAGCCAATCGGCGATTCGAGCGGCGGTGGCCTGCTGCGCGCGGATGCGCAGCGGAAGCGTGGGCAGGCCACGATGGAGCAGGTAGGCGGACCACGGGTCGAGCACAGCCCCGGTGATCGTCCGGATCGGACGCAGCTGCCTCGCGTAGTCGCTCGACGTGGCGACGATGCCGCCCATTGCATCGCCATGACCACCGATGTACTTGGTCGCGCTGTGCAGGACAAACGCAGCACCGAGCGCAAGGGGGCGCTGGAGGACTGGTGTGGCGAAGGTGTTGTCCACGAGCACCGGAACCTCACCTGCCTGCACCACGGTGTCAGCGATGTCGAGCAGTTCGAGCGTCGGGTTCGCTGGTGTCTCGGCGACCACCAAGCCTGTCTCAGGCTCGATCGCATCGGCCACGGACCCGGCGTCGACGTACGTCACACGAGTACCGAGCACACCCGTGGCCAGGAGGTGGTCGGTACCGCCGTAGAGCGGGCGAACAGCGACTATGTGGGGAAGTCCAACGTGCACTCGTGACAGTAGGACAGCCGACAGCGCAGCCATGCCACTGGCGAAGGCCACCGATTCGATGGTGTCGGCCGCGTCGGCCGGCTGCTCGAGTTCGGCAACGGCACGTTCGAATCGGGCGACTGTGTCGTTCCACGCTCGCCGGTAGACCGTCGATGCCCCCGCGGCCAGAGGCAGTCCGGTGGCGAGGGTTTCGTAGGCGAGGCCGCCGGTGTCGATGCTGCCCAGAGGCGCGGTGGTCGACAAGTCGATGGGCGGCGCGTGGACTCCCAGCTCGGTCAGGTCGTCACGGCCGGCGTGCACGGCGACGCTGTCCAGTTGGTACCGATCAGTTCGATGATGCGTCGCCATGCACAGATACTGGCAATTCCTTCGCCCAAGAGGCAGTGTCACTGACCAACTGAGCACCGCTGGTCGTGAATACGAATATCATTCGGAAATGCCTGGTCGCGAAGGATCCCACCCGAAGGATGTTCAACCACTGGACAGCGTGGACGTCAGCATCCTGAACCAGCTCAGGCGCGACGCCCGAATCCCGAACAACGCCCTCGCTGCTCGCGTCGGGATCGCAGCGTCGACCGCGCTCACCCGGGTCCGCTCGCTGGTTGACCGAGGAGTGATCCGGGGGTTCACCGCCGATGTGGATCCCGCAGCGGTGGGCCGACCCGTTCAAGCCCTGGTTGCCCTGCGCCTGCGCACCCATGATGCGAAACATGTGTTGGGATTCGCTGCCCGCGTGGCTCAACTGCCGGAGGTCATCCAGACGTTCCACGTCTCCGGAACCGAGGATTTCCTCGTCCACGTCGCTGTACAAGACCCGGAACGGCTCCGCTCGTTCGTGCTCAACTCGTTGACCGCTGATCCCACCGTCGGCCAAGCGCAGACCCACCTGGTGTTCGAGCATCAGCGGGGTAGTTTCATGCAGGCGCTCCCCCAATGAACAGGACGCCCCGACCAAGACGAACGCCCCGCCAAGGACGAACGCCCCGCTGAGTATGAACGCCCACACGGACGAAACCCCACACGGACGAAACCCCACACGGACGAAACCCCACACGGACGAAACCCCACACGGACAAGCCCCACACGGACAAAGCAGAGGTGGGGCCGACCGTCTCCGGTCGACCCCACCTTCTGGTGTTCGCTGATCGTCAGCTGCTGGGCGAAGCCTCCGCGCCGGTGGCGGCGGGGACAGTGCCCTCGATGAAGCGGTCCGAGGCGTACGTGTTGTCCGCACCGAACTTGTAGACGCCCATGACCGCCTGGCCCGGGTCGCCGTTGTCCTGGAAGTCGATCGGACCGGACTGACCGTTGTAGTCGATGTCCTTGCCCTCTTCGAGGAACTTCTTGCACTCCGCGAAGGTGATGCACGGCTCGCCGCCCGAGGTGATCTCCACGAGCTTCGAGGCGATCCCCGGTCCGCTGTCGTCGTTGGCCGCAATCGCGCCCAACGCCGAGACGATCACGGCGTCGTACGACTCCGGCGCGTAGGCGAAGTCCTCGAGCTTCGGATCCACAGTCAGCAACTGCTCCTTGAAGTCCTCGGGAGCCTGCGCACCCGGCAACGTGCCCAGCGTGCCCTCGAGGGCGCCCTGCGGCAGGCCCTTGCCCAAGGTGTTGGACAGGTTGCCGTCGACCAGGAACAGGTTCACCTTGTCGGGGCCGATGCCCTGCTTGATGAGTTCCTGGATGACCTTCTTGGATTCCTCGAAACCGATCAGCACGATGCCGTCGGGGTTCAGCGCCTTGGCCTGGCCGACCTCGGCGTCGAAGGTCTGCGCCTTCGGGTCGTAGAAGATCGGGTCGCCCGCCATGGTGCCGCCGGCCTCGGTGAAGTTGGTAGCGAAGTTGCTCGCCAGGCCCTCACCGTAGGAGTCCTGCAGCACCAGCACGGCCGGCTTCTTGACGTTCTCAGCCGTGACGACCTCGGCCAGGACCTGGCCCTGGAAGGTGTCCGGCGGAGCGGTACGCCAGTACAGCCCGTTGTCCTGGTAGGTGGACAGTTCCGGCGAGGTGTTCGCCGGAGAGATCTGCAGCACGCCGGCTGACGTGATCTTGTCGATGATGGTCAAGGAGACCGACGACGACGCTGCACCGATGATCACATCGGAACCACGCGAGATCATCTGATCAGCAGTGGTCGATGCGATGTTGGTGGCCGTGTCGCCCGAGTCGCCTTCGAAGACCTCGACGTCCTTGCCGTTGACGCCACCGGCCTTGTTGATTTCTTCGATCGCGAGGTTGACGCCCGCGAACTCCGGCGGTCCGAGGAACGCCAGGGAACCCGTCTGCGGCAACACGGTGCCGATCTTGAGGACACCATCGGCCTTGGCCGACGGGGAACTCGATGCTTCCGTACCGCCGCCGCTGGTACCGCTGCTGCTGCAGGCTGACAGCGCAAGCGCCGCCGCTCCGGCAACAGCTGCGAACTGCAGCATTGAACTGCGTCGTGCCATTCACCACTCCTTAGTAGACCCGCGGCCTCCGCGAGTGATCCACAACATATAGGAACTGCGGGGAATGGCCAGAACGAGAACGCCGGGTGGTTCAAGCGTTACGAAGTCGTGGCCTGCAACCAAACGAAGAACTCGACGTTGCCCGCCGGGCCGGGCAGCGGGCTCGCGGCGCGTGCGATCTCAGGCCAGCCGAGCTCCGCCGCGACTGCGGCAACGGTGTCGACGGCACGGGTCCGTTCCACAGGGTCACGCACGACGCCGCCGCGCCCCAGTGCTTGGCGGCCGACCTCGAACTGCGGTTTGACCATCAACACCATGTCGCCGTCCGCCGCCACGACGGAAGCGAGGGCGGGCAGGACGACGGTCAGCGAGATGAACGACAGATCCGCGACGACCAGGTCAGGCGTGAATGGCAGATCCGCGGGCGTGATCGAGCGGATGTTGCACCGATCCAGGACAGTGACCCGGGGATCGGATTGCAGCCGCCACTGGAGCTGCCCGTACCCGACGTCCACCGCGATGACGCCGGCGCCACCTCGGCGCAGCAGGACGTCGGTGAAGCCACCGGTCGAGGCGCCGGCATCCAGGCACATGCGTCCGGCAGGGGGGCGCAGGCCCAGCGGGACGAACGTGTCCAGTGCGCCGACCAACTTGTGGGCACCACGGGAGGCGTAGTCATCGCCGGGCTGTTTCGTGACGACGACAGCTGCGCTGTCCAGCACCATGTAGGCGGGCTTGACCGCCGTCTGTCCGTTCACGGTGACCCGCCCCGCTTCGATCAGGCGCCGGGCGGCCTCGCGGGACTCCGCCATGCCACGTCGGGTGACTTCGACGTCCAAGCGGCGCCGGACATTCACTCCGGGGGGGTCTCGTTCATGACGGACTCGAGCTTGGCGAGGACCTCGGTCAACACATCTGCCGATGCGCCCAGATCGTCGGGATCGAGATCGGCCAGGCGGGCCATGGCCTCGTCGACACCGGGAACGCCGGTCTTGGCGATGCCGTCGAGCTCCTGCTGGAGCGCCACGATGGTCTGACGCAGGTCACTGCGCCCCGATTGCGCGAGGGCATCCAACTGGTCGGGATCCATCCCGGAGGTGTCGTCGTCGGTGACGGCGATTACGACGGCCTCCGCGACCACCTCGGTGTCCACCGGGGAATCTTCCCCAGCAAGTACCTCACCGGGATCGACGATGCCGTCGGTCACTGGGAGGCCTTGGGGGTTGTGGTCTTCCGGGTTGTGGTCTTCCGCGTTGTGCTCGTACGGGCAGTGCTCTTGCGCGGAGTCGTCCCGCCCGCCTTCTTGGCTGTGGTGCGCTTCGCTTCAGCCGCGGCGGGCGCCTTCTGGGATGCGGTCTTCTTGGCGGCAGTCTTCTTGGCCGTGGACTTGCGGGTAGTGGCCTTCTTGGCGGGTGCCTTGCTCGTTGTCTTCTTGACCGTCTTCTTCTTGTCCGGAGCAGGGGGTGGGGTGTCGGCTGCCTTGCTCGCGGTGGCGGTGGGCGCCGCGCTGCTGCTCGGCGCGGATTGCGCACTACCGGCCCCCGGCTTGCGGAGGGTGGCGCCGGATGCCTCGGCCAGACCCCGCACCATGCCCGCTGCCTCGGACACCGCTCCAGAGACGGTCGCTGTGGCCTGGTCAGCCGCGCTGCGGGACACGCCCGCAGCCGTGACCACGGCGCCGGTGGCGCGATCGGTGGCCCGGTGCTGTTCTTTGCGCAACTGGTCCTCCAGGCGCTGCACGTGCTTGCGCACCGCGGCGAGTTCTTCCTCGCGCACGAAGCCCATGCGGCCGACGGCGCGGTCGACCTCGGTGCGGATGAGCCCGGTGAGCAAGTCGCGGTTGGTGCGGCTGGCCTCGAGCAACTCGTCGGTGAGGGTCTGAACCTGCTCGGAGGTTGTCGAGGTGACCTCGACGCCCTGCGACGACAGCATCTCCGCGACCTCGCGGGCCCGCTGCACGGCCACATCGCTCAGACCGTTGGCGACCTGCATGTAGCCCTTGATGACATCAAGCACCATGACTTGCTCCTTCAATGCCCAGTTGGGTGAACTCGGGACCCGCTAGGGCGAGCTCGTTTTCCGAAGGTGATTGTCCCACTCCCGGCGGCTGCAACCGAATCCCGCCGCAGTATCGTGTCGGAATCAGCAGGGTGAGGTCGAGGATGAGGATGGAGTTGCATGGCCACGGAGGCTGAATGCCGCGCCGCCATCGAGACCTTGATCGAACGACTGGGCCAGGTGGATCACTCGACCCGTCGCAAACATGTCCCGGATCGCACCATCGGTGTGACGCTGCTCGATCACGACGTGACGTACGTCGGTGAACTGAAGGACGGCGAGCTCGGCAACGTCCGCCGCGAGAGCGGCGACTACCGGCCCCAAGTCCGCGTGGTGTGTACCAGTGACGACCTCATCGCCATGACCGAGGGGCGGTTGAGTTTCGCGCACGCCTGGGCCACCGGCCAGGTCAGACTCGATGCGAGCCTGCGGGACCTGCTGCGGCTGCGCTCACTCGCCTGACTCGACGCTCTCCCCCAGCAATGCGGCGGCTTCGGCCGCCATCGACGTGCGTCCGTCCATCGCGCGCTTCTGCAAGGTGCGGAACGCCTCGGCTTCGCTCATGCCGTAGGCGGCAATGAGTTGCGCCTTGGCTCGGTCGATGAGTTTGCGGCTGCGCAACGAGTCGGACAACTGGCCGACCTGCGCGCTCAGTTGCTTGATCTCGGCGAACCGGGCTCGGGCCATCTCCAGTGCCGGCAACAGGTCGGACTCCGACCACGGCTTGGTGAGGTAGGCCATCGCTCCCGCGGCGACGGCCTGATCGACCAGTTCGCGTTGGCCGTAAGCGGTGACCATGATGACCGCCGTGCGCCCCTGCGCCGCGATCTCGCGCGCTGCCGTCAATCCGTCCGTGCCCGGCATGTTGACGTCGAGCACCGCGATATCCGGAAGAAGGTCCGCGCACAGCCTCACCGCGGTGGCGCCGTCGCCGCACTCCCCCACGACCTCGTAGCCGAGTTCGCGTAGCTGCTCGACGAGGTCCAACCGGATGACGGCCTCATCCTCCGCGACGACGACCGTCGTGGTCACGATCCACGCCGCCGACGCCGGGGGCGGGGACGGTACGCTGCACCTGTTGCCCCGGTATCCCAACCGGTAGAGGAAGCGGTCTCAAACACCGTCCAGTGTGGGTTCGAATCCCACCCGGGGCACTCACTCATCGGTGGCTCCCGGGACCGCATCGGCGGCCCCCGCAAGCCCGTCGCGAGGCCCCCCGGATTCTGCTGCTTCCCCCTCGGGCTCAGGCGCACCGGTCCATCCCGCGTGCTGCGTGGCGATGCTGCCCAGCACCCCATTCACGAATGCGGGTGATTCGTCGGTCGACAGTTCCCGAACAGTCTCGATCGCCTCCGAGATCGCGACTTGATCCGGGACGTCGGAGCGCCACAGGATCTCCCAGACACCGATCCGCAGGGCGTTTCGGTCGACGCCGGGCATACGATCCAGATCCCACCCGATCGACGCCGTGGTGATGCGTTCGTCGATCTGGTCACGATGTTCACAGACACCGACGACCGCCTCCGGAACGAAGCCGTTGAACGGCTGCTGCCCGTCGCTGACCCGGCGCTGCTGGTACTCGGCGAGCACGTCGCGAGCGTCCATGTCGCGCAGTTCGGCCTGGAACAAGATGTCCAGTGCGTGCCGACGTGCTCTGGTGCGGGCGCCCACCTAGCGTCCCGAAGCCGAATTGCGGGAGCGGGACACTAGTTGACGCGTCCGAGGTAGGAGCCGTCACGGGTGTCGACCTTGACCCGGGTGCCCTCGTCGACGAACAACGGGACCTGGATCTCGGCGCCGGTTTCGAGGGTCGCCGGTTTGGTCCCACCGGTCGAACGGTCCCCCTGCAGTCCCGGTTCGGTGAACGTGATCACGAGTTCCACCGAGGCGGGCAACTCGATGTACAGCGGAGTGCCGTCGTGCAGTGCGATGACCGCCTCCTGGTTCTCCAGCAGGTAGTCCTTGGCACCGCCGACCACTGCCTCGGACACGGGGATCTGGTCGTAGGTCGTGGTGTCCATGAAGACGTACGAATCACCGTCGTGATACAGGTACTGCATCTCGCGCTTGTCGACGTTGGCGGTCTCGACCTTGACTCCGGCGTTGAAGGTCTTGTCGACGACCTTGCCCGACAGCACGTTCTTGAGTTTGGTGCGCACGAACGCACCGCCCTTTCCGGGCTTGACGTGCTGGAACTCCACGACGGTCCACAACTGGCCGTCCAGGTTCAGCACGAGTCCGTTCTTCAGGTCGTTCGTCGTCGCCACTTCTACTCCCGGTTGGGCCTCGTCATCCGAGGCGGATCAAGTCACGTGCGACCGATGTCAGGCATTTCGTTCCGTCGTCGGTGACCGCAATGGTGTCTTCGATTCTGACACCGCCGAAGCCGGGAACGTAAACGCCGGGTTCGATGGTCAGGACATCGCCAGCGGCAATGGTATCCGTCTGCGTCCTGCCGAGCATGGGTGCCTCGTGGATCTGCAGCCCGACCCCGTGCCCCAGCCCGTGGGTGTAGAGGTCCTCCAACTGCCGGCGGCGCAGTTCTTCTCGCGCGGCCACATCGGGCTGCGCGGACGGAACACCGGCGGCCACAGCATCCCGAGCAGCGAGTGCCGCGGCAGCGACGGCCTCGTGCAGTTCTCGTTGCCGCGGAGTCGGTTCAGCGCCGACGACGAACGTGCGGGTCATGTCGGAGTGATAGCCCCCCACCAGCGCACCCGCGTCGATCTTCAGCAGATCGCCGACCTGCACGGGTCGATCCGTGGGGGTGTGATGCGGGATGGCCGAGTGAGGGCCAGTGGCCACGATGGCGGGGAACGCGGGCCCGTCTGCTCCTTGGTCGAGAAGCTCGTCAGTGAGCATACGGTCGATCTGGCGTTCGGTCAGCCCGGCGTGGATGCGCGGCATGACGTTGGTGACGGCGCCGCTGATCAAGGCGCAGGCGCTGCGAAGCTGCTCGAGCTCGTCGGAGTCCTTGGTGCGGCGCAGACCCTCGATCACGCCGGTGGTGGGGACCAGGTCGACATCGGTGGCGTCGATGCGCTGGAACTGCGCCAAAGACAGGTGCTCGGCTTCGATACCGATCCGGGTCTGGCCCATCTCCCCGGCAACGCGGATCGCTGCCGGCAAAGTGTCCCGCGCGTCGACGACCGTGACCCGGGGCGCCTGCGTGGCGACCTGCTCGAGGTACCGCCCGTCAGTGACCAGAACGACATCGTCTGGCGTCACCGCGACACTGGCGTTGGATCCGGTGAATCCCGTGAGATACCTGATATTGACGAGACTGCTCACCAGCAGCGCCGAGGGCGCTCCGGCCGCGACAATAGCGTCCCGGAGGCGGTCGACCCGGCCGGCGTGGTCAGCCACTACTCACCGGCCAACGCCCGCAACGCCAGGGCGTACGAGTCGATGCCGAAACCCGCGATGGTGCCCGTGGCGACACCGGCGATGACGCTGGTGTGCCGGAACTCCTCCCGGGCCGCCGGGTTCGACAGGTGAACCTCGATGAGCCGCGCGGTGAGTTGGGCGCACGCATCGCGCAGCGCATACGAGTAGTGCGTGAACGCCGCGGGATTCAACACGACGTCGATGCCGTCGTCGGCGGCCTCATGCACCCACGCCGATGAGCTCGGCTTCGTCGTCGCTCTGCCGCACCTCGACAGCGAGCTCCAGTTCGGAGCCGACGCGTTCGCACACGGCGACCAGCGCGGCGTAGTCGGCATGTCCGTAGACGTCTGGTTCTCTGGTGCCGAGCCGGCTCAGATTGGGGCCGTTCAGCACCAGGACACGACGAGTCATGAGACCTCCTGGAAGGCGCGGTGAAGTTCGTCTTCGCTGGGCCCGGACAGCAGCGCCGGGTGGCCGATCCCATCCAACACGATGAACCGCACGGTTGCCCCGCGCGCCTTCTTGTCGATGCGCATCGTGGCCAGCAACTGCGGCCAGCGTTCGGGGTGGCGGTAGCGCGTGGGCAGTCCGAGGGACTCCAGGATCGTGCGGTGGCGCTGGACATCGGACGCGGTCAACTCCCCGGTGCCTTGCGCCAATGCCGCCGCGAAACACATCCCCACGGACACGGCATCACCATGACGCCACGAATACTGCTCGACCTTCTCGATGGCGTGCGCCAGCGTGTGGCCGTAGTTCAACGTCTCCCGCCCGAGGACCCGGTCGACGGACTCGGTCAGGTCGTCGGCCACGACATCGGCCTTCACGGCGATCGCCCGAACAGTCAGGTCGTCGATCACCGGCCCGGCGGGATCGAGCGCCGCGGTCGGATCGGCCTCGATGGTGTCGAGGATCGAGGTGTCCCTGATGAACCCGGCCTTGACGATCTCGGCGAACCCGGCGGCCAGGTCCGCCGCCCGTAGGGTGCGAGCCTGCTCCAGATCGCAGATGACGGCGCGGGGCGGATGGATCGAGCCGACCAGATTCTTGCCGGCTGAGGTGTTGATCCCGGTCTTGCCGCCGACGGCTGCGTCGACCATCGCCAGCACAGTGGTCGGGACCTGGATGATGTCGATACCGCGCAGCCAAGTGGCGGCGACGAACCCCGCCTGGTCCGTGGTGGCTCCCCCACCGATCGCGACGATCGCGTCGGATCCGGGTGACCTGCGCCGCCCCGAGCGCACCCCAGCACATCTGTGTCGTGGCGGCGGTCTTGGCGGCTTCCGCGTCCGGGAGCGGGATCAGCAACGCCGACCGGCCACTGGAGTCGATCTCGGCCGCGAGGCGCTGCGCCTGATCCGCGGCGAAGGGCGCGTGCAGCACGGCGACGCTGTTCGCCCGATCGGGCACGGCGGCGATGATCTCGGCGTCTATGCCACGCCCGACCACGACGTCGTAGGGACGTTCCCCTTGGACTGTCACTCGGCGGGTCACGGTTGCCTCCTGTCCAGTGCCGACACGATGTCCGCAGCGATGTCGGCTGGGTCCCGATCGTCGGTCGCGATCGACACGGTAGCGACCGACGAGTAGAGAGGTTCGCGGCGGTGCAGCATCCGACTCCAGGTGGTGCGGACATTGCCCAACATCAAAGGTCGGGGCCCGTCGATCCCCACGCGCTTGGCTGCCTCACTCGAACTGACCGTGAGGTAGACGACGAGCAGATCCGCCAGGTTCGCGCGCACTTCGTCGCTCTCGATGGCTCCCCCGCCGAGACTGACGACGCCGTCGGCTTTTGTCAGGGCGCGTTCGATGGCGGTTCGCTCACGGTCGCGGAAACCCTGCTCACCTTCGGCGACGAAGATCTCCGGTAGCGGCATCCCGGCCGCAGACGGCCACATCGTCATCCGTGTCACGGAACGACACGTCGAGCAGTTGCGCGAGGATCGGCCCGACCGTGCTCTTGCCCGATCCCGGTGGGCCGACCAGAACGACCCGGGGAGCCATCAGCGCACGACCAAGGTGTCCCGGTACGACTGCAGGTTGCGCCGTGATTCCGCCAGCGAGTCCCCGCCGAACTTGTCCAGGAACGTGTCAGCAACGGTGAGCGCGACCATCGCCTCGGCGACGACACCGGCAGCGGGCACCGCGCACACGTCGGAGCGCTGGTTGATTGCCGCGGCGGACTCGCCGGTGGTGACATCAACGGTTCGCAGCGCCTTGGGCACAGTGGAGATCGGCTTCATGGCCGCGCGCACGGTCATGATCTCGCCGGTGGACATGCCCCCCTCCACGCCTCCGGACTTCCCCGAGGTGCGGCGCAGGGCGCCGTCCTGACTGACGATCTCGTCCTGTGCCGCTGATCCGCGGGTCCGGGCCAAGGTGAACCCCGCGCCGAACTCGACGCCTTTGATGGCTTGGATGCCCATGAGCGCGCCCGCGATGCGGGAGTCCAGGCGACGGTCCCAATGGGTGTAGGAGCCGATGCCGGGCGGCAATCCGTGGACGACGACCTCGACGACTCCGCCCAGGGTGTCACCGTCCTTGAACGCCGATTGGATCTCGGCCTGCATCTCGGCACTGGCCGCGACGTCGAGGCAGCGCACCGGGTCGGCGTCCAGGGCCACCACATCTGCAGCGGTCGGGAGGATTTCGCTGGTGGTGCGGGCGGCGCCGAGTTCCACGACGTGGCTGACGATCTCGATGCCGCCGACCTGGCGCAGGAACTCCCGGGCCACCGCGCCGAGCGCGACCCGGGCAGCGGTCTCGCGGGCGCTGGCCCGTTCGAGGACGGGACGGATGTCGTCGAAGCCGTACTTCTGCATTCCCGCCAGGTCAGCGTGACCGGGGCGGGGCCGAGTCAAGGGGGCGTTGCGGGCCAACCCGGCCAACTCGTCGGGATCGACCGGATCCGCTGACATGACCGTCGTCCACTTGGCCCACTCGCTGTTGCCGACTCTGATGGCGATGGGGCCACCCATGGTGAGGCCGTGCCGGATGCCGCCGAGGATCTCGACCTCGTCCGCTTCGAACTTCATGCGCGCGCCTCGCCCGGCACCCAGCCGGCGGCGGGCCAGATGAGAGGCGATGTCGGCGGAGGTGACCTCGACGCCGGCGGGCAGTCCTTCAAGAATCGCGACCAGCGCCGGGCCATGAGATTCCCCGGCAGTCAACCAACGCAGCATGGCTCAGATTGTCGCACCAGTGCTGGTTCTGCGCGGAACTCGGATGCGCGACCTGACGGCACTCGTCGGTAATCTCGCGACATGAGTGGATCGACGGGTGCGGACCTCCAGCCGACGCAGGTGCTCGAAGTCGCGCAGCGGCTCACACGAGACGTAGCGCTGTGTGTGCTGACGACGACCGGCGCAGACGACTGGATCCACGCGCGGGTCATGCAGCCGTTTCCGGTGGACCCTGATCTCACCTTGTGGTTCGGCACGAGCCCGAGCAGCCGCAAGATCGCGGACATGGCCCACGACGCGCAGGCAACGGCCACTTTCCAGTCCGCGGATGGCTCGGCCTATGCGTCCCTGTCCGGTCGGGTCGGGCTCGTCGACGACCTCGAGACGAGGCGGCGGCTGTGGCGTTCCGACTGGACGCAGTACTTCCCCGCCGGGCCGGACGACGGCTACATCTTGATGCGACTGGTGCCCGATCGGATCGAGGTGTTGGACTTCGCCAATGGGGTGGCACCACCGCCATATGGTGCGGTGCCCGCTGCTGTGGTGCGTCTCCGACGGCGAGTGGGCGATCACTCACGACGCCTGACGAGATCAGGCCACCGAGGGTGATGTCTTGGCAGTCGGGGCCGTGGTCGGCAGGCCCGACACCGTGGGAGCGGGGGTGCCGGAGCGTGGGGCTGTCGGTGCCGCCGTCGGCACAGCAGCAGACGGTGTCGGCGAAGGCACCGGGGACTGCCCCGAACTCGTCGGGTTCGGTGCGGTGGGCTCGTCGGTGGGTGTCGGCTCTGAACCGGGCAGGGCCAGCGTGCCCTCGGGGAGCGAGAAGAAGTCCCCGTTGAGAGTGAGGGTGTAGCTGTCCACCCGGTCGGCGCTGGTGACGTCCACGGTGTTGATCAGGAACGCACGCTCGATCCGCTCCATGTTGTCGACGAACGTCTTGATGTTCGAGTAGGGACCTTCGGCCGTGATGGCCATGGGCAGGACGACGATGGGGGTGCTCGAGCCTTCCAGTTCGACCGGTTCCGACGGCGCGATCCCGGTCAGGTCCACACCCGCTGCTTGCGCTTCGGTCTCGATGGAGCGGACCAGTTCCGGCTGTTTGACCTCGGCCGGCATCTTGGCCTCGACGGATTCGATCTCGTCGAGTTTCGCGGGCACCTCGGCGGACTGTTGTTCCAGTTGCACGAGTTTGGCCCGCAGGCGCAGGTTGTTCTCTTCGGTCTGTTGCGCTTGTTCGTTGATGGCCGCGGCTTGGTTGCGCGCTGGGTTGACGAGCAGGAAGAAGCCCAGCAGAAACACCAAGATGACGGCGGCGATCCCGCCGAAGAGCCACTTGCGCTCCGCGGTCATGGGTCAGCCCCCCGGCTGCGGGACAGGCGCTGGGCTGGGAGCACTCGGTGTTGTGGTGCCACCGTCAGCTTCGGTCGTGGCCGGCGGCGGTGTTCCGTAGCGACCGGACAGCGCATTGCGGCTCAGATCGGCGTTGGATTCCCACGAGATGTTCTGCCCGGAGCCAGTGCCGGTGCCGGTGGCCTTGGAGGAGTTGGTGAGGAACGGATAGGCGTAGTCCTGCAGAGTCTCGAGCGAGTCGAGCCACGCGGCGACCTCGCTGAAGGCCGAGCCGGTACCGGAGAACGTCATGGTCCCGACGGACTCCTTCGGCGGCAGCACCCCGCCGGGGCTGTCGAGCACCGGTCCGCCTTCGGTCAGCGCGCCGGAGACGGAGTCCAGCGTCACCCCGGCGGGTGTGGAGAACGACAGCTGGTTGAGCAGGAACGCCCATCGGACCTCGCGGGACATCGCGGTGGTGAGCGCTTCCTGCCCTCTGCTCGCCACGGCGAACACGGCAGGTACTTCGGCGTACTGGGCGACCTGGCCCTGTAACTGGATCTGTTCGGTCTGCGCGACCGCGAGGCGCTGTTCGGCGGCGGCGATGTCGCGCTGCGCGAGGAAGAACAGTGCTCCGAGGATCAGGACGACCAGCACGAGCAGGACGATGATCCAGCGCCTGATCCGTGCGACCCGCTGGCGGGTCCGGATGGATTCGGGGATGAGATTGACCCGCACGTAACCGGGGAACGGTCGCTCGTCGACCAGGTCGACGGTCTCAACGGTTGTCGGGGCTTCCGCTTCGGTCTTGGTGCGGCGAACTGTCAGATTCATGCGTCGTCCCAGATTGCCAGGCCGACGGCAGCTGCTGCCAGGGGATCGGCGAAGGATAGGTGGTCAGGGGTGAGTCCGCTGCTGCCGGGCCCAAGGGTGGTCAAGGCCATGCCGCGACGCACGGGCAGACCCGTCGCGGTTTCGAGTCGTTCTTCGAAACCGGGCACCAAGGAGCCGCCGCCGGTCAGGACGATGCGGTCGATCCGGTCGACGCTGCTCGTTGCCAGGTAGTAGTCCAGCGATCCGCGGATCTCGTCGATCAGCTGCCCGATCACGTCGCCCATGATGCCGACGGGCGAGTCGGGCGTTGCATCGGAGTCACTGATCGAGTTCTCACGCTTGAGGGATTCGGCGGTGGGCAGGTTCACGCCGAGTTGCTCGATGAGGCGTTCGGTGACGTTCTGGCCACCCATCATGAGGATGCGCACGAACTGTGGGATGCCGTTGACGTGGACCACGAGATTGGTGGTGGTCGCTCCGATGTCGACGACAGCCTCGGTTTCGGTCGACATCCCGAGCGGGTCGGCTCTTACCAGGGCGCGGACCAGTGCGAAGGGGGTCAGATCGACATCGATGACCTTCAGGCCGCCGATCTCGGCCGCCTGGATGGCGCGCAGGATGGCGTCCTCGGCGGCGGCAACCAGTAGTCCGTGGGTGGTGGGGGTGTTGCCCTCTCCCCCGGTTCCTTGGCCCAGGGGTACGAAGTCGAGCACCGCCTCGTCGACGGGCATGGGAACTTGTTCACCGACCATCATCGGCAGGCTCTTGCGCCGGTCCTCGGGGGCCACGTAGGGCAGGTCCATCAGCCTGACGACGACCCGTTGACTGGAGATGCCGATCGAGACGTCCTTGCCCTTGAACTTGCCCTGCTTCCACAGGTGTTTGATGGCGGTGCCGACCAACTGCGGGTCGCGTACTTCGCCTTCGACGACGGCCCCGATGGGCAGCGGCATCTGACCGAAGCGATCCAGCTGGAAGACCCCGTCGCGCACAGAGATCTGCGCGGCTCGAACGCAGGACGTGGAGATGTCGAGACCGATGCGGCTATGTCCGCCCATGTCTCACCTCCGCGCTCAAGGACCAGCATTCCGTCCGGAACGGTTGCGGTCCACCCGTTCCCACATTTGTTCTACTTCCTCGGGTAACGGAACCTCGCGCCAGGATCTGAAACGAGGTGTCGGGATCGGGGCAGTTGGGTGTTTCGTCCGGATTATCCGAGCAGGGTCCCGGTGTAGGTGTCAGCGAGCGATTGGCCGAACACGACAGCGATCAGCGCGCCGGCGATCATGAAGGGTCCGAACGGAATCGCGGTCTTGCGTCCGGCTCGCTTGGCGAGCATGAGGCCGCCGCCGACCAGGGCACCGAGGAGGAATCCGAGGAAGGCGCCCACGATGAGTGGCCCCCATCCGAGCCAGCCCAGGTAGAGCCCCAGGACGCCGGCGAGTTTGACGTCACCGAACCCCATCCCCGCGGGATAGACGAACGCGAGGAGGAAGTAGAACGCGAACAGCGCCAGGGCACCCAGCCAGGCATTCAGGTAGTCGTTCCAACGACCATCGACGATGGCTGGGAGCAAGAGCAGTAGACCGGCGACGACGTAGGACGGCAGGACAATGACGTTAGGCAGGCGCCGGGTGTCGAGGTCGATCAGCGCCAGAGCAACCCCGACAGCGGCGAAGTACAGGTAGGCGGGCAGTTCCCAAGTTGAGGCCGAAGTTCCACGTCATGAGCACGAACAGCAAGCCGGTGGTGAGTTCGACGATCGGATACCGCGGCGAGATCGGTTCGCCGCAGTCGCGACAACGGCCGCGCAGGATCAACCACGACAGCAGGGGGATGTTGTCGTAGGCGCGGATCTCGTGACCGCACGAGGGGCAACCTGATCCCGGGGTGACGATCGATTCCCCGCGGGGCACGCGCCAGATGACCACGTTCAGGAACGAACCGATCACGAGCCCGAACACCAGGGCAACGCCAAGTTCTACCAACGTCACTCGCGCCCCTCCTGAGGAAGTGCACTGCTACGAGTAGTTCTCGCGCTTGTAAAGAATGTCCAGAGTGTAGTGCCTGACACTGCTGGTGGGATCCTCGACGCCCCACACCGGCAGGGGCCGGTAGTACATCGTCAACGCGTTGTCGATCCGGGCAACACCTCCGGCATAGATCTGTCCGAAGTGGTCCGTGTTGTTGGCTTTCCGAATGTTGCACGGGGAATACAACAAGACGTTGACCGAGTCTTCGATCGTCACTCTGTTGTCCAGGACAATGCCATCCTTGGTGCACGGCGATGGCTCATCGTTGTAGGGCTGAATCAGATAGAGGTTCCGGGTTGCGGAAGTGTCTGAACGGAATGTAAGTGAATTGGCGAATCGGACCCCGCCCTTTGCGAACACCGCGACATTGCTTCGCAGTGGGATGTCCTGGGCATTCGTCTGGATTACTACCTGACAGTTGGTTCTGAGGATCGTCGGCGTGTCGGAGTTGGTCAGTAAGCCACCGGCCTGGACCGTTCGCATCGCCAGTCACGTTGCAGTCGTGGTTCTCGTAGTAGCCCGTGTACCCCGCAGCCGCCCACAGTGCCCGGGTTTCGTTGCTCCAGTTCAGGACGGGGAAAGACTGTGCGGGCGGCGCTTCAACTTGCGAATAGGGGAAGCACTTCGCGGCGTTGGGGCAGGTCCCGTCCCACGAGATCGATCCACTGGCTCGTACGACTCCATTCACTTTGGCGTTTCGCACGATCGACACGTTGCCGGCGGAGACCTGCACTTTCCCCTTCACGGTCACACCGGGATTGGACGCCGTGAATCCGGTCCGTGACCAGGCGTCGACTTCGAACGTGCACGTGTTGGACCCAGCAGATACTGCCCTGCGCAACGACACTGCCGAAGAACTGCTGATTGTTGCTGCACACGAAGTTCCCATTCGTGTAGAGGTCGGCATCTGCAGCACCATCTCGCCCAAAGACCTGGGCCCGATTGGCGAGGGTGATCCCGGTGTTGCCGAAGATCGCCTTGTCCAAGCCGTTCTCCATGGTCGGATTCATGTTGACCAAGACCTCGACGGTGCGTTGGGCGGGGCGGGTGTCCGCTACAGCTGCGCTGGTGGCCGTTGACTTGATCAGAGCGCGATCGACCGTGACCGCACCAGATCTGACGTCCTCGCAGGTCGCGGCTGCTTCTCCATCGAAGTAGGTGACCACTGTCTGAACGGAGATCGCATCGGGCTGCGCTTCGGTTTGGGTGACGGTGTCGTCGCACGGTAGGGACTCGCGCGCCGTTCCTTGAATCTTCGCGAGCGTGATGTCGACTTGCCCTTCCGCTGACATGACGCTTGACGACCGTTGGCGATCCTGACCCGATTGGCGCGCCTCGCGCAGCGCGAATGCCGCGATCGTGATCATCAGGATTGCCACCATCATCACAAGTCCCATCGTGGCGACGAGCGCAACCCCAGAGTCCTCACGCATCCGGTGACCAGCCATGCGACGGCCCTCCTTCATGCTGTCGGCGCAGGACTGCAGCGACCCGCGTCATACCCGTAGTTGGTGTTACGTCCGGAAATCGACGCGCTGAGTTCGTCACTCTCGGACGGATCGTTCAGATCCACAGCCCCCAGATTGACGTCCAGAAGTCGGGAGGCGAAAGCGCTTGTCCCGCCTTGGAGAGTGAAGGGCCAGTTGCCCTCACCCGGGTTGACCAATCCTCGCGAGACGGTCGACCAACCCGTCGTAAGCCCGTCCGTCTGCCAGGTGGGACTCCAACTCCTCATGCGCAAGGCACTGGTGCCGGGTGCGTCGGCGTCGGCGATCACCTGCCATTGGACGCAGCGCTCATCGCCGTTCGCCTGCGTGTAGACACGCATGCATGAACCGGAGGTTCCGGTGCCCTCACAGGTGGACAGGACCTGGTCTTCGTCGCCTGGGCTGTAGAGCACATTGCCCGACCTGACCTGGCGGTCGATGATCGCTAATCCTTGGCGAAGCTGGCTCACGGATTCGGCGTCGCGTCGGGACTCCTCAGCCATGCGCTGGACCGTGATCACGCCCTGGAAGATCAGTCCGATGACCAGCGAGAATACGGCCATCGTGATCAGCAACTCGATAAGGGTCACGCCCGCATCACCGGCACCCGTGCGTTTGGCACCGGCCTCAGCGACAAGTGTCGGTTTACGCATCAGGGTTCGCCCCGTAGGAGGTCTGGCTCAAGATGCCGCCGAGGTCGACCAGGACCGCGAATGACGTGACGTTCGTGGACTCTGAGCCGTCCACCTCGAAAACGCGATAGCGCAGGTCGGCCCGCACGGTGGGTGCGGATGTGACCTCGGTCGTGCACCGCGTGCCGGCAGCGGTGCATGAGGTGTCTTGCGACTCCTGAGGTGGCTGCACGGCGATGACATAGTCAATGTCGATCCGCACGCCCTGATCATCGTTCGATGCGTAGGTCCGGCTCACGCTTCCACTGACGTTCCGAGTCTGGTTCAGGCTCACAGTCGAGTAGGTGCCGGTGTCGCTGTCCCAGAATTCCAGAGACCCGGTGCGACTGGCGGATGGCTCTCGGGCCCCAATCCCAGACTCAGCTACCGCCTGATCGACGAGTCCGTTCACCCGAACCACCTGATCGAATCCCGTGGGACCCGTGTCGCCCGTGGTGGTGTCGGGCAGCCCCCCCACCTTCACTTCTCCGAGTGTTCGTGAGACCGATGCCACGGCGCAGTTCGGGGAGGAGCCGGAGCAGAAGCTCGTGGAACTGACGAACTGACCAACAAGGGAACGGCTTGTGCTGCCTGAAGCAGAAACCTCGGCGAGGTTGAACGCCGGCAGCGTCCGCGGTAGGCCGGCAAGCGTCAGCGACATCGAACTGGGTGACCCCCCGGTGGCCACTGTGGCAGAGCCGCAGGGTTGGGATCCGGGGACCAGCGAACCGGAGGGTGGCGCCTGACAGGAACTGCCCCCGGACACCGAAGCTGACCCAGAGCCGTCGTCAGCGGTACTCGGCGTCAAGGTGATGCTTCCTGCAGTGCCGGCGGTTGGGGATAGGACCCCAGGATCGGTGGGAGCGATTGCGAAGGTCTCGGCCTCGCCCACTTCAGATGAAGGGTCGGTGTCACCCTCAGCCACTTGGCTGAGGCCACCCTTTGACGCCTCAGTCCCGGCTACAGAAGTCCGGACTCCGGTTGTCTGGGCAAGTGCTGACACGCGCGAGGTCTGCTCCACCGTCATCGACGAGCTCAGCATGGGTAGGTCGAGTGATGCGGAATCAACGCCGAAGTCCTCAAGTAGTTGCGTGTCGGCGCCTTCCTCGCCACCTGCTGGAACCAATGAGATGCTCCCGGCAGTGATTCCCGCCTGGGCGCTGAACGACGGCTGACATGGGCCCGAGAAGGGATGAGTCGAAGTGGAGAGACACCCAGTCGGCGAGTAACTCGTCGATCGTTCAATGACGGAGTTCTGCGCATCGGTGGAGTTCACTCCGTACGTCACGATCACGGTCAGGTTATAGGCGGGCTGCTCAGTATCTGCCTGGGTGATGTAGGTCGCGATCGTGTAGGTAGTGTTCTCAATCGTCATCGACCTGCATATGGGGGCTCAGCGGCGCCGTTGTGCCAGTGGAGTTGAGTACCAGTTCCTCGTTGATGCTGGACCCGGCGGGTGCTAGCCGCGGCGTCGACTCCTTGTCGATGATTCGGATGTCCGACGCGAACTCCGTCGTTGTCTGGTTGATACCGGAAACGATGAGGTCATACGGGAGCGCTCGCAGTTGCTCAAGGGTTTGGGTCGCCAGGGCAGTCGCCTGTTGTCGCTGTTTGGCCTGGCCGACTGTCTTGGCCGAACTGATGAAGACGCCGGTCAAACCGATCATCACGAGGCTCAAGATGAGCATGGAGACGATCAACTCCATGAGGGTGAACCCGGCGTCCGAAACTGATCTCTTCGTCGTAGTCATGCGGCGTCTGGGCGGACGGCAGAACGGTCCAAGGCGACGCTCCACGATCATCACCTCCCACTTTTCGCATCGTCACAGTCGCCCCCTTGCTTTACCGCGAACATGACGCGATCCTCAGACCGAATGCAACTGGGGTGGAAGGCCTCACTAGACCTTCCACCCCAGTTGCACCACTTGCTAACTTAGGCGCAAGCTCCAGCCTCCAAGCCACCCGCCGAAGAGTAGCGGTATGTGGGAGTATCGCCTTCGGGGTTCGTCAACGAGACGCACCAAGTCGTCGAGGTAAGACCAGTTTGGTTGCCAAACGCCGTACCGTCTGAAGCGTTGCCGACCTTGACGCCATCCAAGCGCAGTTCGCCTGCCGCCACCGTCACAACGGGTGGCGCGCCCACGTTGTCAACGTAGTAGGTCGCGATTTCCTTGCCAACCGTTGACACGTCGGCCTGGGTGGCAGTGTCACGAGCCTTGGCCCGCTGGCTCAGGAAGATCGGGATACCGATCGCTGCGAGGATTCCAATGATGATCATGACTACGAGGAGCTCGATGAGCGTGAAGCCCGCGTCTCCCCTTCTCTTGCTCAGACGATCAAACATGATCGTTCCTTTCACTTGTTACCAAGTGCCCCATGAATGAATAAGGGCAATGACACAATCACCATCGGGTACCCGAGGGGGTTTCTGTAACCTGAGCGAGAAACTGTCCGTAATCAGGACGTCACAGAGTGTCACCTCACAGTGAAGGTCCGAAATGGGACTAACTGTCCCTATCCGATAGGACTACGAGGGAGCCGGATTCACGCCTGATCGGCAGGGGCGCCGCGTCGGCTGCGGTAGAGGCAGGCCCAGGCGGTCAGCCACCACCAGGCGAAGAATCCCGCCACCAACGTCGCGACGAAAGACCCCACGACACCACCGATGAAGAAGCCGTTCAAGGCGCCGAACAAGAACCCGAAGACCAGGAACACGGCGATGATGATGCCCGTGATGATCCAGCGGAAGGGGTGCGACCAAATGGCTCGGAAGTTCGCCCCCAGGGCGTTGCGCTGCCCGTCGATCGCCGCGATCGGGATGAACACGGTCAACCAGGCGAGCAGAACCCCGGGCCAGCGGTAGAAGGCCGTCCCGATCAGTACCACCACGGTCTGCAGGATCACCCAGATGCTGTAGAGCCAGAAGTGCCGATTGGCCCGGCTGAACGCCAACCCGACCGGCACGCGTTGGGTCACCGACTCGAACGCGCCCGCCGTCAGCACTGCTCCGGTGACCAGGAACACCAGGATCGATCCGATCAGCAGCAGGATGAACGTCGGCTCCCAGGACACCTGCGGATTCGTCATCACGAACAGCGCTTGAGCCACGGCATTGGCCACGATGACGATGATCGCCGGCAGCCATGCCCGCCACATTCGCGCGAATCCCGACAGCAGCACCGAGAACCCGTAGTGCCTGGGCTGTTGAGGCTCGGCGGGGGTCACCGGGGTTTCGGTCGCATCAGTGGTGCTCATCGCTGTCCCGCTCTCTTGATCACAGCGTCAACGGGTCCGTCGTAGATGGACGCCCCACCCACCGAAACGGTGAACGTCGTCGGTTTCGCACCTTGCGCGGTCACGAGAATCTCGTCGCCCTTCACCGTGGTCCCGGTGCAGGTGTAGGTCTCCGGCTCATAGGTGCACACCGGGGCGACCAGGATGTCGACCTTCTCACGCAGCAACACGTCGTTGGCAGCGATGTTCAGCCCGGTGATCGCGTCACCGGCGACTGGCTGCAGAGTCGCGATCTGGGTGCCCAGGTTCGAGCACCCCGGCAGAAACGCCAGCGCAGCGACGCCAGCACCGATCAGTATCCGATTCATGCCGCACCTGCTCGCTCGTTGGCCACCAGTCGTGCCTTGCGGGCCATGGTTTCCTTCTCCAGGGCCGCGTCGGTGATGGTCTCCATGTCGAACGGCGCCGGCAGCAGGAGTTCGACGTTGCGGTCCAATGGCGAGCCGAGACGCATGAGCGGGTTCGCGGTCCAGTCGTTGGACGCCAACTCCCGACTCAGAGACGCCAGGCCCTCTTGGGAGAAGTCCCCCGGCGTCCAGGTCGCGGGACTCATGTGGTCGAGCGTCGTGGCGAAGATCGAGATGGTGCCGTCGCGGTTGTCGACCACTTCGAGCAGTTGCTGCTGCTGGGGGTAGTCGATGCAGGAGGCCGCTGTGACCTCCCAGAAGCCGCCCTTCCCGTTGGCTCGGGGGTGGGCCACGATCGTGTTGATGTGGGTGTGACCGTTCGACCAGGCGATCACATTGGGATAGTCCAGCAGCATGTCGATGAACTGTTCGGTGTTGATCAGCGGCTCCGACTCCCCCACTGTCGCGACAGCCTTGTTCTCCAGCGTCTTGCTGTTGTGGTGGCTGATGACGATCGCCATCTTGTTCTCATCGCGGGCCGCGGCGAGTTCGTCGCGCAGCCAGTCGAACTGCGACTGCGGCACGGCTCCGTCGGCGCCCATCACCTGATTGCAGGTGTCGAGACCGAACAGTCGCAGGTGCGGGCCGATGTCGGCAGCCCAGAAGGTCTTACCGGTGTCGAGGTTGTCCTGCGTGAACCCGTGCCCGATCGGGCCGGGGTTCGGTTGGGTGGTGAAGTGCTCGGCCATGAACTGCAGTTGGTCGAACATCTTGCGCTTCGGGTCAGGTGTCACGGCCCTGATGCCGTCCTGGCGCCCGAAGTTCGTGGTCAGCACATGTTCCAGCCGGGCCAGAACGTTGCTCTCGCTGCGCAACCCGTCGAAGTACAACTGACCCAACGCCGGATACAGGGCCGGTTTGCGATCCCCGACCGCGAGCGCTCGCAACGCCTCACCGATCTCGAAGGCGCCGAAGTACAGCGTGTCGTGATTGCCGTACACCGCGTACCAGGGGATCGGCAGCCCCCGCGAGGCCACATTCTGAGACACGGCGGCCGTGAGCAGGCCCTCGACTCGAGGGAACCCATAGGCACCGAACTGGTCGCTGTCGGGATCCTCCGGGTGCCAGGCGTAGATGGCCTCCTCCCACACCTGCGGGCCCTCGTACTGACCGACGAGACCGCTGTTGGGGGTGATCGGGACGCCGTCCATGTTGTCGATGTACCAGCGCAGCTCCAGGGTCGAGTGCTGGTCGGCGCTGTCGCCGGTGTTGTACACCGCGGCCATCGGAGCGCCGGTGAGCGGGCTGTACTTGGCGGCCGTCATGGCGGCGATCATCTGCGCCTGAACGTTGACGGACATCGTGTCCTGGGGACGGATCGCGCCCTGCCACGTGCCGGGGCTTTGGGCCATCAACGGCTCGAGACGGGCGGGTGATTGCGCGTCGATGACGTGAATGTCCGTCATGTGCCCCAGGTAGACGATGGAGCGCCGACTCCCCGTTCGTCCCGGGCTTCCCTCACGCCCCAACAGGTCGTAGCGGGGGATGTACGGCTCCCCGGCGGCGGTGGCCAACGTGCGGTACTGCTTGTTTCCCACCGTGCGCTGGCGGATGGTCTGCAGCAACGTCGTGGGGACGTCTCCTCTAGTCGCGGGCGCAGCCAGTGCGCTACCCAGTTCACCGAACGGCATGCCCCACATCGCCGCGAGCCCGGAAGTGGCGGCCAGGAAGCCCCGTCGTGACAGACCCGCCATCGGTTGCCCTTTCGTTCGGTATCGACCCGTTCCTACCAGAACGGACCCGCGCAAGTAGTCGGAACGCACCACCCGGTCGCCTCCGACTTCGCCAGCGGTTGGGACCGCGATGGCGCGGCGATACCCTCGGCAAGTAACCCACTCAGGAGGCGAGATGCGACCGTACGCACGGGTGTTGATTGACGAGGCTCACCAGCAGGCATGGTCCACCCGACCCGAGATCGCGGTCCAGATGAACCCGGGCAACCCTGCCGACGCCGGGTATGTGCGCGCCGCCGAATCACTGACCGCCGCGGGACTCGTCACCACCGCACACATCGACGGTCCCCTCGACGCGGAGGCGCTGGCAGATGTGGACGTCCTCGTACTCCCCCACTGCTCAACCGCCGACTGGGAGGCGACCACCGGCATCGGATCCCCGACCTACAGCCCCGCCGAGATCGACGCGATCGAGGCTCATGTGCGCGGCGGCGGCGGTCTGGTGCTGCTGGGTGAAACCGAACAGGCCAAGTACGGCAACAACCTCGCCGATATCGCCGCACGGTTCGGAGTCACGATGCACAACACCACCGTGCAGGACCCCGGCCACCGGTTCCGCGACGTCCCCACTTGGGTTCTCGCGCAGCCAGTCGCCCACTCCCACTGGGACGTGTGGGCCGGCGTCAACTCCGCATGCGTGTACCGCGGCGGAACCCTGTTCCTCGAACCCGACGCCGACGACCGTGGCTGGCTGTTCGCCGTCACCAGTCCCACCGCGACTCCCCCGGGGGCCGGCCTGATCGCCGGCGTGGAAGCCGACCTCGGGCGGGTAGTCGTCGCCACGGACTCCGACCTGTTCGGCGACGACTCGATCGGCGACCTCGACCACCTGACGTTGTGGCACAACCTCGTGACATGGACCATCGCCGGGCCCGCCGCATTGCCCGCCCAGCGCACGGACTCCGCCGACAGTGACGCCTGGCAGCGACTGGCCACCGCCGTCGAGACCCTGCGCCCCCTGCAGGCCAAAGATGGTTCGGTCGCCGAAGCCGACCGTGACACCGCTTTGACCGCGGTCGCGGACATCGTGTCGGCCATCGAGGAACTGGCACCCCACTTCCCCCACCAGGCCGAGCACCTGGCCGCCACCGTCGTCGACTTCCGGCGGTGGGCGGACGAAGGCCTCGGAGTGCCGGACTTCTTCGACTCGCTGATGACGTTCCATCCCGAAGAACTGCGTGAGAACGGCATCGAACACCTCGCGGTGTTCCCCATGTACACGCAGAACGGCAACCCGAACCGCAACGTCGAGGCGGTCATCAGCCGCACCGTCTGGCCGCAGTGGATCGCGGACATCGAGGCGGGCTCCTATGACAATGCGGCGTTCGTCCCGATCGAGTTCGTGGCCTTCACCGCCGGCTACGACACCCACTCGGCCGTGCTGTTCCCGGAGACCGTCGCCACGCGGGAGACCGCGAAGTTCACGTGGGGTGGCATCTTCTGCGACCGCGAAGCCGCCCGATTCCGTACGGTGTCGGCCGCGTCTGCGGACATCCTCGGTCTGGCCCTGCCGCCGGACGCCGAGCTGCTGCTCAACGATCAGCAACTCGCTCAGGAGACGTTCGTGCTGTGGGACCTGGTCCACGACCGCACCCACAGTCACGGCGACCTGCCGTTCGACCCGTTCATGATCAAGCAGCGCATGCCCTATTGGATGTACGCGCTCGAGGAACTGCGCTGCGATCTGAACACTTACCGCGAGACCGCTGTGCTCGAACAGAAGGGCGTGACGCTGGCGCCCCACGTTCGCTACGCCATCTTGTTCGACCGCCTGTTCCGCTTCCCCACCACCGGCGAGCGGGTCCGCAACTACGACGGCCTCGGTGGTCAGATCCTGTTCGCCTGGCTGCACAAACACGGCGTCCTGAACTGGACCGACAACACGTTGTTCATCGACTGGAATGAGGTCCAGGACTGCGTCGTCGCCTTGTGCGAAGAAGTGAACGCCTTGTACCGCGAGGGCATCGACCGCAGCCGGATGGGTCACTGGCTCGCCGCGCACACGTTCGTCGCCGGACTCGTCCCGCCGCATCCCTCATCCGTGTGGGCGCAGGGCGGTTCCGCGATCCCCGCCGAGACCAAGGCGGCCGTCGATGCCGTGCTCCCCGACGAGTTCCCCCTCAACGTCTTCTACGAAGCGCTGCGCAAGAAGATCGTCGACACGATCGAGTCGACCAAGGGCATGACAGGGGTGGCGGCATGAACGACCGTCCCGTCGCAGTCGTGCTCGGCGCCGGAATGGGTGGCCGAGCCGTCGCCTTGTCGCTGGCCCAGCGAGCCCACGTCGTCGTGGTGGATCGCGCGCTGGACCTGGCCCAAGCAGCGGTCGACCCCATCACAGCCGCCGGTGGTTCAGCTGAGGCGCTGGTCGTCGACCTGACCGACCTGTCCGCCGTCGCAGCGTTCCGCGACGATCTGCTCGAACGTCATGGGCGAGTGGACGCAGTGATCCACCTGGTGGGTGGCTGGCGCGGCGCCGACACCGTCGACGCCCAGTCGATCGAGCAGTGGAACGAACTGTTCCCAGGCATCGTAGGGACAGTCCAGACCACGTCCGTGGCATTCCGGGAAACCCTGGCAACTGCGCCTCACGGCCGGTACGTGATGGTCACCAGCACTGCTGTGCGCAAGCCGTCGGCGACGAACGCTGCCTACGCGAGCACCAAGTCCGCGGCCGAGTCGTGGGTGCGCTCACTGGGTGCGACGTTCGACGGGACCGACGCACGCGCGTTCATCGTCGCCGTCATGGCCCTGGTGGATCAGGCCACGCGTGACGCCAACCCCGACCGTGCCTTCAAGGGCTACACCGACACCACAGCGCTCGCGACTGCCATCGCGGGCCTGCTCCACGATGACTCGCGGGGCAGCGACACCTACCTGGACCTCACCGCATGACGGCCGAACGTGGCTTCGCCAGCGACAACTACGCCGGCGTTCATCCCGATGTCATGGCCGCCCTGGAGCACGTCAACGTCGGTCACCAGCCCGCGTACGGCGACGACGAGACCACCGCCCAACTCGGCTCACTGATGAAGGCGCACTTCGGTGACACCGCGGAGGTCTTCCCCGTCTTCAACGGCACCGGTGCGAACGTCGTTGCCTTGCAGGCCATGGCGCGACCGTGGGAGGCGGTCGTCTGCGCCCAGTCGGCGCATGTCAACGTCGACGAAGGCGGAGCTCCGGAGAAGGTCGCCGGACTGAAGTTGTGGCAGATCCCGACCGAGGACGGCAAACTCACGCCCGACCTGTTGGACACCCAGGCGTGGGGCTACGGCGATGTGCATCGCGCCCAACCCACCGTGCTGAGCGTCACGCAGTCGACGGAGTTGGGCACGCTGTACTCGCTCTCCGAGCTGACCGTGCTGGTGGCGCACGCCCGGTCCCTCGGCATGCGGGTGCATCTCGATGGGGCTCGTATCGCCAACGCCGCTGCCGCGCTCGACGTGCCGTTCCGGGCCTTCACCACGGATATCGGAGTCGACGCCGTGTCGTTCGGGGGCACGAAGAACGGCGCCATGGGCGCGGAGGCGATCGTCGTGCTCGATCCCGAGGACGTCCCCGGCGTCCCGTTCCTGCGCAAGTCGGCGATGCAGTTGGCCAGCAAGATGCGGTTCATCAGCGCCCAGTTGGTGGCCCTGCTGACCGATGACCTGTGGCTGCGCAACGCCCGCCATTCGAATGCCATGGCCCAGCGTCTGTACCGGGCCGTCGCCGATATCCCCGGAGTGAGCGTCACCCGCGAACCACGCGCGAACTCGGTGTTCGCCGTCCTGCCCGCGGATGTCACCGAAAGGCTTCAGCAACGCTTCCGCTTCTACACCTGGGATCCCGCCACGGGCGAGGTTCGATGGATGTGTTCGTGGGACACCACCGAACAGGACATCGACCAGTTCGCGACAGCCATCCGCGCCGAGGTAGGCGCTTGATCCCTGCTTCTAGCGGCGCGGGCGGGGCTTGAGATCCTTCAGCCACAGTGGCTGGAACATGTGCCAGTCCTGTGGGTTCTCGGCAATACCAACGCTGATCTGGTTGGCCCATTCTTGGGTCGCCTTCTGTACTGCGGCGGTCTTATCCAGGCTGAAGTCGATGTCAATGGGATCGAACACGTCACAGGCGGCCTTCGAATCCTCGTTGTAGTAGAAAGAAGCCGGAATGATCTTGGACTTGGCCTCGTAGGCGATGAGGGCTGGTCCGGCAGGTATTCGAGTCTTCTCGCCGAAGAACTCCACCTCGATGCCCCTCTTGGACAAGTCCCGCTCCCCCGTGAACGCGACGAGAGTCCCTGCCTTTGCCCTCGTGATAAGGGTGTCCAACGCGTCAGGAGCTCCGGAGGGGATGACCTCCATGTTGTATTTCTCGCGTTCTTTGGTGAAGCGATCGTAGAGCTTGTAGGGCTTGAGCCTTTCGACCACGGTGCACATGGCACCGTAGTGCAGTGACACATATGCCGCGGCTTGGTCATAGTTGCCCGAATGCGGGCCCACGCAGACCGGCGCAGGGGGACGCTGCAGTTCCCGGGTGACGATGTCGAGGTCTTTGACGACTATGCTGAGGACGCGTTCGTCGGACCAGGTCGGCATCTGGAACATCTCGCACCAATAACGGGCATATGACTGCACGCCATCGCGGGTTATCTTCTCCAGCGCTTGTTTCGAAGTGCCGTCCGGCAGCACTCGCTCCAGATTCTTGCGGTATTGCTGCACGCCCGGAGTGTTTCTCTTCCAGCTTCTGTCGGCGGCAAGCGAGAATATCTTCCTCGCCTGCTTCTCCGGCGTTCTCTTCAGAATGGCCCAGGCAGAAGAAAACGAGTAGTACGCGATCGCTTCGGACAAGGTATCTCGGCCAGATTGAGCGCGGCGTCGCCAGCGGGGTGAACCGAGGCCAGAAGGTGCGGCCACAGCCGACGGCGTGTCTACTCCAAGGGCCATGTGGTCACACTAGTTCCCTTCGCTGAACTCCGCCCAAGGACGGCGCGTCGTCCGGGCCCATAGGCGGCCTACATCGCGTCCGGGACAGGCCCCAGTCGCCTCCGTGTTGCGTGTCTCCTCGCCGCCTGAAGCGGGGCGACCGAAGAGCGGTCTTCTTGCCGGTCTTCCTTGAGCGTGGGGAATCCCCTTACTCGATCAACTCGAAGATCTTGAAGATGGGCAAGTACAAGGCGATGATCATGGCGCCCACGATTCCGCCGACAACCGCAATCATCAGCGGTTCGATGAGTGAGGTGAGGGCGTCAGTAGTCGCTTCCACTTCTTGGTCGTAGAACTCGCTGATCTTGGCCAGCATGGCGTCGAGCGAACCGGTGTCCTCGCCGACGGCCATCATCTGCACCACCATCGGTGGGAAGACCGGATGCTGAAGTAATGGACGGGCCAACGGCTCCCCTGCCCGCACCGAATCCTTGACCTCGTGAACTGCCCGTGCAATGACCACGTTGCCTGAGGTGTCGGCCACGATGTCCAGGGCTTGCAGGATGGGCACGCCGGCAGCGATCATCGAGCCCAGGTTCCTGCTGAACCGGCTCAGAGCTATCTTCTGAAACAACTTCCCGAAGATAGGTGTCTTCAACTTGGCAGGGTCAACAACGTCACGCACTCGTGGATTGTTCTTGTACTTGCGCCAAAGCACTGCCGCCACGATCGCAAACACGATGAGGAACGGCATCAGGATCTTGAGGATCGCGGAGAGTGTGACCAGGATTCGAGTCGGAAGGGGCAACTCCCCCCCCAACTCGGAGAACAGGCCCTCGAACACCGGCACGATGAACAGCAGCATGGCCACGAGGGCCAAGATCGCCATGACGAAGACGACGACCGGGTAGGTCATCGCCGACTTCACCTTCTGGCGCAGTTTGACCTCGGCCTCGAAGTTCGCGGCGATCTGCAGCAGCGTGGAATCGAGGAATCCGCCGACTTCGCCCGCCTTGACCATGTTGATCATCAACGGCGGGAACACGTTGTCGTGTTTGGCCAGTGAGGACGACAGCGAGTTGCCGACTTCGACGTCGGATCGCACTTCGCCGATGACCTTGGCCAGCGCCTTGTTCTCGGTCTGTTCCTCCAGCACGCTCAACGCCCGCAGCAGAGTCAGTCCGGAGTTGATCATGGTCGCGAACTGGCGGCACATGACCGCCAGGTCCTTCAGCCCGACCTTCTCCCCCAGGCCAGGGATCTTGAGTTCGCGGTTGAGTCCCTTGCCGGATTCCTCGATCGAGATGGGGGCGTAACCCATGGAAGTGAGCTTGTTTGCCACCATGGCCGGGGACTCGGCGTCGATCTTGCCCTTGACGATCTTGCCGGTGTGATCCCGGACCTGGTACTCGTACGTGGCGGTGCTGGCCATGGCGATCAACCCTTCCCGCACAACTTGTTGTAGTCGGGAAGATGATGGCACTTCTCGATGCCCGCTTCATAGGTGATGCGACCCTCGCGGACGAGTTTCGCCAGATGCTGGTCCATGGTGTGCATGCCGTGCTGCTGGCCGGCCTGCATCGCCGAGTAGATCTGGTGCGTCTTGCCCTCCCGGATCAAGTTGCGCACTGCCGGCGTCACGACCAGAACCTCGGTGGCCACGACACGGCCCTTACCGTCGAGGGTCTTGCACAGGGTCTGGCACACAACTCCCTGCAAAGCGCCCGCCAACTGCTGCCGGACCTGCTGTTGCTGGTGGGGCGGGAACACGTCGATGACACGGTCGATGGTCTGGGCGGCGTCTTGGGTGTGCAGGGTGGCGAACACCAGGTGGCCGGTCTCCGCTGCTGTCAGAGCCACCGAGATGGTCTCCAGGTCGCGCATCTCACCGACGAGGATGATGTCCGGGTCCTGCCGCAGCACATGCTTGAGTGCCTGGTTGAACGACGTGGTGTCCGTGCCGACCTCGCGCTGATTGACCAGGCACTTCTTGTGTTCGTGGAGGAACTCGATCGGATCCTCGACAGTCATGATGTGCTCTTCGCGGGTGCGGTTCGCATAGTCGATCAACGCCGCGAGGGTCGTGGACTTGCCGGAGCCCGTCGGCCCGGTCACGAGCACGAAACCGCGGGGCATGGTGGCGAACTCCCGCACGGCAGGCGGGATCCCCAGAGCCTCCAGGGACTTGATCTCGAACGGGATCAGCCGGAAGGCAGCACCGACGGCATCCTTCTGCTTGTACATGTTCACGCGGAACCGGCCGCGATCGGGCAGCGTGTACGAGAAGTCGAGTTCGAGTTCCTCCTCGAACCTCTCCCGCTGGGTCTGGGTGATCGCCCCGTACATGGTGCGCTGGATCATTCCGGCGTCGAGCAGTGGGTACTCCTCCAACTGAATCAAGGAGCCGTGCACCCGGATGGTCGGATGGGAACCGACACTGAGATGCAGGTCGGATGCCTTGCGATCGATCATCGTGTCGAGGACCTCAGGCAGCGAGATGTCGTTCTCCTCGGCCTGTGCCTCCGTGCTGGCGCGCTTGTAGGCGTCCTCCCCGACCTGGGGTTCGGCGAACTCAGCGGATCCCTGGGCCGGCGCTGCTGGGGCGGCCCGCCCCAACCCGACGGGTGGTCTCTGGGTAGCCGTCGGGGGCGGCATGGCGGTTGTTGTGGGGCGAGCGGTGGTCGCGGGCATGGGCGGCGGCGGTGCTGCGAAGCGCGGAGAAGCCGGCGGCGGGGCGGCCGGAGGGGGGCTGTGTTTCACGCCTGACGCAGGCGGCTGGAACTGGGGAGCCGACATCAGACCTCCCTACTCCTGAGAGCCATCGGTCGAATCTCGCGATTCCTTGAGCGATCACGGTCTCCGGCTAGCTCGGCGCCTCGTCGGTCGGCGTCTCACAAGACCACCCGCAGTACCTCGTCCAGACTCGTCACGCCCCCGAGCACCTTGGCCATCCCGTCGAGGCGCAGTGACTGCATTCCCTCGGCTCTGGCCGCGGACGTCATCTCGGCTGTGGTGGCACGTTCCACCGCCATCCGCTCCAAGGTCTCGCTCATCTGCATGACTTCGTGCAGCGCGAGCCGCCCCCGGTATCCGGTGTTGGCGCATTTGGGGCAGCCACGCGCCCGGAACAACTTGGGCACCGGTCCCGACGGATCCCACGGGAAGTTGGCCGCCTTGAGGGTCTCGGGCGTCGGCTTGTACTCCTCCTTGCAGCTGGAGCACAGTCGCCGCGCCAACCGCTGGGCGAGCACACAGTCCAGCGCCGATCCGACCAGGAACGGCTCGATGCCCATCTCGACCAACCGGGTGGCGGCGCTTGGGGCATCGTTGGTGTGCAGAGTCGTCAGGACGAGGTGTCCGGTCAGCGACGCCTCGATCGCGATCCGGGCGGTCTCGTGGTCGCGGATCTCGCCGATCAGCACGATGTCGGGGTCGCTGCGCAGGATCGACCGCAGCGCCGAGGCGAAGGTGAGGCCGGCTTTCTGGTTGGTCTGGATCTGGGAGACACCCGGCAGCCGGTACTCCACCGGATCCTCGACGGTGATGATGTTGACCTCGGGCCGGTTGATGATGTTCAAAGTCGCGTACAGCGTCGTGGACTTGCCGGAGCCCGTCGGTCCGACGACGAGGATCATCCCGTACGGCTTGGTGAACGACTGCGAGTATCGCTCGTAGTTCTCGGGGCTGAACCCCAGTTGGGACAGGTTCAACCGGGCGGTTGAGTTGTCGAGGATCCGCATGACGACGGTCTCGCCCCACACAGTCGGCAGGGTGGCGACGCGCAGGTCGACCTTCTTGCCGTGCGCGGACACCGACAGCCGACCGTCTTGGGGCAGGCGGCGCTCCGCGATGTTCATCTCGGCCATGATCTTCAGTCGGCTGACCACGCCGTTGTGGATGTTGCGCGGCGAACGCATCATCTCGTGCAGGACTCCGTCGATCCGGAACCGGACGAGCAGATCATTCTCGTTGGGTTCCAGGTGGATGTCGCTGGCCCCGTCCGCGATGCCCTGCGTGATCAGCAGGTTCACGAACTTGACGATGGGGGCGTCGTCGACCACCGCATGGAGGTTGTCCAGATCCTCTTCGGCTTCTTGGGAGTCGATGACGGACGTGAGATCGTCGAGGTCGGAGTCGGCGCGGTAGGCCCGCTCGATCGCGGCATCGACGTCGTGCCGGGTGGCCACGACCACGCGGATGTCCATTCCGGTCAACGACCGCACATCGTCGCGTGCGACCACGTTGGCGGGGTCGGCCATGGCGAGCACGAGGTGTCCGTCTTCGATGCCCAGCGGCAGGACGTGGTGTCGGCGGGCAACTCCCCCGGACAGGCGACCGACGGCTGAACCGTCGATGACGGTGTCACTCAGATCGACGAAGGGCAGCCCGATCTGAGTCGCGAGGGCCGAGACGAGTTGCGGCTCGGTGAGCGCGCCCTGATCGACGAGGATCCGACCGAGCATCTTGCCGGTGCGCTGCTGCTGTTCTTGGGCGACCTGCAACTGCTCGGCAGTGATGATGTTCTGCGAGAGCAGGATTTCTCCGAGTTGGGCCACACCACCCTCCTCACAGACGCCTCTGAGTAGGTCATCGGCGCTGCCGCTTCAGGCCTGTACCGATGCGTCCACTCGCGGCAAGTACCCCCTGTGGATCGTGCCGGACCGAAAACGCCCGGACGGCTTATTGTGCGGCAGGACGTCAGCTAGAGGCTATCCCCATCGGCCCCGATTGGCGTCCCGGAATGTGGATTCGGCTGGGCGGTCGGCTCCAGACCTGTCCTCCACCTCGGGGTTCAGCGGCGCCCCGGCCGGATCCACATTCCTTCCCCTTGAACAGCTCGGCGGCACCCCGAGACCTGGACCCCGACCCTCCCTGCCGAAGCGCTCGAACCCCCCGCCGAGCCCCGACGCCCCCTGGCGAACTCTCGACCCTCCCTGGCGAACCCTCGAACCTCCCTGCCGAGGCTGAGCGATCACCGAGTCCGACTCTCAGTCGCTGGGTGCCAACGCCAGCGAGAGGGCCTCGGACATCGCCTCGTCGGGAGCCGGTAACCCTGTCATCAACTCCACCTGGGCCACCGCCTGCCACAGCAGCATCCGATGCCCCGCGATCACGGTTCCCCCGCGGTCCGACCAAGCGGCCGCCAGGGTGGTGGGCCACGGGTGATAGGTGACGTCGAGAAGAGTCCCCGGATCGTTCGGCACTTGCTCCGCCAGACTCGCAGCCGCATCACCGGGCAGCGTACAGATCACCACCGGCTGCGCCAGCGCCTCATACAGGTCGCCCCAGGTCGCCACCTCGGGGGGTGTCGGCCAGCCGCCGCACACCTGATCGATGAGACTCCGCGCTGCCTCTGCTCGCCGCGCGGCCACGACCACTCGATCCGCCGCCATGACACGTGCGGCCACCAGCGCTGCGGCGGCGGTCCCGCCCGCCCCGACGATTCCGAGCCCGCGCTGCGATCCCAGTGCCCGGCGCGGGTCGCTGCGGGCCGCGGCCACGCCGGCGGTGACCTCACTCAGTGCGTGGACGATGCCCAGGACATCGGTGTTGTGCCCGATGAGGCGTGGTGTTTCCCCCGGCTGCACGACGACGGTGTTGACGGCCCCCACCTGGTCGGCCATCGCGCTGGTAGCGGCCAGCAAGGGCATGATCGCCTGTTTGAGGGGCGCGGTGAGGGACAGTCCGGCCCACGAGTCGTCCATGCCGGCCACGAAACCCGCGAGTTCATGGCGGTCGACGTCGATCGCCTCGTATGTCCAGTCCAACCCCAGGGCCCGGTAGGCCGCACGGTGCAGCACCGGGCTCAGGCTGTGACCGATCGGGTGGCCGAGGACCGCCGCTCGGCGGTTGCCGGTCACTGGGGGTTGGCGGCTTCCCAGTCGCGCAACTCCTGCTGGAATCGCAGGAACTCGTCGTAGTTGTCGGTGAACTTGGTCTCGCCGGTGTCGAGGTTGACCGTGGCGTAGTACAACCACGTCCCCTTGTCGGGCTTGAGCGCAGCCTCCATCGCGTCGACCCCGGGGTTGTTGATCGGAGTCGGGGGAAGCCCCTGGTGCTTCTCGGTGCGCGTGTTGTATGGCGAGTTCAACTCGAGGTCGGACTCGCTGATGTTGGTCTCGAACTGGTCGAGCGCGTAGTTCAAGGTGGCGTCGAGGCCGAGGTAGCCGTAGGTCTCACCCCAGGTGTCGGGGTCGAGCCGGTTGTAGATGACGCGGGACACCTTGTTGAAGTCGTCCTGATGCGCCTCGGCCTGGATCAGCGATGCGATGTTGAGGACCTCGTAAGGGGTGTAGCCGGTCTTCTTGCTGCGGTCGACGAAGTTCATCTCGTCGGCTACCTCGTTGAACTTGGCGACCATCTGGTTGAGCATGTCCTCCGGGGTTGAGGACTTGTCGAACTGGTAGGTGGCCGGGAACAGGAACCCTTCGGCTCGAGCCGAGCCCGTGCCCTTGGCCCAACTGGGCAGCGGAAGTTTCGACGGAGACTCGACGACCTTCTCGAACTCCTTCGCCGGGATTCCCGAGGCTTCGCTGAGCAGGGCGATGACCTGCTTGACCCGCATTCCCTCGACGACGGTGACGGTGTTGGAGTTGCTGGACTCGGGGTCGAGCAGTCGTTTGACGGCGTCGGAGGCTTTCATCTGCTGGAGCATCACGTAGGTGCCCGGGGTGATGGATGTCGCATCGTTGTTGAGCGCGGCGGCTTCGGCGAAAGCCTGGGTGGAGGCCACCACGTCGGCCTTCTGCAAGGTCGCGCCGATGTCGGTGAGTGTCTCGCCCTCGGTGACCTCGATGACTACCTCACCGGATCCGGGGCCGGGGTAGTCCTCCGCGGGTTGGGCTGCCTGGAACTTGCTGAACGCCCACAGTCCCCCGACAGCGACGGCCCCCACGAGCACGACGATGATCAGCACTGAGAAGAACACGGCGGCGCCGGAGCGGCCCTTCTTCTTCTTGGGGTGCTTGGGCTGCTTACCGGGCGAGGGGCTCTGCTGCATCGAGAGTCCGACGTTGCTCATCAGTCAGTCCTGTTCCACGTTCACACCGGCCAGGCGGCCGGCCGCACTCTCGCGCTCCAGTGCATTTTGCAGGATGGCGACCGCAGCGGCTTGATCCAGCACCTGTCGGGCGTGGCGGGTGCTGCGCCCGGCGGCGCGCATCTGCCGTCCCGATTGTGCGGTTGTTAACCGTTCGTCCACCATTCTGACCAGAACCGTAACCGAAGAATCACTCTGGGCCATATTCCGGGTCAGCCGCGTGGCGAAATCGCGTGCCGCGAGGGCCGCGGGTCCGACCTCGCCATTGAGCCGGATCGGATCGCCGACGTAGACCACCGCGGCTGCTTGCTCCGCCGCGATTTGTGCCACCCGGGACACGGCTTCGGGCCCGGCTGCCACAGTCTCGACGGGCACGGCCACCGTGGTGCCGGCAGCGGCAACGGCCACGCCGATCCGGACGGTACCCACATCGACGGCCAAGCGGGCGCCGTCGGGCAACCGCGCACCGTCGGGCAGGCTCACGCGCGTGCCAGCCCCGTCAGATGGTGCTGGACGGCGGCGAAGGCCGCGGGCAAACCGTCGGGGTCGCTGCCTCCGCCTTGTGCCAGGTCGTCCTTGCCGCCGCCTCGACCACCGATCGCGGGCATGGCGGTGGTGAGCAGATCGCGCGCGGACAGACCGGCATCCCGGGCCTTGTCGTTCACGGCGGCGACTACCGCGACCCGGCCGTCGCTCACGGCAGCTCCGACGAGAGCAACCTGGCGATCCTGGTCGGTCATGTTGCGGGCGCGCAGGACCATCTGGCGCAGGTCGCCGGCGGCCACTCCGTCGGGGACCCGGAAGGTCCACAGGCGGAAGTCCCCGATGTCCTCGCCGCGTCCCATGATGTCGTCGACCGAGGCGAGCAACTGGGAACTGCGGATGCGTTCGAGCTCCTTCTCGGTCTCCTTCAACCGGGTCAGCATCTGTTCGATGCGGTCGGGGAGCTCGTCGGGGCGGACCTTGACCATCTGGGACAGCTGCGACACCAGATGGTGCTCGCGGGCCAGGAACTGGTAGGCGTCGGAGCCCACCAGGGCCTCCACACGACGGACTCCGGCCCCGATCGAGGACTCGGACAGGAACTTCACCACACCGAGCTGCCCGCTGCGGGCGGCGTGCGTGCCGCCGCACAGTTCGTGGGCCCAGTCGCCCACCGACACCACGCGCACCCGTTCGCCGTACTTCTCACCGAACAGGGCCATGGCTCCCATGGCGACCGCGTCCGCCTGAGGCATGGTCTGAGCGGTCACGAGCAGGTCGTCTTGGAGCACGTCGTTGACCAGGGCTTCGGCGTCGGCGAGCACGGAATCCGGCACGGCCGTGGGGCTCGGGAAGTCGAAGCGCAACCGACCGGGCGCGTTCTCGGATCCCATCTGTGTGGCGGTGTCGCCCAGCATCTCGCGGAACGCGCGGTGGATCATGTGGGTCGCCGTATGGGCTCGGCTGATGCCTTGGCGCCGTGGAATGTCGACCGACCCGTGAGCGGACTCCCCCCGCCGGGCCTCGCCCCTGGCGACGGCGCCGCGGTGGACATACAGACCGGGCACCGGACTTTGGACGTCGTAGACCTCGATGAGGGAGCCGTCAGCGGTGACGATCGTGCCGTGGTCGCCGAGTTGCCCGCCGCCTTCGGCGTAGAACGGGGTCCGATCGAGCATGATCTCGATCTGATCGCCCTCCGAGACAGCCGTGACATCCTCGCCGTCCCGCAGCAGTCCGACGATCGTGGCGTCGGTCTCGACCTCGCTGTAGCCGGTGAACTCGCTGCCTCCGGAGCGTTCGAGAACGGCCCGGTACGCCGTGACGGGGGTGAGGCCCTCCTTGCGAGCGCGGGCGTCGGCCTTGGCCCGGTCTCGCTGCTCGGCCATCAGGCGTCGGAATCCCGACTCGTCGACGCTCAGGCCTTGCTCGGCGGCCATCTCGAGGGTCAATTCGATCGGGAATCCGTGGGTGTCGTGCAGCACGAAGGCACGGTCGCCGGACAGTTGCGTTCCGCCGGAGTCCTTGGTCTGCGCCACTGCCAGGTCGAACACCTGAGCGCCGGTCTTCAGAGTCTGGAGGAACGTGGTCTCCTCCCCGGAGGCGACGGCTTCGATCCGGGGTTGTTCGCGGACGAGTTCGGGGTACTGCGGAGCCATGGCGTCGATCGTCGCGGAGACCAACTGGGTCATCACCGTGTCGCGGGCGCCGAGTAGACGCATATTGCGGATCACGCGGCGCATGAGGCGCCGCAGCACATAACCGCGGCCCTCATTGCCGGGCACAACCCCGTCGTTGATCAGGAAGGTGCACGTGCGGGCGTGGTCGGCGACCACGCGCAGATGGACGTCTGACTCGTGATCGGCTCCGTAGCGGGCACCGGTCAGATCCGTGGCGATGCCGAGGATCGCTCGGCTGGTGTCGATCTCGTAGATGTTGTCCACGCCCTGCAGCAGGGCGGCCATGCGCTCGAGGCCCATGCCGGTGTCGATGTTCTTCGCGGGCAGGTCTCCGAGGATGTCGTAGCCCTCCTTGGCGGGACCCGTTCCGCGGATGTTCTGCATGAACACGAGGTTCCACACTTCGAGGTAGCGATCCTCGTCGACGATCGGTCCGCCCTCTTTGCCGAACTCGGGGCCGCGGTCGAAGTAGACCTCCGAACAGGGACCGCACGGCCCCGGAACGCCCATGGACCAGAAGTTGTCGGCCATCCCCCGACGCTGGATCCGGTCGGTGGGCAGACCGACATCGCGGTGCCAGATCTCGGCCGCCTCGTCGTCGTCGAGGTAGACGGTCACCCACAGCCGATCCGGGTCGAAGCCGTAGCCGCCGGAGTCCTGCGAGTCGGTCAGCAGTTGCCAGGCGTAGGGGATCGCCAGTTCCTTGAAGTAGTCACCGAACGAGAAGTTGCCGGCCATCTGGAAGAAGGAGGCGTGCCGCGTGGTCTTGCCGACCTCGTCGATGTCCAGTGTGCGCACGACCTTCTGCACTGAGGTGGCCCGGGGGTACGGCGGGGGGGCCTCGCCCAGGAAGTACGGCTTGAACGGGACCATGCCGGCGTTGACGAACAGCAGCGTGGGGTCGTCGAGCAGCAGCGACGCCGACGGCACCACCGTGTGGTCGCGATCGGCGAAGAACGTCAGAAAGCGCGACCGAATCTCAGCGGAGTCCATCGGGCCATTCTGACAGGTAGGACGCAACCCGCATCAATCAGCGGGTGACCTCCGACTGGTGGCCGACGATGCCCACCGCGTCGACGCGTCTGCGGTCAGCGGGCGGTGCGTCGGTAGGTATTGATCAGTCGTACTGCGGCGGTACCCGCTCTGGTGCCGGCTCCGCTGCCGGAGCGATTCGGTGCCGGTTCGTCGGCGGGCGTCTGGACCATCACCGGTTGTGCTGGTTCGGCGTCGATGACGCGAGCAGTGGTCGCTTCGCCCGTCAGGTCGACAACGTCGTCCTGCTCGGCGGCTCGGATGCCGCGGTAGACGGCTGTCGCGGTGCGGGTAATGGCGGCGGTGTTGCCGGCGACGCCGCGTTCCTTGGTCTGCTCCCACACGCGTTGCCCGCGGCGGTAGGCGTAGATGCCACCGACGGCGCCGATCCCCACCCAGACGAGCCTGCTCATCCTGTCCCCTTCGTCGCGGGTCGGTTCCCGGTCATCGGTCGGTTCCCGGTCATCGGTCGGTTCCCGGTCATCGGTCGGTCCCCGGTCATCGGTCGGTCCCCGGTCACCGAAGGGTTCAGTATGCCAGCGATATCCAGTGAGACCGTCATTCGTCACCCGGAAGCGCCACCCGGAAGCGCCACCCGGAAGCGCCACCCGGGAGCGACACCCAGAAGCGGCACCCAGAAGCGGCACCGGGAGCGCCACCGGAAGCGACAGCCGAACAGACCCCCGGAATGAGCCGGTGTCCGCTCCTCCCGCCTCACGCAGCCTCCGAGCTCAAGGCGAATCAGGCTCAGCGTCGGCCGTCAGCCCTGGCCGCGTCCGGTCAAGCCTGCGCTTCGGGACGGTCGATGGTGCGCAGCCGGATGAGGCGGAAGATGATGCCGATGGCGAACACGGCCACCCCCGCCACAACAGCGGGTGCCGGCAGGGTGACGACCAGCACGGCGCATCCGATCATCCCCAGGATCTGCAGTCCCCGGGGGTAGCGGCGGTTCTGCTCATCCTGGGTCAGTGCGGCCGCGTTGGCGATCAGGTAGTACAGAAGCACGCCGAACGACGAGAATCCGATCGCTGTGCGCAGATCAGCCACCAGAACCAGGACACTCACCACCGCGGCGAGTGCGATTTCGGCGTGGTGCGGCACCCGGAAGCGCGGATGGACTGCGGCCAACCACTGCGGCAGATCGTGGTGGCGCGCCATCGCAAGACTGGTGCGACCGACACCGGCGATCAGGGCGAGCAAGGCTCCCAGCGAGGCAGCGGCGGCTCCGATCCGTACCAGAACCGCGGCCCATTCCCAGCCGACCTGCGTCACAGCCTGAGCCAGCGGTGCCGGAGTTGCGGCCATTCCCGCTGGACCGATCGCGACCAGGGTGGACACCGCCACGACGGCGTAGATGGCGATGGCCAAGAACAAGGCGACCATGATCGCCCGCGGTATCGCCCGCTGGGGATCGCGGACCTCCTCCCCCATGGTGGCGATGCGGGCGTACCCGGCGAACGCGAAGAACAACAGCCCCGCCGACTGCAGGACTCCGTACCAGCCCCCGGACCACCATTCCCAAGAACTCGGGGCCGAGGTGGAGTCCCCGAGGAAGCAGGCGACGACAACCAACGCCAGTGTGGCCAAGACGATGCCGACAATGATCCTGGTGAGTCCCGCGGTCCGCGTGACCCCGCGGTAGTTGACCGCTGCGAGGCCTATCACCGCTGCCACGGCCACCGGCTTCTCCCAGCCCGGCGGAGCCGCGTAAGCGGCGAAGGTCAACGCCATGGCCGCGCAGCTGGCTGTCTTGCCGACGACGAAGCCCCATCCGGCCAGGAAACCCCACCATGGGCCGAGGCGTTCGCGGCCGTAGATGTACGTGCCGCCCGATGTCGGGTATTGGGCTGCGAGTTGGGCGGAGGCTGAGGCGTTGCAGAAGGCCACGATCCCGGCGAGCAGGAGACCGATCAGCAGCCCGGCACCGGCGGCCGCGGCGGCCGGTGAGAACGCGGCGAAGACCCCGGCGCCGATCATTGAGCCCAGCCCGATCACGATCGCGTCACCCGTCGACAGTCGACGCGCCAACTGCGGGCCGGTCACAGGGCTGCTCCTCGGTCGCGCAAGATCTCGCCTGTCACTTCCTGGTCCACAGACGCCGCGCACCTGCTTGCCGCTGCGGGGGAGGTCTTCTGATGACGCCGTCGCACTGGATTCGTCACTCGAGGCTCCCAACACCCGGAAGCACTAGGCGCCATCATTCGGCTGCACCGCCCGCACGATGTCACGCAGTCGTTCGGCTGCGCTCGCAGCGCGGTCTTCGGCTCCGTGTCGAGTGGGCTGGTAGTAGGAGCGGCGCAGAACCGCGTCAGGGGCGTACTGCTGAGCCACCACACCGTCAGGGTGATCGTGGGGGTACGTGTAGCCGCGACCGGCACCTTCCATGCGGGCACCTTTGGTGCTGGCGTCGCGGAGGGCGGGCGGCACCGGCCCGGTGCGTCCCGAGCGGACATCGTCGAGCGCGGCGGTGATGGCCCGTTTGACCGCGTTGGACTTCGGTGCCAGCGACATGTGGATGACAGCGTGGGCCAGCGGGTACGCGGACTCGGGCAGTCCGATGAACGACACGGCGTCGTGCGCTGCAGTCGCCACCAGCAGCGACGTGTGGTCGGCCAGTCCGATGTCCTCACTGGCCAGGATCACCAGACGTCGTGTGATGAACCGAGGATCCTCGCCGGCGGCGATCATGATCGCGAGATAGTGCAAGGCGGCGTCGACATCACTGCCCCTGATGGATTTGATCAATGCGCTCGTGACGTCGTAGTGGCGGTCCCCAGCGCGGTCGTAGCGTGGCGCCGCCTGCTGAACGGCGGTCTCGACGTCCGGAAGCTCGACCGCCTGTCGCCCCCCGGCGGCGACCTCGAGCAGTGTGAGCGCGCGGCGGGCATCACCCCCGCTCATCCGCACGATCAGATCACGGGCGTCCGGACTCACCGACACCGAGCCCCCGAGCCCACGGGTGTCCGTCAAAGCCCGATCGACCACGATCTGCAGGTCCTCGGATTCCAGCGGCCGCAGCGGCACCAGGATCGAACGACTCAGTAGGGCGGGAATGACCGCGAAGGAGGGATTCTCCGTCGTCGCCCCCACCAACGTCACCCACCCGTTCTCGACGGCTGGGAGCAGGGCGTCCTGCTGGGTCTTGCTGAAACGGTGCACCTCGTCGATGAACAGCACGGTGGTGCGGCCGTGCAGCTCTTGATCGCTGCGGGCGGTGTCGATGACTGCCCGGACGTCCTTGATCGTCGCCGACACAGCGGACAGTTCCCGGAACGCCGATCCCCTGCCTGCCGCGATCAGCCGCGCGAGAGTGGTCTTGCCGGTCCCCGGTGGCCCCCACAGGATCACTGAGGTACCCGGCCCGCCCTCCAGCAGTTTCGCCAGCGGGGTCCCCGGCCCGATCACGTGTTGCTGACCCACGACCTCGTTCAGGGAATCGGGGCGCATCCGCGCAGCGAGCGGGGCCCGAGCAGGATCCGCGAACAGGCTGTCGGTCATTGGGTCAGCCTACGAGCCAGGTCTGGCGCCGGGCCGGACCGCGCGGCGATCTGGTCCCTGCCGAGACCCCGGGACGGCCCGAACGACCGCTGTGGACCGCAGTTGGCGGGGCAGTGCGGCCGGGCCGTGCAGTCAGGGCCACCTACCTCGCCACATCCGGCGACATCTGCGCACCGAATGGCGGGCTCGCGTCCATCCGTGCGCCAGTAGGTCGATGACCAGCCAGTTCGCTACTCGGGCCCGGAGCCGGAAATGGCCGAGGGGTAGCGGGCCCACGACTGTCGACGAGAAGGCCGAGGGCCGTGTCACACGCGACCTTGCCGACCGATTGCCGCGAACCCGCCAACCGAGGACGCGATGTCGCCGGATGTGGCGACATCGCTGGGGTCGACCCGAAGGTGCTGGGTCGGCACCGCGACATCCCGGGCTCTGGCACCCTGAAGGTGCTGGGGTCGGCACCCACAAAGCTGCGCGGGGCCCCGTTCGGCTGCCCGTACCGTCTTCCGCTGCCGTCACCTGCGCGGAGGGGGTCCTTCAGTTGCGCATGCGGTCCGGGATGACCTCGCGGCCGGGGAAGTTGCCCGGCGGGGCCTGATCTTCGTCATCGGGGACGACGTCGATGCCGGACTCGGCGCGCTGGGCCATCGTGATGGGCGCGGGGGCGCCGGTCAGGGGATCCTGGCCCCCGCCGGTCTTGGGGAACGCGATGACATCGCGCAGGCTGGTGGCGCCTGCGAGCAGCATGCAGATGCGGTCCCAGCCGAAGGCGATGCCGCCATGCGGTGGGGGGCCGTAGCGGAACGCCTCGAGCAGGAACCCGAACTTCTCGTTAGCGTCGTGCTCGGAGAGGCCGAGGATCCGGAACACCTTCTGCTGAACGTCGCGCTGGTGGATACGAATAGAACCGCCACCGATCTCGTTGCCGTTGCACACCAGGTCGTAGGCCCAGGCGAGCGCGGAGCCGGGCGATTCCTCGAACCGCGGCAGCCACTCCGCATTCGGCGAAGTGAAGGGGTGATGCACAGCTGTCCAGGCCTGGCCGCCCTTGCCGTCGTCGATCAGTTCGAACATAGGCGCGTCGACCACCCACACGAAGTCCCACGACTCCTCCGGGATCAGCTGAAGACGGTCGGCAATCTCGAGTCGGGCTGCGCCGAGCAGTGCCCGGGCCTGGCTGCGGGGCCCAGCGGCGAAGAAGACGCAGTCCCCGGGCTGAGCGCCGGCCGCGCGGGCCAACTCGGAGCGTTCCTGATCGCTGATGTTCTTCGCGACCGGCCCACCGAGTTCGCCGTCCTCGCCGACCGTGACGTAGGCAAGCCCCCGCGCACCACGCTGCTTGGCCCACTCCTGCCAGGCGTCGAAGGTACGCCGGGGCTGCGAAGCCCCTCCGGGCATCACGACCGCGCCCACGTGTTCGGCCTGGAACACCCGGAACGGAGTCGCACCGAAGAAGTCCGTGAGGTCGACGAGTTCCAGATCGAACCGGGTGTCCGGCTTGTCTGTGCCGTAGCGGGCCATGGCCTCGGCGTAGGTGATGGTGGGGATCTCACGGATCTCGTGGCCGATGGTGTCGCGCCACAACGCCCGCACGATGTCCTCGCCGACCTGCATGACGTCGCGCTGGTCGACGAACGACATCTCGATGTCCAACTGGGTGAACTCGGGTTGCCGGTCGGCGCGGAAATCCTCGTCGCGGTAGCAACGCGCGATCTGGTAGTACCGCTCGATTCCGGAGACCATCAGCAACTGCTTGAACAGTTGCGGTGACTGGGGCAGGGCGTACCAGTGCCCCGGGGACAAACGGGCCGGCACCAGGAAGTCGCGCGCACCTTCGGGTGTGGAGCGAGTCAACGTCGGAGTCTCGACCTCGATGAATCGTTGCGCGTGCAGAACCTCGCGGGCGATCCGGTTGACCTCGCTGCGCATGCGCAGGGCCGCGGCAGGGCCGGAGCGGCGCAGATCGAGGTACCGCCAGCGCAGGCGAGCCTCCTCGCTGACGTCGACGTGCTCATCGATGGGGAACGGCAGGGCGTCGGCCTCGCTCAGCACCCCCACGGCGTCGGCGACGACCTCGATGGCGCCTGACGGCAGGGCCGGGTTCTCGTTGCCTGGTGGCCGCCGCTCCACGCGACCGATGACCCGCAGGCAGAACTCCGAGCGCAGGGGGTGAGCGACGTCGGGGTCGCGCACGACCACCTGCACCACACCGGAGGCGTCCCGCAGGTCCAGAAAGGCGATTCCTCCGTGGTCACGGCGGCGGGCGATCCATCCTGTCAGGGTCACCTCGTGGCCGATGGCGTCCTCGTTGAGGGTGCCCGCCTCATGCGTGCGCAACATCAGTGCTGTCCTTCCGGTTCGCTGGCCCGTTCTGCTGACTTCTCGGCACGGGATGACTCGCTGGACGTGTCACCGACTGCCTTCGCTGGCTCTTTCACGCGAGTGCCTTCGCTGGGTGCTTCATCGCGTGCTCACTCCCGGCCGCCGACAATGCTGGTCCCGACATCGGCGACGGGAACATGACGCTGGTGACCATCACGCAGGTCCTTGAGTTGGACGTTTCCTGCCGCGACCTCGTCGTCGCCCATGATCAGCGCCCAGCGGGCTCCGCTGCGGTCCGCGGCCTTCATGGCTCCTTTGAGACCTCGCCCGCCGAAGGCACTCGTGGTGGCCACCCCAGCGTCGCGCAGCGCCTCGATCACCGGGATCGCGGCGTCTTCCGCGGCCGGGCCGAGAGCCACCACGAATACGTCGACCCCAGGCTGCGCCAAGGGGGGCAAGCCTTCGGCCTCGCGGGCGAGGAGCGTGCGATCGGTGCCCAGTCCGAAGCCAATTCCGGACAGGGCAGGCCCACCGAGCACCTCCATGAGTCCGTCGTATCGGCCACCACCGCCGATGCCGGACTGCGCCCCGAGCAGCGGATGCGAGAACTCGAAGGTGGTCCGGGTGTAGTAGTCGAGACCGCGGACCAGGCGCGGCGCCTCGGACCATGTCACGCCCATGAGCGACAGAAAATGCCGGACCTGGTCGTAGTGGGACCGACACTCCTCACACAGGTGGTCGACCATCAGCGGCGCGTCGCCCAACTGGTCTTGCACCGATGCACGCTTGTCATCGAGGACCCGCAGCGGATTGACCTGGGCGCGCACGCGGGTCTCCTCGTCGAGATCCAGCGTCTGCAGGAACTCGGTCAGCAAGGCACGGTAGGCCGGTCGACACGACGCGCAGCCCAGCGAGGTCAACAGCAGCTCGTACTGGGTCAGTCCGCACGCCCGGAATCCGCGATCAGCCAGGGCCACGACCTCGGCGTCGAGGCGCGGATCATCCGACCCGATGGCCTCGACCCCGACCTGCTGCAGCTGTCGGTAGCGACCCTTCTGGGGTCGTTCCGCGCGGAAGAACGGCCCGGCGTAGTAGACCTTCACCGGCAGTTGACCGCGGAAGAGGTTGTGTTCGATGACCGACCGCATGACTCCGGCCGTACCTTCCGGACGCAGCGAGAGCGATCGGCCGCCCCGGTCCTCGAAGGTGTACATCTCCTTGCTCACAACGTCGGTGGACTCCCCCACCCCTCGCGTGAACACGGCGGTGTCCTCGAAGACAGGCAACTCGATGTAGCCGTAGCCGGCGAGTTCGGCCGGCCGAGTCAACGCCTGCCGCACGGCCAGGAACTCGGCGGACTGAGGCGGCACGTACTCGGGGACGCCCTTCGGGGCCTGGAGGCGGTTGCTCACATTCCCCTCCTTGGAGGAAGCGGCCCTCTCCCTGAGGGACGCTGCCCTCTCCCTGAGGGACGCTGCCCTCTCCCTGAGGGACGCTGCCCGCTCCCTGGGGGACGCTGTCCGCCCCCTGGGGGACGCTGCCCTCCCTCTGGGGGACGCAGCATCTGCTCGGACGTGATCTCCAGCAGGAAGGGGTTGGTGGCCCGCTCACGCCCGATGGTGGTCTGGCCACCGTGACCCGGGAGAACGACGGTGTCGTCGTCCATCGGCAGGACCACATCGCGCAGCGAGCGCAGCATCGCGGAATGGTCGCCACCCGGAAGGTCAGTACGACCGATCGAGCCTTCGAACAACACGTCTCCACTGAACAGCAGAGGCGGGACGTCGTCAGTCGCGGCATGGCGATACATGACACTGCCGGGCGTGTGCCCTGGGGCGTGGTCGGTGTCCACGGTCATGCCCGCCAACTCCAGCCGTTCGCCATCAGTGAGCAACTTGATGTCATCCGGCTCCAACTGGAGCTCACCGTCGGGTACCAATTGGCGGAGCATGTGGCGCATGTCGGGCCCCAGTGACTGGGCCGGATCGGAGAGCATCATCTCGTCATCCGGGTGGATGAACGCGGGAATCCCATAACCGTCCGCCACCGGCACCACGCTCCAGGTGTGATCGAGGTGACCGTGGGTGAGCAGGACAGCGATGGGGCGCAACTTGTTGTCGGCGAGAATCTCCTTGAGCGGGTCCACCGAACCCATCCCGGGGTCGATGACGATGCACTCGCTGTTCCGGCCCGGGGCCACGACGAAACAGTTGGTGCCCCACGGTCCGGCAGGGAATCCGGTGACGAACAACAGAGCTCCTTCAGGCGACGCAGGGACCATTCTGCCCTGGCTACGCCTCGGGGGTGCACCACCGTACACTCACTGAGGGAAACAGCGGAGGAGCCATGGCCAGTAGCAACCAGCGGCAGCGTCAACTGGCGCGGGAGAAGCACCTGCGCCAGCAAGCCAGACGTGAGCAGAAGAACACCAAACAGGACCGCACCAAGATCATCGCGATCGTCTTGATCATCGCCATGGTCCTGCTCACCACCGGCGGGTTCATCCTCGGCCGGATCTTCTCCTGAGGTCTGCGGTGGACGGCAATTCCTCGGGGCGGATCGCCGACGACGGCACGGTCTACGTGACCATGCCGGATGGGTCAGAGCGAGCCGTCGGTCAGTGGGCAGCGGGAGATCCCGAGGCCGGGCTGGCGTATTACCGGCGCCGCTACGAGGATCTGGTGGTCGAACTCGACCTGATGAGCAAGCGCCTGAAGAACGGGAACGCCAGCCCGCAACAGGCGCTCGCGGTCGTCGAAAAGGTCCGCGAGGCTCTGCCTGAACCCGTCTTCGTGGGTGACATCGCCGCGCTCGAGACGAAGGCCGCTGCCCTCGTCGAGGCAGCTGAAGCCCGCCGTGCTGTCATCGCCGAGGAGAAGAAGGCCGCGCGTGAGGCAGCGGCAGCCCGACGCATTGAGATCGCCGACGAAGCCGAGCGGCTCGGGAAATCCACCCAATGGAAGGCCACCGGGCAGCGTTTCCGCGATCTGCTCGACGAATGGAAGTCACTGCCCCGGTTCGACAAGGCTGCCGAACAGGCTCAGTGGGAGCGTTTCAGTGCCGGTCGTTCGCAGTTCGACAAGGCCCGCCGGCAGCATTTCGCGGAACTCGACGCATCCCGGGCCGAGGCGGTCAAGGCCAAACAGGACTTGGTACGCCGCGCGCGAGAGTTGTCGGACTCCACCGACTGGGGGGCGACGAGCCGCGCCTACCGCGACCTGATGGCCGAGTGGAAAGCCGCCCCCCGCGCCGGTCGTGCTGACGACGACCGACTGTGGGCGGAGTTCCGGGCCGCACAGGATGTGTTCTTCAGTGCCCGTGGCGAGGCGGACTCCGAACGCAATGCCGGCGAACAGAAGAACCTCGAAGCCAAGCGGGAGATCCTCGCTCAGGCGGAGGGCCTCGTCCCGGCCGGCGACCATCGCGCCGCGCGGGCCCAACTGAGCAAACTGATGGACCAGTGGGATTCGATCGGCTACGTCCCCCGCAGCGAGAAGGCCGGACTCGAGCGCCGACTGCGGGCCGTGGAGTCGAAACTGCGCGACGCCGAGAAGGACCACTGGCGCCGGACCGACCCAGCCGCCCGTGATCGAGCCGAGCGGACCGTGGAGTCGTTCCAGGCATCGGTGGCGAAGCTGGAGAAACAACTCGCGACCGCCCAGGAGTCAGGTGACGCCCGCAAGATCGCCGACGCCGAGAAGTCGCTGGAGTCGAGCCGGGCATTGTTGGCCGCAGCCGAATCAGCGCTCGCCGAGTACTCGTCTTCCTGAGGCGGGCTCAGCACGGACGGCTGGTTCACACGCGGTAGGCGTCGAACACTCCTTCGACCCCGCGCACGGCGCGCAGCACTGCGCCCAGGTGTTGGGGTTCGGCCATCTCGAACGAGAACCGACTGATCGCGATGCGGTCCTTGTTGGTCGCCACTGACGCGCTCAGGATGTTGACGTGATGGTCGCTCAGAGCGCGGGTGACATCGGACAGCAGGCCGGCGCGGTCCAACGCCTCGACCTGGATGTTGACCAGGAACACGCTCGACTGGTTCGGGGCCCATTCGACGTCGACGATGCGGTTCTCCTGCTGGGCGAGTTGGCCGGCGTTGATGCAGTCCTTGCGGTGCACTGAGACACCCGAGCCGCGGGTGACGAACCCCATGATGTCGTCGCCGGGCACCGGAGTGCAGCAGCGGGCGAGCTTGACCCACACGTCCGGTTGTCCCTGGACGACGATGCCGGGGTCGCCGGTGGGCTTCTTGTGGGCCCGGTGCGCGACGGGTTGATCCTCGGTGACGTCCTCGACGCCGCCACTGAGGGCGACGAGCCGTTCGACCACTGATTCCGCGGACATTCGGCTCTCGCCGATCTCGGCGTACAAGGCGCTGCACGTCGGCGAGCCGCAGGTCGGTGGCCACACTGCCGAGCGACTCGGCGCTGAGCAGCTTCTTCAGCGGCAGCCCGCGCTTGCGGACCGTCTTGTTGAGGCGGTCCTTGCCCCGCTCGATGGCCTCCTCGCGGCGCTCCTTGGAGAACCAGGCCTTGATCTTGGTCCTGGCGCGGGGGCTCTTGACGAACTGCAGCCAGTCCTGGCTGGGGCCGCTGTTCTCGTCCTTGCTGGTGAAGATCTCGACGGTGTCGCCGTTGGACAGCTTGGATTCCAGCGGGACGAGGCGACCGTTGACGCGCGCACCCACACAACGATGGCCGACCTCGGTGTGCACGGAGTAGGCGAAGTCGACCGGCGTGGCCCCGGCGGGCAACGCGATGATGTCGCCCTGCGGGGTGAAGACGAACACCTCGGTGGAGTTGAGGTCATACCGCAGTGAGTCCATGAACTCGTCGGGGTCCTCGGTCTCACGCTGCCACTCGAGTAGTTGCCGCACCCAGGCGAGGTCGTCCGGGCCGCTCTTGTCGCCGACGGCGCCGTTCTTGTAGCGCCAGTGCGCGGCGACACCGAACTCCGCGGCCCGGTGCATCTGCTGGGTGCGGATCTGCAGTTCGACGGGCTTGCCCTCGGGTCCGATGACGGTGGTGTGCAGCGACTGGTACATGTTGTACTTCGGCATCGCGATGTAGTCCTTGAACCGTCCCGGGACCGGACTCCAACGGGCGTGGACGACGCCCAGCGCGGCGTAGCAGTCGCGCACGTTGTCGACGAGGATCCGCACCCCGACGAGGTCATAGATGTCGTTGAAGTCGCGGCCGCGCACGACCATCTTCTGGTAGATCGAGTAGTAGTGCTTGGGTCGCCCGGTCACGACCGTTCGCAGTTTCGCCTGCCGTAGATCGCTGTTGAGTTCCTCGATCACCTTGTTGAGATGCTGGTCCCGGGCGGGCGCCCGCTGCGTGACCAGGTGGACGATTTCTTCGTAGACCTTGGGCTGGAGCGCCGCGAATGACAGGTCCTCGAGCTCCCACTTGATCGTGTTCATGCCCAGGCGATGGGCCAGCGGAGCGTAGATCTCCAGGGTCTCCGAGGCCTTGCGTCGCTGTTTGACCGTCGGCAGCCAGCCGATGGTGCGCATGTTGTGCAGACGGTCGGCCAGTTTGATCACCAGGACGCGGATGTCGCGGGCCATGGCGACGACCATCTTGCGCACGGTTTCAGCGGCAGAGGCCTGACCGTAGGTGACCCGGTCGAGTTTGGTGACACCGTCGACCAGACGTCCGACCTCGTCGCCGAAGTCGGCGGTGAGTTTCTCCAACGAGTACTCGGTGTCCTCGACGGTGTCGTGCAGCAGTGCCGCGGCCAACGTGGGGCCGGTCATGCCCAGCTCGGCCAGGATGGTGGCGACCGCCAGTGGGTGGGTGATGTACGGCTCCCCGGACCGTCGCAGCTGATCCTTGTGCAACAAGCGCGCGGTTTCGTAGGCGCGTTCGAGCAGCCGCAGATCGGTTCGGGGGTGGTACTGCTTGACCGTCCGGAACAAGGGCTCGAGTTCCGGGTAGCCGCTGCGGGCGCCCACGGTGATCCGGGCGAGTCGGTCGCGGAGCCGGGTGACCTGCTCGGTGGCTGCCTGAACTGACGCCACCGGGCCGAAACCGGTCGTCGACGGGCTGGTGGGCGGTGTTGTGCCGGTCGAGGTCTCCTCGGACATTGCCACCTCCCCTCAGGTCTTCAGGGATCGCTGCGCTCCCCCACGGGGCGCTGCGCTCAGTCTACGAGAGCCCGCAAGACCGCAGTGGTAGACGAACAAACGATGGTCTGACGCGACCCCGCAGCGACCGTGGGCGCTGCCCAGACTCACTGGCGCCGTTTGGAGCGGCTCTGACGTTTGGGCTGCTGTCGCACGCCTGACTCCGTGATGGTGCGCGACACACCTTTGGCGCCACCCCCCACCGCTGCCTCCTCAAGCGCCTCCTGCGCATCGTCGGACTTGCGGCGCCGCGACAGTACGCGGCGCTCAAGAGCCTGCACTTCGGGTTCTCGGTTCTTGAGTTGAACCAGGAAGGGTGTGGCGACGAAGATCGACGAGTAGGTGCCGGCTGCCATGCCGACGAACAGCGCCAGGGCGAGGTCCTTCAACGTCCCCGCCCCGAGCAGGCCGGCGCCCACGAACAGGATGGCAGCCACCGGTAGCAGCGCCACGATGGACGTGTTGATGGATCGGATCAGGGTCTGGTTGATGGCCAGGTTGGCGGCCTCGGAGTAGGTCAGGCGGCTCTGGCCGAGGATGCCCTGGGTGTTCTCCTTGACCTTGTCGAACACCACGACGGTGTCGTAGAGCGAGTAACCGAGGATCGTGAGCAGACCGATGGCTGTCGCCGGGGTGACCTCGAAGCCGAGGATCGAGTACACGCCGATCGTGATGATGAGGTCGTGGGCCAGCGCCACCAAGGCGGCGACCGCCATGCGCCACTCGAAGTAGATGGCCAAGAAGATGCTGACCAGGATCAGGAAGACGACGAGGCCTTGCAAGGCTTTCTTGCTGACTTCGGAGCCCCACGTCGGGCCGACGACTTGGATCTTGATGTCATTGGCGGCGACGCCGCACTCCTGGCCCAGCGCCTGGGTGAGGGTATTGCCCTGTTCGTTCGACACGGTCTCGGTCTGGACGCGCAGACTTCCGTCGCCCAACTGGGTGACGATGGCGGAGCCACCGAGATCGGTGTTGACGGTGGTGCGGACCTGCTCGACCGTGCACTGCGAGGCGGGGATCTGAAACTCGGCGCCGCCCTTGAACTCGATGCCCAGGTTGAGCCCGCGGAAGATCAACGAACCGATGGTGACGGCCAGGATGATGCCGGAGATGAGATACCAGACCTTCGTCTTGCCGACGAAGTCGTAGGAGACCTGGCCCCCGTAGAGGTTGTGGGCGACGTCGCGAATCTTGGACATCGTCAGATCACCGCTCCATCATCGGGACCGCTGCCACTGACCCCGGTCGTGACTTTGGGTTTGGCCTTCTTGCGGCGGGTGGGTTCTCGCCGGACCCCCTGCAGCGACTCGACGCCCAGGCGTTTCGGCGAAACACCCGTGAAGGCGCCGCCCTTCTGCATCCACTTCGTGTTGGCCATCAGATGTGCCACGGGGCGGGTGAACCAGAACGAGATGATGACGTCGACGACCGTGGTCATGCCCAGTGCGAACGCGAAACCACGCACGTTGCCGACGCTCAGGAAGTACAGGACGATCGCGGCGAGAATCGATACGAAGTCCGCGGCGAGCAGGGTGCGCCGCGCCCGGATCCAACCGTCGTCAGCGGCCCGACGCAGGGACTTGCCGTCGCGGATCTCGTCGCGCAGACGTTCGAAGTAGACGATGAACGAGTCAGCCGTGATGCCGATGGACACAATGGCGCCGGCGATGCCGGCCAGTGTCAGGGTGAATCCGATGGTGTTGCCGAGGACGACGAACAGGCAGTACGTCACCCACGCGGCGATGACGAGGCTGAGCACCGCCACCACACCCAGGACCCGGTAGTACAGGATCAGGTACAGACCGACCAGGATCAGGCCCATGGCGCCTGCCAGGATGCCCGCGCGCAGCTGATCGTTGCCGAGCGTCGGGGACACACTTTCGACCGACTGCTGCTCCAACGTGACCGGCAAGGCGCCGAACTTCAGCACGTTGGCGAGGTCGTTGGCTTCCTCGGCGGTGAAGTTGCCCTCGATCTGGGCCTGGCCCCCCAGGATCGGTTCCCGGAATGACGGTGCGGAGACGACGACACCGTCGAGGACGATCGCGAACTGATTGGTGGGCGGTGGCTGTGCCGAGAGTTTCTTGGAGATTTCGGCGAGCTTGCTGGCTCCCTCGCCGTTGAAGTCCAAGGTGACGACCCAGCCGCCGGCGCCCTGCTGCGGCAACTGGGCCTGCGCCGAGGCGATGTCGGTGCCCTTGATGAACGCGGGTTCGAGCGAGTACTTGGCACTGCCGTCGTTGGCGCAGGTGCCGAGCCACTTGGCCGGGTCATCGGCGGCGCCCCCGCCCTGGTTCTCGGGCAGGGTGCAGTCGAGGGCCAGTAACTCCTGCTGGAACTTGGCGTCGTCGCTGTCGGCCTGCACTATCTGCTGACCTTCGCCCTGCGGCACCTCTGCGTTGCCGCTGGCCGTGTCGGTCTGATTGTTAGAGCTGGTCTGCTTGTCTTTGTTCTTGCCCTGGGTCTGGTCCTGGTTCTGGCTGTTGTTCTGACCCGAGCCGTCGTTCTGGGCGTTCGGGTCGACGGGGGCAGGGTTGAGGATGTTGTTGACGGGTCGGAAGTTCAGCAACGCGGTGCGGCCGACGAGTTCGACAATGCGGTCCTGCGTGACCCCCGGCACGGACACGACCAGGACGGCGTCGTTGCCCGAACCCTGAATGGACACGTCTGCCTCGGCGACGCCGATGCCGTTGACGCGCTGCCGGATGATCTCGACCGACTGCTGCAACTGTTCCTCGGTGATCGTGGCGCCTTCGGTGATCGGCTGCGGGTCGAGGATGACCTGGGTGCCGCCGCGCAAGTCGAGCCCGAGTTGCGGCGTGTGAGCCTGTCCGGGCCAGAAGGCCCACACCGTGAGAGAGATCAACAGGACGGCGAGCAGACCCAGGATCCGCCAAGGGCGGTATCCGGTTGGTGCGGCCACAGACTCCTCCAGATCGCGGTGACCGACCTACCTTACCCGCCGTCGGCGGCGCCGCTGTCCAGGTCGGCGGAAAGCGCGAGTTGCGCTGGCGCGGGCACCGGGGGCGTGGCTCCCAGATGGCGCCACCCTGCTGCAGTGGCCTCTCGTCCGCGTGGGCCTCGCGTGATGAATCCCAGCCGGAGGAGGAACGGTTCGGCCACAGTTTCGACCGTCTCGCTCTCTTCCCCGACAGCCACCGCCAACGTGTTGAGCCCGACTGGTCCGCCGCCGAATCGGAGCACCAGGGCATCCAGTACGGATCGGTCGAGCCGGTCGAGGCCGAGTGCATCAACCTCGTAGAGGTCCAAGGCCGCGTGCGCCGTCGCTCGATCGACCGTGCCGTTGCCGTGCACCTGCGCATAATCGCGCACCCGCCGCAGCAGTCGATTGGCCACGCGTGGGGTGCCTCGGCTGCGGCCGGCTATCTCGGCGATGCCGTCGGTGTCGGCGCTCACGCCCAAGAGCGCCGCCGATCGGGTCAGGATGGTGCTGAGGTCGGTCTGGTCGTAGAAGTCCAGGTGGGCGGTGAACCCGAAGCGGTCACGCAACGGGCCGGGCAGCAGCCCAGCGCGCGTTGTGGCGCCGACCAGGGTGAACGGTTCCAGGTCAAGCGGGATGGCTGTCGCCCCGGGACCCTTGCCGACGATGATGTCGACACGGAAATCCTCCATGGCGATGTAGAGGAGTTCCTGCGCCGCCCGCGACGTGCGGTGGATCTCGTCGAGGAACAGGACCTCACCCGGCTGCAGGCTGGTGAGCAGAGCGGCGAGGTCGCCGGCGTGCTGCAACGCGGGCCCACTGGTGATGCGGAACGGCACTCCGAGTTCGGTGGCGATGATGGCGGCCAGCGTGGTCTTGCCGAGGCCGGGAGGACCCGACAGCAGAACGTGATCGGGCACTCGGGAACGTCCGCGGGCCGCGGTCAGCACCAAGTCGAGCTGGTCGCGCACTCGAGGCTGCCCGACGAACTCCGCCAGCGACTGCGGCCTCAGGGCGGAGTCCAGTGCTGCCTCACCCGGTTCGCGGACGGGGTCGACGAGTCGATCCCCGTCGGGGGCGACGGGGGCGGAGGGAGCGGCGGGAGTGGCGGGGGCGGAGGGAGCGGCGGGGCCATCGTGAGCGTTGGGGGTAGTCATGTGCGCTTCAACTCCCGCAGGGCTGCCTTGAGCACCTGAGCGACATCGGCATCCTCAGCGACTTCTCCGGAGACGGCCGCGACTGCTGTCTCAGCCTCGCGCTGGGACCAACCGAGGCCCATGAGGCCACTGACCACATCTCCGTTCCACTGGGGGGTACCCGTCGGAGCCGGGTCGGAGCCAGCGCCGGTGCTTGGCGGCCCCAGACGATCGCCCAACTCGAGCAGGATCCGCTGGGCACCCTTGCGTCCGATCCCAGGCACGGTCATGATCTGTCGCTCGTCTTGTTGCTGGACCGCGCGACGAAGTCCGTCGGTGGACAGTGTGGCCACCAATGCCTGGGCGGTTCGAGGGCCGATTCCGGAGACCGTCTGGACCAAGTCGAAGACTTCTCGCTCGTCGAGATCGGTGAATCCGTACAGAGTCCACGAGTCCTCGCGGACGACGAGGCTGGTGGGCACCTGGCAGGGGGTGCCGGCACTGAGCGCGGCAACCGTGGCGGGCGCGGCCTGCACGCGGATGCCGATGCCGCCGACATCGATCACGACGTGGTCTTCGGCGCGACGGTCGACGGTGCCGCGGACGTACTCGATCATGCGATCACCTCGGACAGACGGGCGGCGAGAGGTGCTCGCCACGAGTGACAGATAGCCAGAGCCAGGGCATCGGCAGCATCGGCCGGAGTGGGCTGCTCCGGAAGGCGCAGCAGCCGCATCACCATGACGGCCACCTGCTGTTTGTCGGCCCGACCACTTCCGGTGACGGCCGCCTTGACCTCGCTGGGGGTGTGCAGCGCGATGGGCAGCCCTGCCTGCGTGGCGGCGAGCAGCGCGACGGCCGCGGCCTGGGCGGTGGCCATGGCCGTGCGCGTGTTCTTCTGAGCGAACACTCGCTCCACTGCCACCACGTCGGGACGCTGCGCGGTGATGATCGCGGAGATCTCGCCGTGGACGACCGCAAGTCGCTGCCCCAGATCGTCTGCGGGACTGGAGCGGATCACCGAGTAGTCGACCAGACGGACCCGTCGCCCGGGCAAGGAGTCGACCATGCCGATCCCACATCGGGTCAATCCGGGGTCGACTCCCAGAACGCGCACGCTGCCTCCCGTGGCCCCGCGGCCGAGGCCGCAGTCGAACGTATGTTCGCACCCTAGCGCGGCCGGACCCGCTCTGCGGGCATCATCGTCACGGCGCGTCCCGCACCAGGACCGCGGGCCGACGGGGCAGTTGCCTAGGAGGGCGTCTCCTCGGGGGCAGACTCCGGAGCAGCGGTCCTCTTCTTGGCGCTCTTGGCGCGCGCGGGCTTCTTGGCCGCCGCGGGCTTCTTGGCCGCCGCGGGCTTCTTGGCCGCCGCGGGCTTCTTGGCCGCCGCGGGCTTCTTGGGATCAGCGGGTTCTTTGGTGGCCGCGCCTTTTTTCGTCGCCGCCCGGGGTTTCTTGTCCTTGGTCGCGGCCCGCTTCGCGGCACTCTTCTCCGTGGAAGTGCTCTTCTCCGTGGACGTGCTCTTCCCCGTGGACGTGCTCTTCTCCGAGGACGTGCTCTTGCCCGAGGCGGTGCCCTCGTCCCGTGGGGCCGCCGGGTCCACCGGACCAACCGGCGCGCCGGTGACGTCCGCGAAACCCGCCCGCAGATCCGTGATGAAGTCGTCGAGGTCCGGTATCGCGGCGGTATCTGCGGACACACCCACGAACGCTGTGCCGTCGTAGGTGACCATCGTGATGTTGCTCGCTGCCCCCACGGTGGGAACGAGTGGCCAGGTACCCACCACCCGACTGCCGCAGATGTAGATCGGCATGGGAGGGCCGGGAACGTTCGAGGTCGTGATGTCGCTGGCCCGCGCCACCGAGGCGAGCACGGGGACGGGCACCATCCAGGTCACGTCCGCCAGTGGGTTGGCCAACGACAGGGCCGGTTCGTCGCGCCAGCGTTTGACCTCGTCGTGCGCTGCCTTGATCCGGTCGTCGATCGAGCAACCGTTGACGGGCAACTCGAACCTCGCAATGGTCACGGCGTTGGACGCACTGCCGTCCTTGCTGGCCTTGCGCAGGCTGATCGGGAGATTGAAGCGCAGCCGCCGCGTGGGGCGGCCATGTCGATCGTGGTACTTGGCAACGCCCGTCACGACAGAGCCAAGGAACACGTCGTTGACCGTGTCGCCGCGCTTCTTTGCGGCCGAGCGCATCTGCTCGAAAGGCAACTCGAACGTGGCGAACCGGTACATGGTCGACCGGGAGCCCATCAGAGGTGACAACGCAGAATCCGGCATCGAGGCGAAGCGACCCAACGATTCGGCCATGTTGACCGCGTCGGACCACGTCGCCACAGGGTTCTTGACACTACCGATGGCCAGTTCGGCCATCACCTTGGCGCCGGAGATCGCGGCTTCGGCCACCCGGCTGATGTTGTCGGTGATGTTCGCTCGACTGATCGTCGTGACGGAGACATCGTGTCCCGTGGGCGGCGGAGGCGCCTTGGGTTCGTCAGGATTGCCTTCGGGCGTGAGCTCGAACAGGTTGGCGGCGATCAGGATCGTGCCTTGCCCGTCCGCGACCGCGTGATGCAGTTTCAAGATCAGCGCGGACCGGCCCTCCGGCAGTCCCTCCACCAGCACCGACTCCCACAACGGCCGGTCGTGATCGAAGTCCGTGAGACTCATCCGCCGGGCTTCGTTCAGCACCCCGGCCCAGCCGGCTCCCTCGGGGAGTCGGAACCGGTGCAGATGGATATCGAGGTCGAAATCCGGATCGATCGCCATCCGCGGACCCGAGACTCCGGTGGCTCCGAACAGAGGCCGTTCGCGCAACACGGGGACCAGTCGGGTCAGGCGATCGAACCGGGCGTGCAGTCGTTCCCAGTCCGGGGTCGAGTCCATCAGCGACACGGCGACGATGGACGAGCGCAGGCCCCTGTCCCCCGCGGCAGTGCGCCAAGTGGCCGCATCGAACCCGGTCATCTGTTGGCCGACGGCCCGCAGGTCGTTTGCGCTGCGTACGGCGCTGTCAAGGTCGCTCACGTCGTCTGCCTCCTCGTGCTGACGCTGGTGCCCCGGGTGGCTTCCCGGCCGCACTCAAGCGGTGATCTGCGGATTCGTCTTCCCTGCGAATAGACCCACTATTCACTCGTCATCCGCCTGGCATCTCACCGCTTCCGAACGAGAAACAAGCCATCCAGGACTCCCCCGTGACACTAGACGAGGTGATCGGTCGTTGCGACCGCATCAGCCGACGGCTTCCATTACTTCGTCCGACACATCGAAGTTCGCGTACACGTTCTGGACGTCGTCGGAATCCTCCAGGGACTCGATCAGCCGGAAGGTCTTGCGCGCGGCCTCTTCGTCGAGCGCGACGGTGACGCTGGGCAGGAACGTCGCTTCCGCCGAGTCGTAGTCGATCCCGGCTTTCTGCAGGGCGGTGCGAACCGCGACGACATCGGAGGCCTCGCTGACGATCTCCCAGGATTCCTCGAGGTCGTTGACCTCCTCCGCGCCGGCCTCGAGCACCGCATCGAGGATCTCGTCCTCACCGGCGGCATCGCGCGACACGATCACAACCCCCCGCCGGGCGAACAAGTAGGACACTGAACCGGGGTCGGCCATGGAACCACCGTTGCGGGTCATCGCGGTCCGGACTTCGCCCGCTGCCCGATTGCGGTTGTCGGTCAGACACTCGATAAGCACGGCGACGCCGGCCGGACCATATCCCTCGTACATGATCGTTTCGTAGTGCGCGCCGCCCGCCTCGGCACCCGACCCCCGCTTGACCGCGCGGTCGATGTTGTCGTTGGGGACCGAGTTCTTCTTGGCCTTCTGGATCGCGTCGTAGAGGGTCGGGTTGCCGGCAGGATCGCCACCGCCCTGGCGGGCGGCCACTTCGACGTTCTTGATGAGCTTGGCGAAGAGTTTGCCCCGCTTGGCGTCGACCACGGCCTTCTTGTGCTTGGTGGTCGCCCATTTGGAATGCCCCGACATACATCGCCTCCCTAGTGCCCTGGGTCAGTGCCCCGAGCTTGTGCCTCGAATCGTCAGATCATCGTGCGGAACAACCGGTGCAGGCGGTCGTCGGACGTCAACTCCGGGTGGAACGAGGTCGCCAGCACCGGCCCCTGCCGAACGGCCACGATCCTATCCGCTGTGACACCGGAACGATCCGGTCGAGAGATGGTGCCGAGGATCTCGACGTCCGGTCCCGCGGATTCGACCCACGGAGCCCGGATGAAGACCGCCGGGAAATCCGGCTCACCGATTACCGGGATCGGGACCGGTTGTTCGAAGGATTCGACCTGGCGCCCGAAGGCGTTACGGCGCACCGTCAGGTCGAGTCCACCGAACTGGCGCTGATCGGTGCGACCGTCCAACAACCGATCTGCCAGCATGATCAACCCCGCGCAGGTGCCGAAGGTGGGCATCCCTCGGGCGACCCGTTCGGAGACGGGGTCGAGCATGTGGAGGTCGATCGCCAGACGCGACATGGTCGTCGACTCTCCGCCCGGGATCACCAGAGCATCGACGGTGTCGAGCTCGTCGGAGGTGCGGACCGTTCGTGCCGTGATCGACAACGAACGCAGGATCCCCAAGTGTTCGCGAAAGGCTCCCTGGAGCGCCAGGACCCCGACCAATGGGTCCGGGGTCACCAGCCGCGCTCGGCTAGGCGGTGATCGACCGGCAGTTCCTCGACATTGATGCCGACCATGGCCTCGCCGAGGCCGCGGGAGACCTTGGCCAGGACATCGGGATTGTCGTAGTGGGTGGTCGCCTGCACGATGGCGTGTGCGCGCTGTGCGGGGTTGCCGGACTTGAAGATCCCGGATCCCACGAAGACGCCGTCGGCGCCGAGCTGCATCATCATCGCCGCATCGGCGGGAGTCGCGATGCCACCTGCGGTGAACATCACAACCGGCAGGGACTTGGCCTCGGCCACTTCGACGACCAGATCGTAGGGCGCCTGCAGTTCCTTGGCGGCCACGTACAGCTCGTCGGGCGACATGGCGGACAGGCGATTGATCTCGGCGCGAATGGTGCGCATGTGCGTGGTGGCGTTGGAGACGTCGCCTGTGCCCGCTTCGCCCTTGCTGCGGATCATCGCAGCACCTTCGGTGATGCGGCGCAACGCCTCACCGAGGTTGGTGGCCCCGCACACGAACGGCACGGTGAACTGCCACTTGTCGATGTGATTGGCGTAGTCGGCCGGAGTGAGGACCTCAGACTCGTCGATGTAGTCCACCCCGAGCGACTGCAGGATCTGAGCCTCGACGAAGTGTCCGATCCGGGCCTTGGCCATGACGGGGATGGAGACGGTCTCGATGATGCCGTCGATCATGTCGGGGTCGCTCATGCGGGACACGCCGCCTTGTGCCCTGATATCCGCCGGCACCCGTTCCAGGGCCATCACCGCCACTGCACCGGAGTCCTCGGCGATTCGGGCCTGTTCGGGGGTGACGACGTCCATGATCACGCCGCCCTTGAGCATCTCAGCCATACCGCGCTTGACGCGGTCGGTGCCGACGGCAGGGGTGGTCTGGGACTCGGCCATTGCGGTTACCTCCACTGAACGGATCACACCGGATCCGGGTGACCCATCGTAGGCCGTTTCGACACGACTCCCCAACCCATCGCGCAGCGGTCAGCGGATGCCGAAGCCCGCTGGGGGGGTGTCGTCCATCTCGAAGGTCTGGGGCCAGGGCGTGTGCCCGGCCAGCCGGAACACCCGCACGAACCACTGGTACCGCACGTCCCGACAGGCACGAACCGCGTCGTTGAGGAAGCGGCGAGACAGTTCGACCCGGCGAGTGGTGCTCTCCAGATCGACCATCAAGTCCTGGCCGCCAGGCACCGAGGCCAGTTCGGTGACAGATTCCGGATCGTCGAACGCGGCACCGAGAACCTGCGTCAGGTTGGACTCCGCGAGGCTTCGTTCGAGTTCGTTGTCCGGCGGGACGCGACGGACCTCGTGGGCAGCGTCAGAGATCACGGCAGCTGCCACCGGGTCCGGCATTCCGGCGGCTGATACTTCCGCGGCCACGGACGCCCGCTCGAGTAGGGCGCGGTCCAAGGCGATTCGCCCGGCGTCGACCCTGCGGTGCAGCCGATCGAGTCGACCGGCCGTCGATGACAGGTACCAGAAAGCCACCGCGAAGGCGATAGCGACCACGATCCATACCCACCAACTCATACGCGGACCTCAGCCGAGACGTTCCCGCGCGGGACGGCCTGGGTTGGCTTCGACAGGCAGTGTCCGGCCGTCTGCCCCGGCAGGCATGACCGCGGGTGCCGATGCGCCGATGACAGCGTCATGAGGTGTCTCCGGACCGAGAAGTTGGGGAGGGATCCTGGCCGGAGAACCGGGCCAGCCGGCCGACGAACTGCCCGCGCAGATCCTCTGTGACCTTCTCCCCCGGCATGCGCACGCTGCGGTAGACGTCGACGATCTCGCGGGTGACGCGACTCCAGTCGTACAGCCATGCCCGCTCCCGGCCGACCTCGGCCAGAGTGCGGCGCGCGTCGTCGTCGGAGAGCAGATCACTCACCACTGCTGCGAGATCGGCGGGGTCTTCGTTGCGGAAGTGCCGTCCCGCACGGCCGTTGTCCAGTACGCGCCGGAATGCCTCGAGGTCGCTGGCGGCAACCGGGGTGCCGCTGGCCATGGCCTCGAGCAGCACGATGCCGAACGACTCGCCGCCCGTGTTGGGGGCGACATAGACATCGGCGGAGTGGAACGCGCGGACCTTGTCCTCCTCGGACACCAGGCCGAGGAATGTCAGGCGAGCAGCGACGTCGGACGGCAACTTCTTGGTGATGTCCTCCTCGTCCCCGGGACCGGCGATCAGGACCCGCACCCCCGGATGCCGCTCGGCGATCGTGGGCAGGGCGGCGAGCAAGATGTCCAACCCCTTACGCGGTTCATCGAGTCGACCGAGGAAGAACAGCGCCTTGCCCGGTCCGGGCCAGTCCGGAAACGGCTCCGCGTCCGCGAACGACGCACACTCGACACCGTTGGGGATCAAGACGGCGTCACCACCGACGTGGTCGACAAGAGTGCGCCGGGCGAGCTCCGACACGGCGATGCGCCCCCGCGTCTTCTCCATGACGGTCTGCGCGAGGTAGAAGCCCGCTGACAGGACCCGGGACTTCTCCATGCTGGAGTGCCACGTGGCGACAATCGGGCCCTGGGCTGCCCATGCGGCGATGGCCCCGATGCTCGGGGACAGCGGCTCATGGATGTGCATCACGTCGAAGTCGTGCGTCCGAATCCATTCACGGACCCTGCGGGTGGACCGGAATCCGAGATTCAGCCGGGCGACCGAACCGTTGTAGCGCACGGCGACAGGTCGACCCGTGGAGGTGACGTAGGGCGGGACATTGTCGTCATCTTCGGCGGGCGCCAGAATCTCGACCGAGTGGCCCTCACGAAGCAGCGCTCGCCTGAGGTCACGCACATGGAACTGCACCCCACCGGGCACGTCCCACGCGTAGGGACACACGATGCCGACTTTCAGCGTCTCGTCGATCACCGCGACTCCGCGCGGGCCAGTCGCCGGGGGTCGAGGTCCGCGCGCCACAGCGGTTGAAGCATGTGCCAGTCACTCGGGGTGTTCGCTGATGCCGATCTCGAAGCGGGCCGCGAGAGCCTGGGTCATGGTGGCGACGTCGTGTTCCTCCGTCCCCGTCGTCGGGACGGTCAAGGGATCGAACACGGTGGCCGCCGGTTGCCCATCACGGTAGATGAAGTTCACGGCGAGCAACGTGGCTCCGGTGCGGCGGGCGACGAGAGCTGGGCCGGCCGGCATACTCGTGGGCTCACCGAAGAACGTGACGGGGACGCCGTGGCGAGACAGGTCGCGGTCGCCGACCAATCCGATGATGCTGCCCGGCCTCGGCCCGATCGACCAGTGTGGCGACGAGGTCTCCCTGCCCGAGTGCCCAGGACTTCCATGCCCAGTTCTTGGCGGAAGGCCACGAACCGTGCGGAAGAGACGCTCGGGCTTGAGTCGTTCCGCAACGGTGGTGAGGCTGCCGTACTTCTGGGCGATGAAGGCAGCGCCGTGGTCGTAGTTGCCGCCGTGCGGGCCGGCGAACACCAGCTTGCCCCCGTCGGCCAGAGCGGCGTCGATGTGTTCGAGGCCCGTCGACCTGGAAGTCGAGGATGCGGCTGCGGGGCCAGTCGGGCATGCGGAACGCGTCGCACCAATAGTGGGCGTAGCTCTGCAATCCGGCTCGCGAGACGTCTCGGATCTCCGCCGGTGAGGCATCAGGCAGTACGCGCGTCAGGTTCTTCTCGTACTGCTTCACCGATGGCCCGTGACGACGCCATGTCTGGTCGGCGAGTCGGCGAAACAGCGCGTAGGCGCGCTTCTCGGGCATCTTGCGTACGGTGCTCCACCCGACGGAGTACCCCCAATAAGCGAAGGTGTCGGTGATCACGCACTGGTCCCGGGGTCGGTGGTCGGTCCCGGGACTCCTGCTGAGGGTGGAGCCTCGTCAGCGCCTGGTTCGGGGGAACGGCGAACAAGTTGGCCACGGACATGCGTGAAGCGCTGTGCGATCGTGACCAGCGTCAGCACAGCCAGCAGGGCGGTCGCGGCCGGAAGGACCCACACGACACCCAATCCGGTGATGAAAGCCGCCAGCAAGATGACGATGAGGCGCTCGGCCCGCTCCGCGATGCCGACGTTGGCTTCGGCGCCGACACTTTCGGCCCGGGCCTTGGCGTACGAGACCGTGAAGCCCCCGACGAGACACACCCACGCCGCCGCGGTCTGCCAGGATTCGCCGCGCGTGGCGAAGTAGATGAGCACACCGCCGAACACGGCGCCATCGGCGACCCGATCCAGCGTTGAGTCCAGGTAGTTCCCCCACGGGCCCGCCCGGCCCGACAGGCGTGCCATGGTGCCGTCGAGCAGATCGCTGAAGACGAAGATCATGATGACCAGGACGCCGGCGACGAACTGCCCGCGCGGGAAGAACCACAGCGCCGCGATGCTGGTTCCCGCCGCTCCCACGTAGGTGACCGCGTCGGGGCTGATGCCGAACGCCAGGAGCCGCCGCGCCACCGGGTCGATCACGCGAGAGGCCACGTTGCGGGCTTGCTGGTTGTTGAGCATCGAGAGCCTTTCCGGGCTGCCTGAGCAGCTTTCCGGGCTGCCTGAGCAGATGGTAGCCCCGGGCTGTGTGAGGACTGCGGCGTGACGCGCCCCGACGCCGCCGGCTTTGATCGGCCCGGTGTGCGCCAGGGGGCGGATGCCATGAGCGCCGGGGGGCGGATGCCATGAGTGGGTGGCCACCGCCTCGGCACTATGGTGAGACGACGAACAGCGACAGTGTCCGGGGAGGTCACGCATGCGCCAACCAGCCATCCGAAATGTGGTCCTAGTGGGCGCCTTCGGAGGGCCGGCAAGACCACCGTGGCAGAGGCGATGCTGCAGGCCGCCGGGGCGATCCACGCCCGGGGCTCGGTGGAGAAGCAGACGACCGTGTCCGATCACACGGACATCGAACACGAACTCGACCGGTCGGTGATGCTCACGCCGTTGTCCTTCTCGTTCGACAACACCCGGATCAACCTGTTGGACACTCCCGGCTACGGGGACTTCGTCGGGGAGTTGCGGGCGGGATTACGGGGGGCCGACGCCGCGTTGTTCGTCGTCGCCGCCGGTGATGGCATCGATGCCGGCACCACGATGCTGTGGCAGGAATGCGCCGCCGTGGGGATGCCGCGCGCCGTCGTCGTCACCAAGCTCGATCGCGAAGAAGCCGACTTCGACGAGGAGATCGCCCTGTGCCGGCGTGCTTTCGGCGATGGGATCCAGCCCATGTATCTGCCGATGCTGGCTGACGACGAGACCATGGCCGGTGTCATCGGCCTGTTGACCCAGAACGTGTACGACTATTCCTCGGGCAGGCGACAGGTCCGGTCATCGGAGCCGCAGCACCAGGAGTTGGTCACCGATGCCCGCAGTTCGCTGATCGAGGGGATCATCACGGAGTCCGAGGACGAGACCTTGATGGATCGGTTCCTCGGCGGCGAGGACCTCGACATCGGCATGCTCATCGATGATCTGGAGAAGGCCGTGGCCCGGGGGCATTTCCACCCGGTTCTCCCGGTGTCGGTGGGCCCCGAGCGTGTGGTCGGAATCATGGAAGTCCTCGAACTGCTCGTCGGCGGGTTCCCCACGCCCGCCGAGCACGGGCTTCCCAAGGCCACTGCCCCTTCAGGCGGTGCGACGGTGCCACTTCAGTGCGATCCGGACGGTCCCCTGTGCGCCGAGGTCATTCAGACGTCCAGCGATCAGTTCGCGGGTCGACTGTCGTTGGTGCGCGTCTTCAGCGGAACTCTGCGAGCGGACACCGTGCTGCACGTGTCCGGGCATTTCCTGTCCGACCGCGGCCACGAGGACCACGATGAAGACGAGCGCGCCGGCGCCATCAGCTCCGCGCGAGGATCGACCTTGACCCCGGTCGCCTCCGGCGTGGCCGGAGACATCGTCACGGTGGCGCGGCTGTCGCGCGCCGAGACCGGCGACACATTGAGCGATCCGGGCCAACCGCTGCTCGTCGAACCATGGCTGATGCCCGATCCGTTGCTGCCTTTGGCGGTGGCCGCGGACACCCGTCAAGACGAGGACAAGTTGTCGACCGCCCTGGGCCGGCTCCAGGCCGAGGATCCCACTGTCCGGGTCGAGCGCAACGCCGAGACCCATCAGGTCGTCCTGTGGTGCATGGGTCAGACCCACGCCGATGTCCTGCTCGATCGCCTGCGGCGCCGATTCGGGGTCAAGGTCACGGCACAGCCCGTGAAGATTCCGCTGCGCACGACGTTCGCGGGATCCGGCAAGGGACACGGTCGGCTGGTCAAGCAGTCAGGTGGCCATGGGCAGTACGCCGTTGTCGACATCGAGGTGCGCCCCACGGGACCCGGCGGAGGTTACTCGTTCGTGGACAAGGTGGTGGGTGGCGCGATCCCGCGCCAGTTCATCTCGTCCGTCGACAAGGGGGTCCAGCAGCAGATGGCGTCCGGCCTGTCGTCGGGGTTCCCCGTCGTCGACATCGAAGTCACCGTGGTGGATGGCAAAGCACACTCCGTCGACTCGTCGGACATGGCATTCGCCACCGCCGCCGGGCTCGCCCTCAAAGAAGCCGCGATCGCAGCTGGTGAAGTCCTGCTGGAGCCGGTCGCCGAGGTCACGATCGACGTGTCCGACGAGTATGTCGGTGCCGTCATGTCCGACCTCGCTTCACGTCGGGGCCGGATGACCGGGTCGGAGTCGCTCGAGGGCGGCATGACCCGGGTCCTCGCAGTGGTGCCGGCGGCCGAGTTGACCCGTTACTCGATCGACCTGCGGGCCATCAGTCATGGGGCGGCGACCTTCACGCGGGCTGACGGCGGCTACGAGCCCGTCCCCGAGCGGCTGCGTGCCGCTCTGCTCGCCGAGAAGTGAGGCTCGCCGAGAAGCAAAGGCTCGCCGAGAAGCAAAGGCTCGCCGAGAAGTACAGGCTCGCCTGGAGCGAAGGCCCGCCGGGACTTGAGGTTCTCCGCGCGCCCTACAACTGACGTGAGAGGGCTTCGGCCTCAGCCAAGCCCGAGCGGAGGTTGTCGAGGTCTGAGGTGAGTTGGCCCAGGACCTCGGAGCTGTGGTCGTGGGTCACGGGGTCGTCACCCAGGGCCACCAGTTCTCCCATCCGCGACGCGAGTCCCTCCAAGCCCACCACGGCGGTCTGCATGCGGGTCAGCAGTGTGTCGCGCAGACGCCCGAGGCGGTCGACCGACTGCACCTGCGACTCCAACGCGGTCAGCGTCTGCTGCCGTTCGGCCTTCAGCGCCGGGTCGACCTCGGCTGCGACCGAAGCGGCAGCGCGCTGGTACTCGGCGTGCAGCACGTCCGGTTGGGCGGAGAAAAGTGAGCCGTCAGCCACAGTGACCCGACCGGCCAGATCCGCGAGCCGATCGTTGACGATCAGCACCTCGTCATCGACCCGACCGACATGGCCCGTCAACCAATCGTCATCGGTGGCATCCGCCAACGTCCTGATCTGCCGCTGAGCACGTCCGGCGCGCGCGAGCAACGCCGCCTGCGGAGAATGCTGGGGCGGTTTGGGCAGCTTGCTGGGTTTACGCTTCGGAGCCTCTGCCCCCGAGCGCGACCCCAGTGCGACCTTCGTGCCGAGTACCGCGGCCCCGATGCCCAGACCGATCGGGATGGCGACCGGCCCGAGTGCCCCAGCGAGCACCGCCCAGCCCAGACCCCCGCTGACGCCGGCAACCAACCAGCCCCAGGGATCCTTCAGTTCGTCGCCGGCCGCCATGAGGTGAGTATGCCCGGATCAGAAGTTCGACAGGACGCTCGTGAGCACCTTCTCGATGCTGGTCGGATCGTTGGCCTCGTAGTACTGGCCGCGGGAAGCCTCGGCGATGCGCTCCAACGCTTCCGTATCCGCCGCTTCGCCGTATCCGATCGTGAACACCCGGACGCTGGTGTCGACGCTCTCGGCGCCGAGTTGATCGAGTAGCCCGTCGAGATCAGTGTCGGGCGGATACTCGTTGCGGCCGTCGCTGAGCAGGACGATCGCATTGATCCGTTCGGTGTCCAAGGTCTTGAGGCTCTCCTTCTGCGCCTCCCGCAAGGTCGCGTACAAACCGGTGCCGCCGTCAGCCAGCAGTTCCGCGATGTCCCGCTTCATCACCGGGACGGTGTCCTTGGCAGGACCGATCGGGACGAGTTGCCGGTACGGCTCCCCGTTGTCGCCTTGGCCCGTCGAGAACACCCACAGACCCACTTGGTCGTCAGGGGCGAATCCGTCCAGGGCCCCGATGGCCGCCTGTTGCGCCAACTGGAGCTTGTTCGCCCCGGCGCTGGGGACCGGTTCGCCCATCGACCCCGAGACGTCCATGACCATCAGCACGTGGGCGCGCTTGCGCAGTGTGTCCCAGGATTGCTGGAGGGCGGCGAGCACGTTCGGGGCGGGAGGCGAGAGAACGGTCTTGGCGCCGGCCGGCAGCATCCCGTCCTCCGGTCGGATCACATCCCCCGGAACCCCTTCGAAGGTACGGAAGCCGGCTTCAGTGAAGCGGCGCTGCTGGTCCGGCTCGCGCACCCACTGCAGGAAGTCGGCGGCGGCGGCCTTCTGTTCGGGCGACACCCAGGTGGCATCGAGCACCAACCAAGGGTTGTCGGAGATCAGGGTGCCGTCGCTGGGGTACACGGCCGCGAGCGGGACACTCGGGGGTGGTTCTTGGCCCAAGGTGGCCGGATTACCGGTCGGGTTGCCCCGGTTGTAGTCGAGCACGGACTTCTCTTCGACGGTCACGGCACTGACGTAGGTGAGGCCTTGGCCCCGGGCAGCCTCGTTGGCCATGTTGGACAAGAACGTGAGAGTCGTGTCGCCGTAGTGCACGACGCTGGACTCGAGGTTGCGCACGAATTCCTGTGTCTTGGGATTGCGCAGGTCCTTCAAGGTGAGATCACTGGCGAGCCCGGTGGCCGCGTAGTAGGAGGCGATCGTGGCGTTGAGACCTGACGTGGAGTAGTACGGGTTGGTCTTGCCGAGTTTGAACCGGCCCCATTCCGGGTGGTTCTTCTCGGCCCAGCCCTTCGGGGACTTGGCAAGTTCGGCGAGGTCGCGCCACCCGATCTGCTTGTCGGGCCAACCCAGGGCCTCGGCCATCGGTCGCGGCATCGCGATCACGAGCGGTGTCTGGGCGATCGAGTCCCGGCTGGTGGGGATGATGTCGGGCTTGTCGGCGGCGGCGAGGTCCTGTTGGACGATGACCGCCCATGACGACGAGGCTGGCGTCCAGACAGTGGGCAGCGGTCCGTCGACGTCTTCGCGCCATCCCCGGGCGAGGGCCTGGGCGGCCCCGCCGCTGGCCTTGGAGTTGACCGTGACGGCGACGCAGTTGCCGTCGACCTGGCGGCCCTCGTCGTTGTATTCGGTGGCCAGCTCCGACAACAGTGCGGCCTTCTCGCTGGAGGCTGCCACCGTGACCTGAGTGCAACCTGACGTGTCCGTGTTACCCGCGCCGTTGTTTCCAGCGTCGCTGCCCGAGAACAGTTGGCGAACACCTAGCACGAGCAGCACGCCCACGATGGCCGCGACGATCAGCGGAACCTTGGACTTCGTCGAGCTGCTCACAGGCCCATTGTGGGGGTTGTCGGCGCCGAATAGGTCACCAAAGGGTCACCATGCGGCGGCCAGTATCGCCCGCGTATCGGGAATCTCCTGCGGATGGACCTTGGTCCGGGCGATCAGCGGCATGAAGTTCGCGTCCCCGCCCCAACGCGGGACGACGTGTTCGTGCAGGTGGGCCGCGATTCCTGCGCCGGCGACGGGTCCTTGATTGACCCCGATGTTGAACCCGTGCGGCTGCATGGTTTCGCGGATCACGGACATCGCGCGCTGAGTGAACGCACCGAGTTCTGAGTACTCGTCGCCCGTCAGCTCCGTGATATCGGCGATGTGGCGATACGGGCAGATGAGGAGGTGGCCCGTGTTGTAGGGATAGAGGTTCATCACAGCGAAGACCAGGCCCCCGCGCGCCACAACGAGCCCGGCGTCGTCGTCCAAAGTGGGAGCCCGGCAGAACGGGCAGTGCTCGCCACCGGTGTCGTCCGCCGGCTTGCCCTCCCCCTTGATGTACGACATCCGATGCGGAGCCCACAGCCGCTGGAGCCCGTCCGCCATGTCCGACTCCGCGTGCGGGTCCCGCTCGCCTTCGTTCACGCGCGGCGCTCTCTGAACGGCTGCGACGATCTCTGCCACAGCGTCCGCGATGGGAACAGCGTTGTTCTGCTCACCGCTGCGATACCGGAAGGACACCGCGTTGCGGGACACGTCGTCGTCACCGGCCAAAAGCATGAAAGGGACCTTCTGTTTCTGAGCGTTGCGGATCTTCTTCTGCATCCGGTCGGCACCGGTGTCGACTTCTGCTCTGATTCCGTGGGCTTTGAGTTGAGCCACCACCTCTTGCAGGTAGGGGATGTGATCGTCGGCGATCGGGATCCCGACGACTTGGACCGGCGCCAGCCACGCCGGGAAGGCTCCCGCGTAGTGCTCCAGCAGCACCGCGAAGAACCGCTCGATGGAGCCGAACAGTGCGCGATGGATCATGATCGGCTGCTGACGGGAACCGTCGGGCGCCGTGAACTCGAGGTCGAACCGCTGCGGCATCTGGAAGTCGACCTGAATTTGTCGACATCTGCCAGGTGCGCCCGATGGCGTCCTTGGCCTGGACGCTGATCTTGGGGCCGTAGAACGCGGCACCGCCTTCGTCCATGACCAGTTCCAGCCCTTGGCGCTCTCCCGCCTCGCGTAGTGCTTGGGTGGCCTCGGCCCAGTCCTCCTCGCCGCCGACGCTCTTGTCAGGGTCACGGGTGGACAGTTCGAGGTAGAAGTCGTCGAGCCCGTAGTCGCGGAGCAGGTCGAGCACGAACGTCAGCAACGAGTCCAACTCGGCCGGCATCTGTTCCTTGGTGCAGTAGATATGGGCATCGTCCTGGGTGAAACCACGGGCCCGGGTGAGCCCCTGAACGACTCCGGATTTCTCGTAGCGGTACACCGTGCCGAACTCGAACAGCCGTATCGGGAGTTCTCGGTACGAGCGACCTCGGGCACCGTAGATCAGGTTGTGCATGGGGCAGTTCATGGGCTTGAGGTAGTACTGCTGCGGCTGGCGCTTGATCTCGCCATCGGGGCCGTATTCGGCATCGAGGTCCATCGGCGGGTACATGCCGTCCGCGTACCAGTCGAGGTGGCCGGACTTCTCGAACAGAGCGGCCTTGGTGATGTGGGGGGTGTTGACGAACTCGTAGCCGGCCTCTTCGTGCCGCTGCCGCGAGTAGTCCTCCATGACCTTTCGGACGACACCACCCTTGGGGTGGAAGACTGCCAGCCCGGAACCGATCTCTTCGGGGAAGGAGAAGAGATCGAGTTCGGCACCGAGACGTCGATGGTCGCGACGCTCGGCCTCTTGGAGGAATGTCAGGTAGGCCTGCAGTTGCTCCTTGTCGGGCCACGCCGTTCCGTACAAGCGCTGCAACTGCTCGTTCGCCTGGTCTCCCAGCCAGTAGGCGGCGGCGGACCGCATCACTTTGAATGCGTTGGGCGGGATGTAGCGGGTGGATGGCACATGCGGTCCGCGGCACAGATCGCTCCACGACCGATTCCCCGTGCGGTCCAGGTTGTCGTAGATGGTGAGTTCCTTGCCGCCGACCTCCATGACGTCGGCGCCGCCCTCGCTACCGATCAGCCGCAGTTTGAAGGGCTCCGCGGACAACTCCGCTCGGGCCTCGTCCTCTTCGACGACGCGGCGCGCGAACCGCTGCCCGCTCTTGACGATCGCCACCATCTTCTTCTGTACGGCGGCGAGATCCTCGGCGGCGAACGGCTCCGAGACGGAGAAGTCGTAGTAGAAACCGTCCGCGATGGGCGGGCCGATGCCCAATCGGGCGTCGGGGAAGAGGTCCTGGACGGCCTGGGCCATCACATGGGCAGTCGAGTGACGCAGAACGTTGAGTCCGTCCGGGGAATCGACCGTGACAGGTTCGACCACCGCCCCCGCAGGAAGCGGTTGGTCGAGATCGGTCAACTCGCCATCGACCCGGACCACGACCACTGATCGGTCGTCTCCGACCAGGTCTTGTCCGGTGGCGTCGTCGGCGACGGTGCGTTCCCGCCCATCGAAGGTGATCCGCATGGCCCCATCGTAGGGGGGCTCGGGTCGCCCGGTTGCCCGGCTTCGGAGCACATCCGCTGTGACATCGGAGCGGGGAAGGAGCGAGCGCGAGGGCCCGTCAGGGGGGGATGGCGTCAGCGGAGGGGGATGGCGTCAGCGGGCGGGTGGCGTCAGGGTGGGGATGGTGCCAGCGCTGAGGACGACGTCAGAGCGGATCGGCCAGAAGATCGTCGATCGTGCGGTCCAGGTCGAGGTACATCCACTCGGAGCCCTCCGGGACCATGTCGAACGTGTCCCCCAGAAACGCGGCGACGTCGTGGCGCGGAGCCTCGATGTCGGCGGTCCCACTCGGGGACGACAGCGACAGGTTCAAGATCGGGCCCCGGCTCGGGTGCGCCGGACGAATCCGGATGTCTCCTTCGCCGACGGCGTCGCTCATGCCCTGTTTCAGAAGGTCGCGGGCGAAGGTCCAGGTGATGTCTCCCTCCGCGGTGCGGAAGGTGACCGAGACGGCGTAGGGATCGAGGGCGGTGTAACCGAGCGTGGCAGCCATGGACACCCGGTTGTCATCGTCGACGACAACCTGCATCAGCACGTCGCTGGACAGCATCGGTGCGGGTTGTGATGGTTTCATGTCTGCTCCTCCCAGCCCCGGTGTGCCCATGACCCGAACCACCACACCTGACCCCCGGTGTAGAAAAGGTCACAGTCCGGTCTGGCACCCCTGGCGCCTGCCCAATTCAGACGCCCACGCGGGTTCCTATGTTCCCCGCGCCGGTCACGATTAGGCGACGCCGCGCGGGTGACTCCCCAAGTTCACCCTTACAGACGGTTCGGACCCACACGAATCGGACAAGTGCCATTACTCCGAACGCGCCCGCGATTACTCCGTTCGGGACGGATGGCGGGTCGATCAGCAGTCTGAGGGCCGGCTCCAGCCCAGTGTGGGTAGGTGTCGTTGCGCCCAAACCGCAGCCTGTACCCGGTCGGTCACCCCCAGCAGTGCGTAGATCGTCGTGAGATGGGTCTTGACGGTCTTCTCGGAGATGCCCATCTGCCGGGCGATGAGCCGATTCGAAAGGCCCTCGGCAACCAATGACAAGACCTCGCCCTGCTTGACCGTCAGAGTCACGTCATTCTGCGGCGCCGGGTCGCGCCGCTGCGCCTCGACCAGTGAGCGAGCCACGCGCGGATCCAAGGGGGACCCACCGTTCGCCGCCGCCACGACTCCGGCGATGACGTCGGCTGCGGCACTGTCCTTCATCAGGTAGCCGACCGCACCGGCCTCGAGGCTGGCCATGACCTTCTTGCTGTCCGCGAAGGTCGTCAAGATCACTACTGCCACATCGGGTGCGCGGTCGTACAGCAGCCGCGTTGCGGCCACACCGTCGAGCACCGGCATTGAGATATCCATGAGGACGACGTCGGCGCGTTGACGGATCGCGCGCTCCACCGCCTGTTCACCGTTCTCGGCCTGGGCGACAACCTGCATCTCGGCACGGGTCTCCAGCAGCATGACCAGGCCTTCGCGCATGACAGCGTGGTCGTCGGCCACGACAACCCGGATCATCGACCCGGCACCGCAAACGTGACCAGTGTCCCGCGCCCCGGACTCGAATCGATCGCGTAGTTGCCGCCGACCGACGTCGCCAAGTCGCGCAGTAGTGCGATACCGAAATGCCCGGCAGGGACTTCCGCGGGGTTGAACCCGGAACCATCGTCGCGGACCGTGAGCACTGCCCCACCGTCGGAACGGGGCCTGACACCAACCTGGACCTGAGTCGCCGCCGAGTGTCGGGCGGCGTTGTGGATCGATTCCCGGGCTGCCCGATAGATGGCCGATTGCTGGGAGTCATCCAACGTGACCGGATCAGGCATCGACACCTCACCTCGCATTGAAGGTGGCAAGCCGGACACCAGATCGGCCAGGGCTGCGTTCAGTCCGGCCTCGCTGAGCGATTGAGGATAGATGTCCAGCAAGAGAGATCGGAGACTGCGCACTGCGCTCCTCGTCGTCATCGCTGTGCGGTCGAGTTTGCCACGAGCTGCGGGGTCGTCAGCCTGATCCGCCATTGCAGCCAGCGCGTAAGTGACCCCTGCCAGATCCTGCACCACTCCATCATGAAGGTCCGCGGCAATCCGGCGACGCTCGGTCTCCGAGGAGTCCAACGCGTGGTGCAGCAACCGCTCCCGCACCGTGTTCTCCTGCTGGAGTCGTCGCGCCATCCGCCAGGCCAGCCCGATCAGGATGCCGGTCAGGACGACGAGTGACCCCACCAGAACTGGCGTGAAAGCCGCCATGATCCGTTGGGCCGCCTGGTCGATTGCGGACTGACTGGCGTAGATCTCGAACAGATAGCGGTTGTCCCCGTCGGCTTCAACAGGAAGGTAGACCTCAACCAGTTCACCGAAACCTCGTTCATATCGGTTCTCCGGCTTGCCGAGGTCGCTGACCTCTGCGGCGATACCTCCATCGTTGAGGATCTCGCGTTCATCCGGCCCCAACTCGAATCGTTGGCCGATCAGCCGCGGCTCCGTTGCATACACAATGGTCCCGTCGTCGGCCCACAGGCGGATCGCCACGACCGGATCAGCCAGCAATTTCTGCCTGGCCAGTCTGTCCAGTCCGGACAGCCCCACCGAACGAGTGAGGTCGGCCCCCTCCAACTCCGGCTCCACTGCTGCTCGGGCCATGACTTCGGCCAACTCCGTGGCGTCCCGCAGCGCCTCGTCGGCAGCCACTCGCTGTGCGATGACGTACGAAACAATCGCCAACGCCACCAGGGCAATGAAGCCCGGGACCGCGAATTCGCGCCACCTGGCGTCCCACCGACTTCTGGAGCGGCTGGGTGGTGTTCACGGGATGATTCTTGATGCTGCAACCGCCCTTGGGAACCGATCCCCTTCCTCGGCGGGTCGACACTCGGTTCCTTCTTGACCGTCGGCAGGAGCAAGCGCCGGCCGACCAATCACCGGGCTCCTCGCAAGGGCAGTTCTCACGAGGGCCGTGACCTGAAGCCGCAGGGGGTCCGGACCACCGGTCAGATCGACAGTGTGGCCAGACAGACCTCACCGGTGCGCACGTTCTGAGACCGTGCCGTGATCGTGTCCGGCCCTTCGCTGCCAACCGTCCGGCGCTCCACACTGAACGATCCGCTGGGGGCCGTCGTGCGCCGATTGCCCTGGGCGAATTGGGCCCCGTTCCGCGAAATCACAAATGCCCAGGTCTGGCCCACTCGATTCGAGTCCACCTCGAACTCGACTTCGAGTCCGCCGTCACGTTCCTTGGCCTTGAGTTTCCAGTCGGTGCGTGCTGAACAGTCCCCGATGACGCGCACCTCAGCGCGGTTGTCATCCTTGGCAGCACCCACTCCAACCGGAATCAACAGAAGCGCGGTACCTGCGGTCAGCGCGATGGCGGTACGTGTGGTCGTGTTCATCGACGATCTCCTTGGTCGTGGTTGAGTCAACCGTCCCGCACCTGCGAACGCCCGACCATAGGACCATTGGTCCGCCAGGTCCTAGTCCCTGACTGCCTCCCTGTTCCGCATCGCTTGCCCCGTCGAGTGGGCGGGGCGCGAATCGTGCGGTGTATTCTCGTGACGCTTCAGATGTATGGCCCTCCGGGGTCACAGATGGTCGATTAGCTCAGCGGTAGAGCACTCGCTTCACACGCGAGGGGTCACTGGTTCGAACCCAGTATCGACCACCCCGAAACCCCTTGGTTATCGGGCCCTCCTGACGGATCTCGTGGGTCATTGGCCGGCCGGGCAGGGTCGGTGGATGGCCGCCGAGGGCTGAGCATCGCCAGCGCGATGAGGGCCTCGGGAGATTGGAAGCCGTAGCGCCATTGCGGGTGATCAGTCGGATCTTGGTGTTGGTGGACTCGATGAGTCCGTTGGACAGGTTGTGTTCGATCGCGGCCAGGATCCGGGCGCGGTGTTTGACGATGCTCTTCTGCAGTTTGACGAACGCTGGGATGCGGCAGCGGCGGGCCCAGCTGATCCACCGGTCGAGGGCTTCGGCCGCGTCGTCGTAGGGCAGCTGGAACACCAGCCGCAGGCCTTCCTTGAGCAGGTACGGCGCGGTGCAGCCTGGGGTCGGTCGTCGGCGATCCACGTCGAGCTTGGCCTGCTGGCTGTCGGTGAGGTTCTCGGGGTTCTTCCACAGCGCGTAGCGGGCACCCTTGCAGTGCCTTGGCCCGCTCGCTGGCCGGGCCGCGGCGGAGCGTCGGCGCGTGGCCGTGCCGCGGACCGCGCGGTTCGCCTCGTTGCGAGCTCGGTTCGGGCGTCGTTCCAGGCGTCGCGGCGGACCTCGTCGAGGGCGTCGGTGGCCCAGCGCACGACGTGGAACGGATCGGCGCACCCGCACCGCGTGCCGGACAGTCGGCGCGCGACGATGGCGTCGATGAAGTCCGCCGCCATCGGCGCTGACGTGGGTGATCTGCGGCGCACCGCTGCCGGGCCGAGCAGCGTCGAAGAACTCGCTCACGGTGGCGCTTGTCGCGACCCGGGCGCGGCCCACACCAGCCGCCGGGTGTCGTGGTCGACCACGACGATCAGGTACTTGTGGCCCCGCTTGTAGGAGATCTCGTCGATCCCGATCCGGCGCAGCCCGGTCGAGCCGGTCGCTGCGCGGCATCGATGTCGGCCCAGACCCGGGTGATGATCGACCCGACCGTGCGCCACGCGATCCGCATCAGCTGCGTCACCGTGGACTTCGACGCCTGGGTGGCCAGCCACGCCACCTGCTCATCGAAGGCGTAGCGTGTGGCCCGGCGCCGTGGCGCGCCCACGGCACCGACTGCGACCACCACCCCATGGACCGCGGCAGCGTCACCCGCGGGGCGTCGGCCTCCAGCATCGCCGCGGACCGTGCCCAGGTCCAGCGCTCGCCACCGCCGGCGTCCCGCGCCCGGTGTCATACCCGGACTGCGCGCGCCGGCATACGCCCGCACCGGTCCCGCGTGCCGTCTCGTCGCGGCCGCACGTGCGCGACCAGCGACCTCGGCATCCTCATCGAACTCGACGCCGCTCGATCACCGTCTTCTCGACGCCCAACAGAGCCCGCCATAGGCTGACATCACGCACGCCGCTCTCCTGTGTCACTGGTTCCTGTTCCTTGACAGCTCAGAAACCTAGACAGGAAGCGGCGTGCGCCTCGTTCCGGGTCGCTCAGACACCCACAGGTACGTCAGAAGAGCCGGTTATCAAGGGGTTTCTCTCACGCCGAAACAGAACCCGGCCACGTGCGGATCGACGCGGCGGTGGCGCATATTGGCAATGACGCCGGGTGAGGCCCGTGTACTGGACAGGTGCTCATCGTCGCGGCGGATGTGGTGCAGAAATCGGCGCAATAGCACAACACTCAAGCGCGTAGCGGTTTCAGGGACGAATCGCCCCGCAGGTCCTTGGTCGCCGGTGATCTCGCCGGTCTACACACCTACATGCGCGTTGAACCAAATGCTCTGGTGGGCATCGGCATCTGGGTCCTCTACGTGGTGATCATCACCGTTGTTTCGAAGATCAACGGGGTCCCTTACGACGAAATCGGGGACTCCACGTCGAACCTGCTGCGTGGGGCCGTGATTTCGCTGGCCATCGGCGGCCTGATCATCGCGGGGCTGTCGGCCTGGCCGTCCTGTGTCCTAGGTGTCGCTGCTCGATTGCTGCGTCTTCGACAACCTGTCCCGAGTGCGGCGTCCACTTCCAAGGCTGGGCTGAGGACTTCGCAGGCTTGCGACCGTCCTTCCTTCGTACCCACACCGGGCGTTATGTTCTGCTCACTGCCGCCGTCCTCCTGATACTGGTCATGCTCTATACTCTGCTCTGGCGGCACTGATGGAGACCCAATCCGCCCATCTGACTGCGATCCAGTGGTTCACTCGGTTTATCCGGCCTTCTCCTTTGCTCCCGTGATAGGCTGCCCACATGTCGAATGGTCGAGTATTCCAGGTCTGTGCTGTTCTCTTGGTGTCTGCGGGTGTGATGCCCATGGCTCGTGCGGAGACATGGGATGACTATGCGCTGATGCAGTCGAGATCAGCGGGTCAGTTCTGGTCTGGTGGCACGGTTGCAGGGCAGTGGGCGTGGTCGCCGCAGAGCGTTTCCTCATCGGACATCTCATGGGGAGATCCGGCTTCCTGGCCTCCTTCCTATGGTGAAAAGTTCCTGCGCTCGGCGGATGGACAGTGGGTGCTTGTGGATGGGTACTCGGATGGAACCGGACTCCCAACCCGCAACGTACAGCGGGTGACCAGCGAGAGCATCGGTGATGCGAACTGCAACGGCATGACACCAGTTCCCTTGGATGCGGGGCGTCAGCACTATGTCAGGTGGAACATTCCTAGCACCGGATACTGTCTGTATGCCGAAGGCACGATCAGCGGACCCAATCCCGATGGCAGTACGTTCACCGTTCACTTTGCGCATCGGCAACGATGGAGCCCACCTGTTCGCTGTGCGAATGCCTATTTCAGTCGCGAGACCTGCATCGCCCAGCGGGAGGAGTGGTGGGATGATAACGGCAGTCCGTTTGCGCTCCGCATCGATCGGACCCAGCAGCTCGCACGCGGCTTGGGAGTCGGCTTCACCATCCGGCAGACCTTCCCAATCACCTGGGGAGCCGACGGTCGCTACTTCTGGCGTTGGTGATGTTTGATCCTGTCACCTTGGCCAGTTGCGATATCATTGCTTTGTGAAGCTGCTCCGCTGGTTCCTTCCGCTCCTGGTTGCTCTGCTGATCGTGCGGACTGGTGCCCCCAATGCTGTGCGGTCGCGATGCCAGTCGTTGGCTGCGCGGCGATCCGGTCCTGCAACAGTCACTTGCCCAAGAACTGATTGCGTTCGAGCTGCGAGATGATGTGGCTCGCAGCACAACCGCGAAAAATCGCTTTGCTGGTGAGTGGGCGCTCGTGACTCATCAAATGACAGCGTTGGGACTGGCTCAGCTCTGTCTGGCGCATCCAGAGTGGAAGGAACGATATGTGCCGATGTTGAGCCGTGCCGCGCAGAAGAGTTTTCTGCCGGAGATGCGTGACGCTTCGGCAGGCGTGCGTGGCATGGGGAAGATGCGCTGGAGAGTTTGTCGGGAACGCACGGACACGCCTACCTCAGCTACTCTGCACTCGCTGTGGGAATGGCTCGGCGTGGTCTCGATCCCGAACTTTCCCAAGTCGATTGCGGATCGACACGATGCCCTGATCGCTGCGTATGAACGCCGACTACTCGCTTCTGCCACGGGGCTCATTGAAACCTATCCGGGCGAGGCGTATCCCACCGATGTAGCCGCCGTGGCAGCGGCGATTGCCGTGCACGGTCGAGTTACCGGAGAGAATCATCACAGAGTTCTTGCGCACTGGGCGGAGCGAGTGAAACGGGTGCAGATCGACGCTGCCAGTGGCCTGGTCATCCAGCGGATGGGGGCCCGATCTGGTAAGCCGCATGATGCACCACGCGGCTCTGGAACTGGACTTGCTGCGTACTTTGCGGGCTTTGCCGATCGTCGCACCGCGCAGCTTCTGGCCGATGGTCTGTTCAAGCACGAATCGACATTCTTTGGGTTCGGTGCGATTCGTGAATACGCAAGTGGACACCATGGATTCGGAGACATTGACAGCGGGCCGGTGATCTTTGGGGTGTCAGTATCTGCTACCGGTTTTGCGCTTGCACCAGCGCGAGCGTTTGGAAAAGAGGACTCCCTTCGAGCGAATTTATCGCACCACCCATTTGTTTGGTATGCCGTTCAGCTGGGCGGGGCGGACACGTTTTACATCTGGAGGTCCGATCGGGAACGCACTCCTCCTCGCGTTCCTTACCTCCGGTCCCGAGGTGGCACCATGGAGATCCATGCTTCGCTGCTGTGCCCCGCTGCTACGGACCCCTGCGATCGTGGTGGTCTGCTATCTGCTGCTGTATACGCTGTTTGGGTCACTCACGGAAAGTGGCGGACTGATCACACCGGACGGTTCGGTGAGCTTCGGAATCGATGATCCTGGGCGTCTTTTTGCTGGGCCTTCGAGTGGCGGTGGTGTTCGTGTTGCCCGCGCATACCGCGTACCGAATCGTAAGGACGCTGCTGAGCCATCCATAGCAAGTTGGATGTAGCCGACTGGAATCGTGATATGAGAGGCCAGATGTTCGAGTCGGTGAAACGCTGCTTGCGCTGTGGGCCTTTGAGTGGGCAACCGCTTACCGAAGGACAGTGGCTATGGCTGGGCTATCTGCTGTTGCTACCGCTGTATCTGCTCCCCCTGTGTATGACGCGCTTTCTGCCCGGTCTGGATCTGCCGCTTCATCTGTCTTTGATCGATGCAGTC